>JAGQOO010000027.1 GCA_020427345.1 Phycisphaerales bacterium | reverse complement strand
CCGGTCGCGGCCAGCCCCGCCAACGCCAACAAAGAAACCCCGAACAACACGCGTGTCATGCGGAGCGCCTCGCGCCGGGCATGATCGTTTCCAAGAGACTCAGCAGATATCGACATAACAAGCCCGCTATCACCAACAGCGTCGCGAGTGTCGTCCATTTGAACAGATCGCGCCACGCAAACGCCACGTTCCACAGCTTCGCAAATGCCGGATCGAGCTGCGCGCTGGCCCACATCCGATCACCATCACCGCTGCCGCCGAGTTTCGTCGAACCGAAGAACAGCGCGGCGTCGTTCGCATGGCAATCCACGCAGCCGCGCGCGCCGAGCGCCTGCTGCGCCGGACGGACGTTATGAGCGATCGGCCACAGCACGTCGCCGGATTCGGTCTGCGCCGCGCGAAACGGCCCAATGCGACCTTGTTCATCGCGCGCGAATACCGGTCCGCGAATCTCGGGGGGCGTCGTCTGCGTGCGATCGCGCGTCGGAACGCCAAGTCCGTGCGCCAGCGCCGTCTGCAGGCGGCGCGGCGTTTCCATCGGCCACGGTCCTGCGTGACACGCCGTGCACGTCAGTGTTCTGAAATGAAGCGCGGGAATGCCGGCATGGCGCGGGATCGGCGAGCCCAATCGCCCGCTCAAAGGCGCGCTTTCGCGCGACATCGCGCGAGTATCGCGATCAATGTCAACACCATGACAACCCGCGCATGTAAACGCGCGCAGCGACGGATCATGCCGGCGCTCCGCCTCGCCCGGATCGCCGCGAATGATCTCGTGATCAATGCCGTTGCGATGGCAATCCACGCATGTCATCCCCGACGCGATATGCACATCGCGCTCCGCCGACCATTCCGGCGACGCATCCGACGAAACATCGCGCGAGACATGACAGAACTCGCACCGCTGCGCGCTGGGCCGCCGCGTGATATTGAAGAAAACACGGCCATCGGCGTCGAAACGCGTCTTGTCGTAGTCGACATACGGCAGCGCCCGCTCCGGAAAGTCAGGATCGGGCGGCGCGAGCGGATCCACGTCATCCGGCGTGTTCGCCGCTTCCCCTCGAATCGCGCCTAATCCGAGCGCCGCCGTTGGCGCCCAGCGAAAGTTCTGCTTGCCGATCTGGCGCTCCGCCTCCGCCGGATCGTGCGTATTGTCCGCGCTGTGGCAGAACATGCAGTCGATTTCGAGCGGGCCCGTGATGCCCCATCGCAGAAACTCGTCGGACGAGCGGATTTTCTCGACAGTCGGCGACCCAAATCCGCCGCCGGGAAAGTGATGCCCGAACCGAATCGTCATCGCGAAATCGCTCAGACCGGCGGCGTCGGGCGTGATTGTCCCTGGCCAGCCGCGCCCGGAAATCGCGCGCGTTGCGCCGGTCTCGGGATCAGCCAGCAGCCACGGCTCGCCCGGACGACCGGGCGGCTGCGTTTTTTTTGTCTCGTTGAAATGCCACCCGTTGGAAATCGTCTCATAGGCGTGGCACTTGCCACACGTCATCGAAGGCGAATACGGCGCTGGTCGGAAATCGCCTGGATTGATCGCGGCGCCGTCCTGGTCATACAAAGTAATGCGATGGACGTAATCGCTCGGCGAATTCGCCTGCAACAGCGCCTGCTCGGCGCCGGCTTCTCCGAGCGCCGCCGCGCAGCAGGCCATACAGCAAGCCGCGACCGCGAAGCCGCGCATCAGCAAGTGAATTCGCTCGACTCAAACGTCACGCGGACGCCGTCGTCAATTGCGCGATTTGCCTTCAGCACGGTGACCGCTGTTTCGTAGCCAACCTCGGCCGGGCAATTCAACTTATCTTCGCCGCGCACGGTGCGGAAGAAATTCTCGAGATGCAGCAGGCGCGAGTCTTTCATCGACTCGGCTAACAGCTTCTGCCCTTCGGGGTCTTTCTTGCCGTCAGACGCCAACGTCTCGCCGATCTTGAGTTCGATCGCGTCGCGCCCGAGCTTCTCGATCTTGTCCGCTTCGTCCTCCCACTCGCGCCGCTTGGCGGTGACTTCGCGGAAAACATAGCCGGTCTTGCCGTCGTCGGAGATCTGCAGCGTGCCCTGGTCGCCCATGAACTGCTCGTAAAACCCGCCGTAGCTCGTCGTATTGAGCACCTGGTAGAACGCGCGAACCGGGCCGAGCGCCGTGCGATACTCGTAGATCGTCATGGCGTTGTCATACCAGTCACGGCCGGTCTGCTCCGTGTAATAGTCCAAGCCGCCGCTACCGAGAACCGCGGTCGGCGTGGCCTTCAATATCCAGTTGAAGATATCGATCTGGTGTGAGCCGAGGTCCGCCAGCGGGCCGCCGGAAAACCGCCGGTACCAGCGCCAATTGCGGAACTGGTCCATGTTGTCGTAGCCGAAGCGCTTCAGGGCGTCGTCCGCCATCTCCTCGCCCTTCGGCCAGCCCTGCTCGAGCAGCTGCGCCCGGTTCCACTGGCCGTAGCAGTGCGTGATGCGGCCGAGCACCTTGTCCTTGTCGATCATCTTGATCGAATGCCAGTAGCGCGGGCTGCTGCGGCGCTGATGGCCGATCTGCAACAGCTTGCCGGTTTTGCGGGCCGTCTCCACCATGCTCCGCGCGCCTTCCACCGTGTTCGACATCTCTTTTTCGCAGTAAACATGCGCGCCGGCGTTCAGGCAGGCGTTGGCATGCTCCGCGTGCATCCAGTCGGGCGTCGCCACGATTACCGCGTCGAGGTCCTTCTCCTTCGACAACATCTCGCGGTAATCGTCGTAGACGTTCACGATCTGGTCGTACTTCTTCAGAATATTGGCCCCGTAGCGCTGGTGATACGGCCATGCGTCGCACACCGCGACATATCGCAACCCCGGGATCTTTAACGTCTGCGTCATCAGGAAACGGCCCTGACTGCCGGCCCCGATGATCGCGATCCGCAGATCATTGGCCGACGAGCCGCCGCTCTTGGCCGGAGCGCCTTGGAGGTCCTGCGCCCAGCTCGGGCCGGTGGCCAATAACCCGGCGCCCGCCAGCGCCGCCGTGCGGACAAACTCGCGGCGTGACATTCCCATAGGATTCTCAATCGAATGGCGCGACATGGCCTCTCCCCGTGACTGAACGCGGTTTCTGATGAATCGTAGATGATGGCCGATTCCGCGGACCGAGAAAAGGGCGGACCGCCGGAATGCGCCGAATTCGCTGCCGCGGGCCCCCCTGGGCCACCCCGTTATCCGGCGTTGACTTTGCCGAATGGCCTCGTCATCGTGGGGGTCTTAGCGGCATTCAGTTCCAACGGAGCGGAAATTGCGAAAAACATACGTACTCTTGGCCTTGATCGCCGCGGCCCCTGTGGGCGGCTTGGCGCTGGCCGACTGCGCCCAGACGGGCTGTGAAAAAGGCGACCTTAACGGCGACTGCCTGATCGATCTCAGTGATCTCGCGGGGTTCCTCGGCGCCTTTGGCGCCACGACTGGCGATGCGGCTTACCTCGCCGATGCGGATTTCGACGACAGCGGCGCCATCGAGCTCTCTGACCTGGCCGGGGCGTTGGCCGTCTTCGGACGCGATTGTGGCCCCTTCATCGACCCCAACGAGCCGAACGACGCGACCGGCACGCTGACCGCATACCGCCCACAGTTCGGGACGGGCTACGCCCCATACCTGCGGACGGCCGTGGCGGATGGCGACGAGGAAGACGCCGAACGCGGCCCTGGCATTCGCATCAACAACCCCGGCGACGCGGACCCCGCAGGTGAAGACGATCTGATTGAAGTCACCGTCAGCGTGTCGCCGCCCGGCGCGCCGCTGCGATTGCGGCGAAGCGCGAATTCACTCTCCGTCTGGACCACACGCGGCAAGACGCCCGGTACCCAAGTCGCGTTCATGAGCGACGAAGCCGCGCTGCCCGGGCAAACTACGCTGTGGGTCGAATGGTCGGCCGCGGCACACGGCCAAGCGACATTGTCGCTGGGCAAGCCCTCTGGCGAGACGCTCGACTCGCTCCGCTTTCACACGTTCCGCTCGATCGTTACGGCGTTGGGTGGCGAAGATCAAGTTCCGACTACGCCGGCAGTCGCCAACTCGGGAACGTACGTCGTCGCCGAAGCGCTCTATCAACGCGGCTTTGACGTGCTCCAGTTTGATGAAGACAACGTCAGCCCGAACGGCTCGGGCGCCGTCTATGACGCGATTGTCGACGCGATTCAGCATCGGCAGGTCAGCGAAGTCGCCATATACGGCTACAGCCACGGCGGCGGCTCGACCTACGATCTGGCGGAACGCCTGGACGTGAACCGCGCGGGCATCGGCATGTTCGAGATTCGATTCACGTCATACGCCGATTCAGTTGAGAACGACTCTGACATCGACGTGCAGCAGGAACTTCGCCGGCCGCTGAGCGTGTTGTATCACCTCAACCACTATCAACATGGCACGTTGCTTGAGGACTTTTTCCTGGACGGCGGGCCGGTGCCGAATTCAAATCCCCCGCCGACCGGGTTGGATGTTGAAACGACGCCATGGGGCGCGAATTCGACGCATTTCACAGTTGATGACTATGTGCAGGTGCGATCGGCGATTGAACTGGATCTTGGCGGCGTGATGGCGCCGTGATGCTGGAAGGAACGCGACAAATGCGCAATCTCACGACAACGAAGTTCGTTGCGGCGATACTCGGCGTGGCGGTGCTAGTGGCCCCGATCGCGATCGCTCAGACCGAATCGCCCGCCTCTGGCTCGCAACTCCGCGACCGCGTCAGCGCGGCCATTCAGACGATGGGCGACATCTCGACCGAGATTCAAGCGGTAACCAAGGAGTTCGGCGCCGATGTCGTCGCGCGCGAAGTTGTTTTCGCAATCGCGCACGCCGCCACCGAACGGGACCGCGCCGCGGCTCGGGCCGCTTTTGCGGCGCTCAAGCTCGATGCCCGACAGAAAGTCGTGGCCATGATCCCGATCCTCTACGACGCGGGTGACAAAACAGCCCGTCTCGCGCGGAGCATCGCGCAGGAAACGGAAGACCGCTCGGCCAGCCGCGGACCGGACTTCACAACGTATCGCGCGATCCTTGAAGACGACACTCGCGAAGACCGCCCGCTCCCCGAGAATCTCGTCCGCCTGATGTACGAATCCGATCCCGGCGTCGCCCTGTTGACGATGATGCGCGCTCATCAAGTGCGCGATCCCGCCGAACTCCGCGTAATCCTGTGGGCCGAACGCGCCGTCGACGAGAACCTGTGGCGCTGGCGGCATGGCTTCCTGCCGAACACGACCGCCATGCCCGAAGCCCAGGCGCAACTGCGGATCCTCGCCGATCACGAGGCGTGGTGGGCGCGCTACTTCGTCGCTGAGACGATGCGCCAATCGCCCGCCCTGCGCGAGCCGGCGGTCATCGAAGCGCTCAAACGCGACGACAACGCGATGGTCCGCGCCGCCGCTGAGCGCATCGACTGACGCCCATACTGGACGGGCAAATCCGCCAATCGCCGTTTCACGCCTTGCCGCCACGATATAATGTCGTGTCCTGGTGGGTTTCCTGCGCGCAGGGTCACGAATGTCACGTCAATCTCGGGCCATCGCCCGACTGACAATCCGTCTGACGACACCGTTGCTGCTGATCATCAGCGGCTGCGTCAGCGGCGCGGTGCGCTTTCACCCGCAAGAGACGGTCGTCGCCGCTCGAATGACGCCGATCGTGTCTGAGCGCGTCGGCAATCACTACTTCGTCGAGGCGACACTGAACGGGCATGGACCCTACGCGTTTGTGCTTGATACCGGCGCCAGCGCCCTGTTCATCAGCCCCGAAATCGCTCGCGAAGCGGACCTCCGCCCGCGCGCCAGCCGCGTTTTCTCGACAGACGCCAGCGGCCGGCGGCGCCAGGTCGGCGTCGCGCGCGTCCGCGAACTCAAGCTCGGCTCGGCGGTGTTTCGCGACTTTGACGCCGTCGTCTCCCCCGTCATCGGTGGCGGTCGTATCGCCGATCGCCCGATCGCCGGGCTCATCGGCTTTGCCGTGTTTCGCGAATGCGCGCTGACGGTCGACTACCCCGGCGAACTCGTGCTGCTCGGCGGCGAACCGCCCGCGGAAGGGGCCGCGGTGCGCCTGTCGCGAGCCAGCAGCGTCGCGGAGACGCGGATCGACGTGAACGGCCGCCAGATGCTGGCCATCATCGACACCGGCGCAGAAGACGGCTTCAACATCCCCGCCAGCCGGCTGAGTGATTCGGAATTCCGCTTCGGCCCCGTGCCGCTGCGCCTCGCGACATCGATGACGCGCACGTTTCGCCAGCGCACCGGCCGACTTGCCGGAACCGTGCGCCTCGGTCCGCATGCCTTTGCCGACCCGATCGTGTCATGCGATGAGCCTTTTGTGACCATCGGCGCGGAGGTGATGCGGCGTTTTCGCGTCACGCTCGATCAGCGCACCGGCCAAGCCTTTTTTGAAGCCAAAGACGCCGCGGATGCCGCCGCCGGTTTGGCGATCGGCAGCGAGCCGATCCGCATGTCCGGCGTGTCGCTGGAGCTGCGCGGCGACATCTGGCGCATCGCCGACGTCGTCCCGGGCAGCCCGGCGGATCAGGCCGGCGTCCACATCGGCGACCGCGTGATTCAAGTCGACGGCATCGACCCGACCCTGATCCCGCGCAGCCAATTGCGAATGCTGCTCGGCTTCAGCGACCCGCTCCGCCTGACCCTCGAACGCGACGGGCGGCGCATGGGGTTTGTGTTGCCGATTCGCGTGATGGTGCCTTAGGCACAAAGAAGCGCACGCGCGCCATGCTTCGGCGCAGCGGTAAGCATGCCTAAGGTGCGTCACAGCTGGCACAGCGGTTTGTTGAGGCGAGCCAATGACAAAGCCTGATTACGAGTTGGTCGGAGACAACTATGCGAACACGTCGCTGGTTCCGAAGGACCGTGACCTGGTCTATCGGTGCAAGTTATGCGGAGGCACGATTCCGTCACTACCCGCCCGCAGCATCGGGTGCGGCTGTGGGAACGTGGCTATCGATAAAGACTGCTGGCGGCTTTACATTGGCGACTATGGGAGCTTCGAAGTCCTGAGGCGAATCTGATTCTGGGTTTGTGACATGCCTTCGGCGGCGGCGTAGGCATGAGTCGGCGCCACCGATCAGTTGGCGGGTTATTGTGCGATGGCGCGGCCAACACCGGCGACGGCTCGCCGTCCTCGCTTCCGCGCAAAAGTTGCCCTTCGCTCGGCCCGGCCATTTCCACCCCCCGATGAAGTCTGTGTGATCGTCGCCCAACCCGAGTTTGATCTGGATCAGGCCCGCCGGACCTGGGTGGCCAATCTCGCCGCGCTTTTCAGCGCCGACCCCGACCTCGCCGCCCAACTCGACGCCATCCCCTTCGCCGAAGTGGGCGACCTCGAGCCCGCCCGCGACGGCGGGTTCGCCATCACACGCCCCGCCGACGACGGCCGCCCGCTGTGCCTGAACAGCCGCTATCAGCCGCGCAAACAGGCCGAGGACGCCGTCGCCGCGATCGGCGAGCCAGACAATCCGACGTTCTTCCTGCTCGGCCTCGGGCTCGGCTATCAGGCCGCCGAGATCGAACGCCGTTTTGATAAGCCCGTTTTCATGATCGCCGAAGACGACCTGACACTCATAAAGGCGACGCTGTCAGTCGTCGACCTGTCGGCGCCGATCCGCGATGGCCGCGTGTTTTTCCTGACAACGGCCGACAAGGCTCATTTTCATGAGCGTCTGAGCCGCTGCTACGCCGACCTGATGCTCGGCGTGGCGTTTATCACGGCGCCGTACACGCAGCGCTACCATGCCGCATTCTTCGTCGAGTCGCAGAAACTCCTCGCCGACTTCGTGTCATACGCGAAGATGCAACTCGTCACGCTGCTGAAAACGTCGCGCGTCACGATCCAGAATGTGTTCACCAATCTCCCGCATTTGATCGCCGACGACGGCGTCGAGGCGCTCGCGGGCATCGCCGGCGGCAAACCCGCTTTCGTCGTGGCGGCGGGGCCGTCGCTGGCGCGCCATGCCGCCCGCCTGCGCGAAGTGCAGGATCACGCTGTGATCATCTGCGTGCAGACAGTCTTCAAACTGCTGCTGTCGCTCGGCGTTCGGCCGCATTTCGTCACCAGTCTCGATTATCACGAAGCGTCGGCGGACTTCTTCGAGGGCGTAACGGACGTCGGCGACTGCCAACTCATCGCCGAGCCCAAGGCCACGCCGCGCGTGCTCGATCTCTATCCGGGTCGAAAACGCGTGCTCGCGCACGGCGCCCTGAAGCGCATGCTCGGTTCGGCGACGCCGTCGCGTGGGGCGTTGCGGGCCGGCAGCACGGTCGCGCACCTGTCGTTCTACCTCGCCGAACACCTGGGCTGCGATCCGATCATCTTTCTCGGGCAGGACCTGTGCTACGCCGACGGGCTGTTCTATTTGCCCGGCACGCCGATCGAAGACATGTGGTCGCCGGAGATGAGCCGCTTTCAGACGATCGAGATGAAACAGTTTGAGCGGATTCTCCGCAATCGCCCGATTCTGCGCCGCGTGCGTGACGTAAACGACCGCGAGGTTTATACGGACGAGCAGCTTTTCTCTTACGCGGAGCAGTTTCACGGCGACTTTCAGCGCTCATCGCGCCGAGTGATTCACGCGTGCGAATCCGGCATGCGGATTGCGGGGATGGATGTGATGTCGTTCGATGAAGCGGTCGAGCGATTCTGCAAGGATCCGCTGCCAAATGGCCTTTTCGAGTCGGGTAGCGGCGCCGCCGCGGAAATGGCGTCGCAAAGCGCGACCGCCGTCGCCGGGGCGCTCGAAACCCGCATGCGTGAGCTGCGCGAAGTCAGCGCGATCGCCAACGAAATGCGCGGTCTGCTCCAGCAACTCGTCGAACGCGTCGATCGGCCGCGCGAGTTCAACCGCCTGATCGCGCGCGTCGATGACCTGCGTATTCGAATCACCCGCTACAACGACTTGTATCACCTCGTTGTCGAGGTCTCGCAGATGGCCGAGTTGCGGCGTTACTCGGCGGATCGACGAATCGGCGCGCAGTCTGTCGAGACAGCCGAAACCGCGCGCCGTCGCCTGCGCCGCGACATCGATTTCGTGACCGCGTTTCAGGACGGCTGCGCCTTTCTCGAACGCGTCTTCCCTGTCGCGATCGACCGCGTGCGAGGTCTGATTCCATGAAACCGATCGCCGTTATCCTCGCGGACTTCACCCAAAACCTGCTCGGCGGGCCGTCGCGATTGTCGGACCATATCGCGGGGCGGCCGGTCTTCGCGCGGACGCTGCGTCGCGTCGCGCGCATCGACGGCCTCGCCGCGCGCGTCATCGTCATTCAGCCGCGAGATCGCGGAATCGCGGAACGCTGCCTGAACGACTACGACCTTAGTGGCGCGTTTGAAGTCATGCCCGTCGATGACGGCGTTCGCCCGCGCGGCCCACTGATCCGTTCCGCGCGAAAGTGGGGCATCGGCGCATGGCGTGGCACGCCGCTGGGCACAACGTGGTTTGACGAGTTCCTCGACGTGCGCTGCGTCGCCCACCCGATGGCGCGACATGAAGCGGAATTGGCCATGGTCCTCGACGCGCATCAGTCCGCGCTCGATCCGGCGATCAGTTCCGCCATGCTGGACCACGCCGCCGGCAATCCGCAGGAAACGCCATTCGTCTTCACGCAGGCGCCGCCCGGACTCACCCCCCTGCTGCTGCGCGCGCCGACCGTCGAAACGCTGGCCCGCGACCAGATGACGTTCGGCCTGTCACTGGCCTATCGTCCCGAAACGCCGCGACATGACCCGGTGATGCGCGATGTCTGCTATCGCGCATCGCGCGACGTCGCCCAAACGCATGGGCGCATGCTCCCGGACAACCGCAGATCAATCGAGTTCCTGGAGGCGGCGTATCGGCAGCACGGCGACGACATCGACGCGGCAGCGCTGTGTCGCGCCTGGCGCGATCGGGCGAGCCACAAATCCCCAGTTCCCGATGAAATCGAACTCGAACTCACCACCCACACGCCACACGCGACGTCGTTATTCCGCCCGACTGACATGGCCCCGCGTGAACTCGACGACTTCGACACCCTGTCGCGCCTGTTCGCAGAAACCGCCCAATGGGACGACCGGCTGCTCTACATCGGCGGTCACGGCGACCCGCTCCGCCATCCGCGATTTGATGAGATTGTCGCGCAAGCGCGTAACGCCGGCGTGTTCGGCATCGCCGTCCGCACGACGCTGCTCGACGCGCCTGAAAGCGCCATCAACGCGCTTTTCGAAAGCCACGTCGACCTCGTCGAAATCGAGATCGACGCGCACTCCCGCGCGACCTACGAGAAACTCCACGGCGTTGACGGCTTTGAGCGCGTCGTGTCGGCGATGAGCGCGATTCAGGAGCGCCGCCGCGCGCAGGTCAGCGCGCAACCGATATTGCTGCCGAGTTTGCGGCGCTGCGCTGCCAATTTCGGCGAAATCGAGACGTTCTACACACATTGGGTCCAGCAACTCGGCGGCGCGGTCATTCGCGGGCGTTCGACCTTCGGCGGCGCGCTCGAATCCGACACGCTGCTACCACTTGCGCCGCTCAATCGCGGCCCATGCCGCCGGCTGCACACCCGCCTGTGCCTCCACGCCGACGGCGCGGTTGTTTCCTGCGACCAGGACTATCGGGCGCGCCAGCCGATCGGCGATTGGCGGACGGAATCGCTCCTGAAGCTGTGGTCCGGTAAGGGGTTGGCCGATCTGCGATCTCGACATGCTGTGGCAGATTGGGGCAAGTTGGCGGTCTGCGCAAACTGCGCGGAATGGGCCCGCGCCTAGCCAAACAGGTTCCGCGAATTTCAAGTTTTGATTGAACGGGCAAGGTCTGCGCGTTAGGCTCTTGGTATCGGGCGAAAGGCTGACACCCGATGACTCAGAAACATGGGTCTCATTCCGTTCATACGTGTTGTATTCCATCAGCCGACATTGGAGATCGGTTTGCGGCTCGGAAATGAGGTTTTCCGGGCTCGATGGTGTCCCTTTGCGCGACGAGGCGACGCGAAAGGGGTTGAGCGGTGAGCGATACGATCAAATGCGCGTGTGACGCGTGCGGCGCCAAGTACCGGCTGCCGGTGGAGTCACAGGGCAGAATGGCCCGCTGCAAGAAGTGCGGGGCCAAGTTCAAGGTCCCTCAGCCGAAGGACCGCAGCTTGGAGGACAGCGTCCTGGAGTGGCTCTCGGATGAGCCGGAGGACATGTCCGATTCCGCCCCGCCGCGCGTGATCAATGCCCCAGTGGCAAACCCGCGGGCAGAGGACGACTCGGCCGAACACACGGACGAGTCGGCGGCGCCGGCGAGAGTGAAGAAATAGCCGACGGCCATGGGCGCGCCCTCCATGGCGCGCCGAGTTCCCGAGGACGCTGAGCCCGTCGTGTGCCATGCTTTCGGCGCAGCCGCAAGCATGCTTTGCGCGGGGATGATACGTTCCGGCAAGCCGCTGCGTTTTCGCAAACGACGCCGATCGTCGGATGGGTGGCGTGCTTTCGCCGAAGGCGTAAGCATGTGTCACGGGCGGCAGGTGTCCCCGCGCGGGCAAAGACTCCCGCTCGCGGACTCCGAGGGTTTTTCATAGCTTGTCGCTTCTACGCCAACCCATGCTCACGGCTGCGCCGAGAGCATGCCACCCGACCCGTTCAGTCCAACGCTGGGCTTCGCTTGCTCAGCGCCAGCCTACTTCGCGTTGGCCTGCTACTCCCGGCCCCTCCTACGGCGTTCCCTGCGTCACCCATTGATCCGCGCCGCACACTTTGCAATACCGCCCGCGCGGGCGGGATTCGCAGCCGTCGGCGACGCACATTTTCGACTCGTCCCAGAACCAGACCATCAGGAAAGCGGCGGTCGCCAGGCCGATCGCCGACAGCACATACCACAGCTTCTGGAAATCCAGTGTCCCGCCGGTCGGCGTGAACTGCTCGCCGAGCTGCCCCGACAGCCAGCCGCCGAGCACCGGGCCACCGCCGAGGATGATGATGCCGAACACGGTCTGGGCGGAATGCCGCGCGTCCGGCGGGGCCAGGCGATCGACATAGATAAACCCGGCGGCGAAGAAGCAGGCGTAACAGATGCCGTGCAAGAACTGGCTGGCGACGAGCACACTCGCCGGCAGGCTGACCGTGCCCCAGATCGCGTAGCGGGCGAAGTACGCCAGCGCGCCGAGAATGATGATCTTGCGGAAGCCGAGCTTGGACAGCATCCATCCGAGACACGCCATCACGGCGATTTCGGCGAACTGGGCGAGTGTCATGGCGGGTTGAATCTGGGAATCAAGCAGACCGACTTCAGGCGCGGTCAGGAACTTGCCGGCCTGAATGAAGTAAATCTGGTGGATGGCGGCGACCGCGAGACTGGCGACGACAAGCGCGGTAAACGACGGGAAGCGGAACAACTGAAACGCGCGAATGAAAGCGAACTTCTGAACGGCGTCTCGCTTCGGCGGCGTCGCCGGCAGCGTCAGGCAGTAGATCGAATAGAACAACGAAATGCACGCCGAGAACTTGAGGGCATCCACCAGGCGGCCCGTAGCGCCGGCGACCTGGTCGCCAGCATAAAAAGGCGGCATCGCCTGCGCGTGCACATTGCTGAGTAGCCAGAACAGCGGAAACGCCCAACTCGCCGCAATCCAGCCGATCGTGCCCCACACGCGGATGAGCGGAAACTGCTTGTCGGCGTCGCGAATGTGCGAAAACGCTAGCGAGTTCGAGAGCGCCAGTGTCGGCATGTACACAATGCTGTATGCAATGCTCAGCCACAGCCATGCGGTGTAGCTGGTCTGCGTGGCTGTGAACCACTTGAGTCCTGCCCCGATCAGCAGCAGCGTCGCCAAGAAACGCTCGGTGCGGAAGTACCGATCCGCAAACTGGCCGGCGATAAACGGCGCGGTGACCGCGCCGATCGAGCCCGCGAGGCCGAGCAACATACCGATCTGCGGCTCGGTGAAGCCGAGGCCGCCCTCGCCCGCCGGGGAACCGAGAAACTTGCCGGCGACCGGCAGCCACGCGCCCCATACTGCGTACTGCAGAAACATCATCACCGACAGGCGAATCATCAGCAGCAGGGACTGCTCGGTCCGCGGCTCCGCGGAGACGCCGGCTTGCGACATGATCACTCCTTCACGGCGCGGCGGGCGATATGAGCCGCGCGGCATAACCAGAATCGCGGCATGCTACGGCGCCGGAGCCGGGTTTCGCCAGCGTTACGGCTGTGTCGCGTCGGCCGGCTTTTCGTCAGCCGGCTTTTCCTCGACCGGCGCCGGCGGCGCGGCGGCGGCGGCCTCGCGCGAGCGCTGCGTGGCCTTGGCGACGTCGGCCGCCGGGAGAATCAGCAGCGCGATGTCCTCCTGCATCGCCGTGGCGTCGTCGCTATCCGGCATCTGCAGAACCAGCAACCCGACTACGCTGCCATCGCGCGCGAACACGGCGGCGCCGAGTTCAGTCTGCCCTTCGCCCATGTTGGTCGGGATGAAAAGCTTGCGCGGCTTGGTCGCCATACCGCCGAGTTGTCCGATTTTCACCACCGGCACAAGGCCGTAGAACTTGCTCATCAGACTGACAGTGAACAACTCGTCGCCAATCTTCGGCTCGACCGCGCCGGACAGGTCGACGAAATCAAACTTGCGATCGCCCGGTTCCCGAATCTTGATCCACACCAGATCGCGATCGCTGTCGTGCGGCATTTTGTCGGCGTCGAGGCCTTCTTCGTCGTCGCCGATGAAGACCTTGATCTGCGATACGTTCGTTTGAATCTGCAACTGCTTCATGAACGCGTTGATACCGCCCGAGGCCGTATTGGACGTCACGACAATTCCGGTCGGATCGATCATGACTCCAGGGATCTCGCGCTCGGCTTCGCGCTCGCCCTGCGGCGCGGTGGTTTTTTGAACAAACCGGATGCGGACAAGCGCCTTGGCCTTCTGCTCTACGAGCGAGGCGAGATCGGCGGCAAAGGTCTGGCCGATGAGCGCCATGGCGGCGAAACAGGCTGAGACGCGTGACAGGTTGCGGACGGTCATTTGTTCCTCACTTCGTTGGATGGGGTTTCGGACTCGGCTATTCCGGAGCGCCCGAGTCGGCGGAATCCGGCGCTTCAGAAACGTCCTTGTTGGGACGCCAATCAGGCTGTGCGAAGAGATAAGTCGACGCGACGCCGCGACGAACGACAAACACGACACGCTCGGGCTGTTCCGCGAAGATGCGGTCCATCACCTGTCGATAACCGTTCAGGTCATCAATCTCGTCGTCATTGATCCGCTCGATCAGGTCGCCAGGCGTAAGGCCGGCGTTCGCGGCCCAGCCGGCGGATTCGACGCCGAGCACGATGACACCGCGAACGTTCTCATCCCAGTCGTTACGATCCTGATCAAAGAACGTCATTTCGCGCACAGTCAGTTCAAACCACGGATTGCGATCAATATGCGCTTCGGCGGGCGCGACGCGCGTCCGCTCAAGCTCAACCGGGATTTCAAGCTGCTTGTCGCCGCGCCAGACGTGCAGCTTGACGGCATCGCCGTAGTCCAGCTTGCGGACAGCGCGCTGAAACACGCCGGAATCCTCAATACGGCTCGGTCGAAACTCGGTGTCGTCCATCGCCGTGATCAGGTCACCTACCTGCAAACCGGCGACGGCGGCCGTCGTGCCCGGGTATACGCGCGTCACGCGGAAGCCGAGCTTGTCCGCGTCGCCCATGCGCTTGGCGAGTTTAGGGAACACCGGCTGCGTCGCAACGCCGATCCATGCCTTCGGCAACTCACGCGGGGGATCGCGGTCTTTATCCGGCTTCGGCTTAAGCAGTGTCAACTGACGCTCGCGGCCCTGATCAAACTCAACCAGCAGATACTCCGGCAGGTCGTCCGCCTCCATCACGCGATCGTACTCGGCGACAAGGTCGGCCAGCGTATTGATCGGCTTGCCGTCGATCGCGCGAATCACATGGCCCGGTTCGAGCGGCGGCTCGGCGATCTGGGCCGGGCTGCCGCGGCGCACACTGCTGACGAAGGCGCCTTCGATTCCGCCCGGCAACTGCCATTGATGGGCCATCTGCTTCGTGATGCGCCCCGCCGTTATGCCCCATGCGGGGAAGGCGGCTTCGTCGCCGCGATCGCGCTCCTGCTTTTCAGTTTCGACCGTGATTGTCAGCTTCTCGCCGTCGCGCTCGATATCAAACACAACCGCCGCCCCGATCGGCCGATCCGCGAGTGACTTGAGCAACGGCGGAATCTGCTCGGCATATTCGACCGTGATCGGCTCGCCGTCGATCGCGACAATGACGTCGCCGGCGCGAATCCCCGCCGCAGAGGCGGGCGCCTCGGTAATCAAGCCGTCGACCAGCACGCCGCGATCGAGGCCCGTGTTCTTGATGGCCTTCAAGCTGAAGCCGTAATAGCTGCGCGGGGCCTCGCCGAACTTGATCAGCTTTTCGGCGACATCGCGCGCGATGTTCGACGGAATCGCGAATCCCATGTCGCCGCCGCCGGCGTTATTGCCGCGCGTGTTGATGCCGATGATCTCGCCGCGGAGGTTCACGAGCGGGCCGCCGCTGTTACCGGGATTGATGGCGGCGTCGTGTTGAATCCAGCGATTGAAAATGCCGGTGCGCTCGCCGCTGATGTCCATTTCGCCGGCGGTGTCGTCTGAGCCGGCCAGCATGCGTTCGACATTAGAGACAATGCCGAGCGTGACAGAGCGCGACAGCGCGAGCGGGCTGCCCATCGCCATCACGGTATCGCCGATTTCGACTTCGGAAGAATCGCCGAAGTGCGCGACCGGCAGTTCGAACGGATTGCCCTTGTACTTGTCGAAATCGAGCTTCAGCACGGCGAGGTCCGTCAGCGGGTCTTCGCCGACGAGCGTCGCCTCGATCTCCTGTTTGTCCGCCAGCACACAGACGAACTTCTGGCCGCGATCGACGACGTGATAGTTCGTCAGAATGTGGCCCTCGGGCGTGATGATCGTGCCCGAGCCCACGCTGCGGCCTTTAATCTGCTTGCCGCCCCAGTAGTTCACGGTGGTGACGCGGATGTTCACGAGCGCGGGAAAAACGTGATCACGCGCGAGCAACACCATCTGGCGCATTTCCTCGCGCAGGTGTTCGGCCTGCTCGCGAACGGCCGACGAAAGTTCGGGCGTATTGGCCTGAGCGCGCGTGGCCGGCGTCAGCATCGCCAAACTGCACACTATGGCGCCAAGAACGGTAGAGCGGCCAAATGACAAGCGGAGTCGCGGCAAACGCCTCATGCGGATGATCTTTCGGTCGAGAAATATGCGCCAAGCGCCGGCCCCGGCCGATCCGCGACCGCCGATCCGGCACAGTCTAGGGGAGACGACGCCATACCACAAAACCGGGCGAATAACCGCCGTTCAGATCGGCTTGAGGTGCTCAAACGAGTTCTTGCAGGCGTCGCAGTAGAAGATCATTTTGCAGCGGGTCGGCCCGAAGGCGCTTTCCATCCGCGTTTTCGCCGAGCCGCAGAACGGGCACGCCGGTCGTTCACCCACGCCGACCGGCGCGGCGATGTTTCCCGCGATGGTCAGGGGCGTCGGCCGCGGGGCGCCGCCACGCTCCGGCGTCGTTACGCCGAATTCCCGCAGCGCTTCGCGGCCTGCGGGCGTGATGCGCTCGATGCTCCAAGGCGGGTCGTTCAGGAAACGAACCGCGACTTCGACGACGCCGGGCGCTTTGGTGACGCGCTTGCGCACGTCGTCGCGAATCATGTCCAATGCCGGACAGCCGATGAAAGTCGGAATCAGGTCAATCTCGGCGCGGGCGCCATCGTCACCGCTTACGACGCGGACATCGTGCACCAGGCCGAGGTTGACGATGTCGATCGGCATCTCAGGGTCGATGACGGTCCCGAGAATCGCGCGAATCGAATCGACTGTCGGCTTCGCCGCTACCACTGTGCCGCGGGCTCCTCGCGATAAACCTCGGTCATTTCCGACAACATGGCGGCGAAATCAGCCGAGTGTTTGCCATGGCGGCCGCCGACATAGTCTTTTGCCGGAGCGCGAAACTCCGCCCGCAGGCCGGTCTCGTCGATGACATTCGCGATCATCGACTCCCATGCGTCAAACATCGGCGCTTCCAGCGGCGGGTACACACCGGCGGCCTCAAGGTCGGCCATGCCCTCGGTCGGCTCAAAGAGCGACGGCGTGAGCGGCGCGAGCTTCGTGACGGCGTGTTGAATCCGGCCGCGGGCCTCACTCGTGGACTTCGCCAGGCGCACGATCCATTGATCCGCATGTCCGATCGCGAGATTCTCCTCGGCGAGCATGCGTGAAGCGAGCTGGCGGAGCTTCGTCCAATTCGAGCGCGAGAGCCGTCGCAGCCGTAGGTGCTCAAAGTGATCGCAGAAGAACTGGCGGACGACCGCGACCGCCCAATCAAACTCGTCGTTGAGTTCGACAAGGTCGCAGCAGCGGTACGTGTTGGCGGTCCGGCCGTACGCGAGATGGTCCGCGTCCCCGCCGGTGATGTCGGCGATCAGTCCGTAGATCGCGCCGGCGTGGGCGATATCGTCCTGCGCGAGCGCCGAGAACGCGATGTCCTCTTCAAGGATCGGCCCCAGGCCGGTCCAGTCCGCGTTCCGATGCCCGAGGACCAGTTTGTCATCAGCGATGCTGAACAGCAGTTGAACCAGCGGCTTCTTGTGTGCGTCGGCGAGGTCGGTCATTGCGCTACTCCGCGTTGATGCGGCGAGATGATCCTGCAGGCACAAGGCGGCTGATCGCCACCCGCCCGCTAGAAATGCTCGCGCAGGTCTTCCTTTTTGTATTCGTCATAGTCGCGCTGCTCGCGAAACTCGCGCCACTTCATACCGACGTTGTACCCCTTCGCGAAGCGGTATGACTGATCGGTCAGGCGGAACACGAGGTCCTTGTCGTAGTCGGTGCGAATCACCGCGTCGCGCGGCGCCACCCACACCTGAACGCATTCCTGATCGCGCCCGAAGTGCTCCCGCGCGAACATCAGCGCCATCTCGTCGTCGGCCGCGTCGACACTGCCACAATAGGTGTGCGGCTTGCCGCGCTCCGTCTGCACGAACACTTCGTACGTCCGCAGGTCGCCTTCGGCCGGCGTGCTCAGGTCGTCTGAGTAATACGGAATATTGTCACGGACTTTCGACAACCCCATTTCTTGATTCCTCCGCCGATTAGTTCCGATTGGGGGGAGCGCCCGTGGGCCGCCCCAGCACCGCCCGGCGCACCCAGGCCCCCTGCTCATAGCTGAACCGCCGCAGGCCGACGCGCTCGCGGTTTAGCGGGCCGCCGCCGCGAATGACCGTGTAGAACTCGTCCCAATCCGGCTGGCTGAAGCCCCAGCGTTTTTCCGACTCGATCGGATGAAGCGCTTCGTCGATCGTCCAGATCGCAGAGCCGTCCGGGTTGCGCTGCACGACGCCCTGCGCGTCGCGCTGGTACGTCTTGACCTTGAGACCCAGATCAAGCGCCGCCGGCGCGAATCGGTCAACGAACTTCTGGCGCAGCGTGTCGTTCGTCGCGGTCTTGATCCGCCAGCGCATGAACGGCCCCGTCTTGACGGATTCCTTGTCCGGCGGACCAAAGAACATCAGGCACGGATTCCACCAGCGGTCGAACGCCTCCTGCATCATTTTCTTCTGGCGGGGCGTCCCGCTCATCAGCGTCAGGACCATGTCTTCACCGCTTTTAAAATGAAACGCTTCTTCCATATTGATACGTTTCATGGTCCGGACATACGGCCCGTATGACCCGTCGGCGAGGGACTTCTGGTTCATGATCGCCGCGCCGTCAACCAGCCACTGGATCGCCGCCACATCGGCCCAGGTCGGCGCGGGGTAATTGAACACGTTGTGGTACTTGGTCTTCGCCGTGATCAGGTCGCGCAGCATCGCGTCGCGCGGTTTGCCGAGGTCCTGGCTGACGCGGTAGAGCATCTGGCCGTGGCCGACTTCGTCCTGCACCTTGGCGATCAGGGCCAGTTTTCGCTTCAACGACGGGGCCCGCGTGATCCACTCGCCCTCGGGCAGCGCCCCGACAATCTCCGAATTCGCGTGATGCTCAGCCATGCGGAGCATGCCCACGCGATAGTTTTCCGGCATCCAGTCATCGGCTTCGATGAGTTCACCGCGATCGATGCGGGCGTCGAACTCCTCCAGCCGGGCCTCGTCTTCCTGGCGGTCCCAGTCGAGCTTGATATTGTCACCGGCGCTCACGCTCATCGTCGCCTCCCGTCAGCATCTGTTTTCCGTCAAGTAATTGTAGCCCAACCGAGCGCCATGTCAGCGCGCCAGCCCCGGCCGCCCACATGTCGAGCCCGAAACACGCGCTTGTCGGCGGGCCGGGGCTTCGATACGATTACCTGACTCGGCGTGACAGGCGTCGCGCGGGCGGCGGCCCGGCGAAACTCGACCTGCCCGCCCCACCGACGGAGTTGTCATGACGTTTCGTCGCATTCCGCTGCTGCCGCTGCTTACGGGGCTATTCCTAATTGCGCTCTGCGTCGCGCCCGCTTCCGCCGCCGGCGACAAAGAAATCCCGCCGTTCGACGTGCCGGGTATCGAGCGCAGCAAGGTCTGGCTCCAGTGGATCTTCGCGTTCATGTTCGTGATGCTCGCGCTGGTCGTCGGGTTCAAGAACCCCCGCCGCGGACATCTCGACTAAATAGCCCGGGCGCGTCGGCGGTTCGCCGCGCCGTTCCGGAACGAGGAGCCGCGTGTGAACCGAAACCTGCTGCTTTCTGCGCTGATTTGTGTGAATGTCGTGCTACTCACGGCGCTGGCCGTGTTCGCGTACACCCCGCCCCGCGCGAACGCCCAGGTCGGACTGGCGGGTAACTACCTTGTCGTCGCCGGTGAGGTGCAGGACCAGTTTGACGCGATGTACGTGCTCAACACACGCTCGCGCATGCTCTACGCCCTCAGCTACAACCGCGGCACGCGCCGACTCGACCTCGGCGGCTACCGCGACCTGACCCGCGACCTGCGAAACGACTAGGCCAAGGAGCGCCAATCATGGATAAGACCCCAATCGACAGCCGCGCTCTGGCCATCAGCACGCTGACCGTGACCGCGAGCGTGATGCTCGTCGGCCTGATCCTGCTGCTCAGCGCCCCGCGCGAGGCGCAGGCCATCGGCATGAACGACCGCAGCGGGGATTTTGTGATGACGACGATGCAACTCAGCAGTTCGCGCGAAGCGATCGTCGTCATCGACGCCGCCTCGCAGCGGATGGCGATGTACACGTTCAATCCGCCGACGAGTACGTTCGACCTGCTGGATCGCGGGAGCCTGACGAAACTGCCGGAGCCGGGGCGGCGCTAGGGCGGGGCGCCTCAGGCTGAATCGAGTTTGACCATGCGAGGGCGACAGGAGCCGCCACATGCCCAGGGAGCGGTCCCGAGTTGCACAGCCGTCAGTACGCTACTACTACGTGGACGAATCTGGCGACCCGACGTTGTTTGACGCTAAGGGCCGCGTCATCGTCGGCGCGCAGGGCCGATCACGGTTTTTCTTCCTAGGCAAGTTGGATGTCGCGGATCCCGAATCGCTTGCGGCCGAACTCAACACCCTGAGGAGTCGACTGCTGCGGGAGCCTTATTTTGCCGGCGTTCCATCGATGCAGCCCGAGCGCGGCAAGACCGCTACACACTTTCACGCCTAGGACGATGTGGCGGAGGTTCGACGCGAGGTGTTCCAAGTCTTGCTCGATCACGATGTGCGCTTCTACGCTGTCGTGCGAGACAAACAGATCATTGCTCAGAAGGTGCTCGATCACAACAAGCGCAAGCCAAAATACCGATACCATCCCAATCATCTATACGATCGATGCGTGCCCATCCTGTTTGAAACCCGGTTACACCTATCAGAGGCATATCGCATCGTCTTTGCAAAGCGGGGCGCCAGTGATCGGACACTCGCATTTCAACGGGGCCTACTGGAAGCGAAACGTAAGCTGCAGACAAAAAGGGGAATTGACAGCGCGGCGCCAATCGAAGTCGTTGCCTCGTCACCCAAAGAAACGGCGTGCCTTCAGGCGGTGGATTACTTCCTATGGGGCCTTCAACGCTGGTTCGAAAGAGGAGAAGCGCGATTCATCAATCTAGTTTGGGACAAGGTGGGGCTGATCATCGACCGTGATGACACTCGGCGTCGAGCCTCGGGAGAGTACTATTCCCGCGAACGCCCCTTTGGCAGAGACCTTCGGGACGACCCGCCCCCAGCGTGAAAAGAGAAAAGCCGGCGGATATTGGGGCTTCCGAAGAAACCCACACGGCCTGGAGCCGATTTTCGTCCTGCCGGCTATTAGAGTGTAGCTTACAATCAGGAGCGATACAAGTTTCGACCCCTACTCCACCTCCAACTGCTCCCCGATTTGTTCCGGCAATGCCGCCAAGCGTCGCAGCATGTTCGGCTCGGGCGTGATCCGCAGCCGGCGGACGCAGTCCAGCTCAAAGAAGTCGAACGGCGTGTAAGGCGCGAATTCCATCATCGAGCAACACACGTCGCTGAACTGCGTCAGCAGGCGCAGGTCGCGGTTGGGGTCGTCCTGCGACGGCCGTTTGTGATGCGAGGCGATGATCTCGGGAATCGGGTTCGGCAGGTTCCACGCGTCGGCGAGCCGCAGGCCGATGTGCTGGTGCCATTCCTCGCAAAGCTGGTCGAACACGGGCCGCGTCGTCCGCTCACCGGTCTTGGCGCGATACTCAAAGACGACTTTCAGCACGGCCAGCATTCCGATGTCGTGCATCAGCCCGGCCAGGAACGCGTCCTCTTCAGCGACCTTGCTGTCTTTGCTGAACTCCACGCAGATCGCCGCCGACGCAAGACCGCGACGCCAGAGTTCCTCGCTCCACTCCTGCTCGACATCGCCATTGCGGATCGACAGCCCGCGAGCGGCGGTCGCGATCAATAGGGCGCGGATCTTGCGCTCGCCCAGGCGCGGAAGCGCCTGATCCAGCCGCTTGACCTCGCTGACTCGGCGGTATGCGGCAGTATTGGCGATGCGAAGGAACTCTCCGGCCAGCGCGGCGTCTGTTCCGATCACCTTGGCAAGTTCGGAAAAGTTCACGGTGTCATTGCGGAGCATGCCGAGGGCGCGTTGCGAGACATGCGGCACGCGCGGCAGATCGAGATTCGGATCATCCAGGATGCCGACGATTTCGCGGTACAGCCTGGCTTCGACTACGCCCTTCTTATCATCCGCTCGACGCGGAGCCATCACCGGAGCGCCGCGCGGAACCCACCACTGGGCTTCCTGCGGCGCCTCAAACGCAGGCTCCTCAACCGGGGCCGCTACGATCTGCGCGACGGTCTCGGTGTGCGATTCCTCAAGGAACGAGTCGATCTCCTCGTTCGAAGAGGCGGTCGACGCGCCACCGAACAGCGAGCGCAAAACACCCCAGATGGCCATGACTCGGCTCCTGCTACGCGGTCAGTGTCCCCGGCAGCATCGGCCGAATCGCGGACGTGCATTACTTTGGAGTTTGTTTGGACTCGCGAAAGGCGTCCGAATGAGCGCGCCGGCGTCCGGGATAAGCGGAAGGGCGGTTTTCGCACGTCCTCGACAGGATTCGAACCTGTAGCCTTTGGCTCCGGAGGCCAACGCTATATGCAATTGAGCTACGAGGACCGACAATCTTTCGAGTGTACCGGGGCCC
>JAGQOO010000279.1 GCA_020427345.1 Phycisphaerales bacterium | reverse complement strand
GCGGCCGCGCCGCTCCGAGGCGAACCACTGCACGACAAACCGCATCATGAACACGCACTGGCCCACAAGGCCGAAGATCACCAGCGGATTGCTGATTTTCTGCATCGACCAGGCGGCTAGCGTCGGCGTCGGCACGGCTTACTGGTTGCAGTAGTCGATGATGCGGGCCAGTTCGCTGCGTAAATCGCGGCGATGCACAATGCGGTCAATGTAGCCGCGCTCCAGCATGAATTCCGCGCGCTGGAAACCCTCCGGCAATGTCGCCTTGATCGTGTTCGCGATGACGCGCGGGCCGGCGAAGCCGATCAGCGCCCCGGGTTCGGCGAGCGTAATGTCGCCGAGGAAGGCGAAGCTGGCTGCGACGCCGGCGGTGGTCGGGTCGGTCATGACCACGACATACAAACCGCCCGCGTCATTCAGCTTCTTGATGGCGGCGGACGTCTTGGCCATCTGCACCAGCGACACCATGCCCTCCATCATGCGCGCGCCGCCGCTGCAGGTGACCATGATGAACGGCAGGCCGTCGGCCGCGGCGCGCTCGCCGGCGGCGGTGACTTTTTCGCCGACGACGGAGCCCATCGATCCCATGATGAAAGCCGGGTTCATGACGCCCATGATGACCGGGCGCCCCTTGATGAAGCCCTTGCCAACGACGATCGCTTCCGGCTCGCCGGATTGCCGCTTGGTTTCGGCGAGGCGCTCGGGATAGGGCATGCGATCAGTGAATTCGAGCGGGTTGGTCGATTCGAGATTCGGTAGAAACTCCTCGAATGTGTCGGGGTCGTTCAGTTGGCGGATGCGCGTGCGGGCATCGACACGATAGTGATGGTCGCACTCGGGGCAAACGTGCAGTTCTTCTTCAAGAATGCGGCGGTAGATCATCGCGCCGCAGCCGACGCAGCGAATCCACAAACCCTGCGGGACTTCCATTCGCCTGCGGGGCGCGGCAGAAGGCGTATTGGGCGTGTCAGCCATGGTTGTTCTCCTGCGTCGCGGCTATGACGGGTCGGCGACCGCTTCGGCCTGCGGTTCGAGCACGGTTGGCGTCCGTCCTTCGGTGGCGGATTCGAGTAGGCCGGTCGGAGGCTGTCCGGTCAGGGCATGAGCGGCGAGTGCCAATGCCATTGGGCGGAGCACAACGCCGAACGGTCGATCGCGCCTGGCGATCTGGTCGCGGAGCGCTTTGCTGAGGCGATTAAGCGCGTCACTGAAGCGTTCGCCATCCGGCGGTGTGATGCTCAAGGGCGAATCGTCGAGTTGCCGCGCGGCGGTCGCGTAGCGCGAGCGCACCTCGTTGACCGTGAGCCCCGACCAGAGCCCGAGGTCTACCTCCTTGAAACTGTCGACGCTGCGCGTCTTGACACCCAGTTCGGCGGCGAGCCTCGCGGCGGTTTGTGTCGCGAGTTCGTCCGGGCTGTGCAGAATGGCCTCCAACGCCAGCGGCGCCAGGGTTGAAAGCCACTCACTCGTTTGCGTATCTTCGTCGCACGGACTGACTTCGACGCGGCCGAGCAGGCGCCCGCCGCGCGTCCATGCGCACTCGCGACACGGGATCAGGGCGATCTTCAATGTCTTTCCCTCCGGGCGGCGATCGCCGCATCGCGCAGCTGCGCGATGCCCTCCTGCGGATCGCCGCCGAAAACAGAACTACCGGCGACAAGCGTGTTTGCGCCGGCTTCGACGGCGCGGCCGACCGTCTTGGGCGTGATGCCGCCGTCGACCTCGAGCCACTGGTGAGGCGCCAGGCGCGGCGCGATCAGTTCAATCTTCGGGCACGTGTCCGCAATAAAGCTCTGCCCCCCGAAGCCGGGCCAGACAGTCATCACCAAGACCAGGTCGACCAACTCCTCGACGCCGAAGATCGACTCGGCGGGCGTGCCGGGGTTCAGTGCGACGCCGACTTTCACGCCGAGGTCGCGAATGGCCTTGACCGCGTCGCGCGGGTGATCGACAACTTCGATGTGAAACGTGATCAGATCCGAACCCGCCGACGCGAACGCGGGGGCGTAGCGCACCGGCTCCTCGATCATCAGGTGCGTGTCGAGGAACAGATCGGTGCAGCGCGAAACCGACTCAACGACCGGAACGCCGATCGACAGATTCGGCACGAAGTGCCCATCCATGATGTCGAGATGGAGCTGATCGGCTCCCGCCTGCTCGACAGCGGCGATGGCGTCGCCAAGTCGCGCAAAGTCGGCGGCCAGGAGCGACGGAGCGATTCTGATGTTAGCGTTGGCGTCCGGCATCCGAGTCTATTTGTCGTCAATAATGTCAATGGTCTCGAACGCTTCGCCTTCGAGAAAACTGAGTGAGGCGCCGCCGCCGGTGCTGATGTGCGTCATCCGCTCGGACAGGTGCGCCTTTTCAACGGCGGCTGCGCTGTCGCCGCCGCCGATGACGGATGTCGCGCCGGCGTCGGTCGCTTCGGCAATGGCTTTGGCGATGGCGTTCGTGCCGGCGTCGAACGGCGCGTACTCAAACGCGCCGACCGGACCGTTCCAGATGATCGTCCGCGCTTTTTTCAGAATACCGACGAAGTGCGCGACCGAATCGGGACCGATGTCGACGCCCATCAGGTCCGGCGGCAACTCGCCGCGAACCGTCTTCGGGCTCGCGCCGGCGTACAGTTCCTCAGTCGCGATCGAGTCCATCGGCAGAACCAGTTTGTCACCAGCTTCCGCGATCAGTTCGCGCGCGAGGTCAACCTTGTCCTGCTCGCACAAGCTGCGGCCGATTGCCCAGCCCTTTGCGGCCCAGAACGTGTACGTCATCGCCCCGCCGATGAGAATCTGATCAACACGCGGAATCAGGTTGCGGATCACGCCGATCTTGTCGCTGACCTTCGCGCCGCCGAGCACCGCGACGAACGGGCGCTGCGGGTGTTCGAGCGCGTCGCGCAGATACTTCAGCTCCTTCTCGACGAGAAAGCCGATCGCGCGGCGGCCGGGTCCGAGCAGCGCCGGCACGTCGTACATGCTGACGTGCATGCGGTGACAGGCGCCGAAGGCGTCGTTGACGTACAGATCGCCCAGCCCGGCGAGCGACTTCGCGAAATTCTGTCGCTGGGCTTCCTGATCGGGCGTCAGCTTTCCATCAGGATTCTTCTTGGCCTTGTCGATGATCGTCTCCGCCTTGTGAAAGCGGAGATTCTCCAGCAGCAGCGTCTGGCACTTTTTCAGATCGTGAGCGGCTTTCTCGACCTCAGGGCCGATGCAGTTCGTGACAAATCCGCACTTTTTCCCCGTCAACTCGCCGATGCGTTCGGCGACCGGTTTCAGGCTCAACGAGGCGTCCTTGGCCGGGTCGCCGGTGGGGCGGCCGAGGTGGCTCATCAGGATCGCGGCGCCGCCGCGGTCGATCACGTTTTGTAGCGTCGGGAGAAACTGGGTAATTCGCCGATCGTCGGAAATCCGGCCGTTGGCGTCGAATGGGACATTGAGGTCGGCGCGAATCAGGACGCGCTTGCCGGCGACATCGAGATCGCGGACGGAGGTTTTGGCCATGTATCCTTGCTCACCGGGCCCGGTAGCGACAAGGCCCACCCGCCACGGGATGGGCCTTGAGCTACGCATATGGTACGGCGGGGCCGGGCTAAATCAAACCGTCCCGCTTCGCCATCATATGGATCAGGTCGTTGACGCGGTTGGAGTATCCCCACTCGTTGTCGTACCAGCTCACGAGCTTGAAAAACC
>JAGQOO010000278.1 GCA_020427345.1 Phycisphaerales bacterium | reverse complement strand
CATGAGGGCAGCGGGCTGATCTGACCGCAATCGACCTGATGCCAGACGTCATTGGCGTCGCGCGTCCACTTGACGAGCGAACCGGGATATTGGGCGGATGAGCCGTAGATCACCGTCCCCGTGCGGTTGACCAGGTACGCCTCACCCGCTTCGCTTGTTGGCCCACCCGTCGTGGGCAGAATCGTCTCGACGCCGCTGTTCCACACGGCAGGACGACGCCGGCCGGTGAACAGGTTGTGCTCAAACCCGCAGATGACATGGCCGTCTTCAGAGACGGAGTTCGCGCGGGTGCTCTGGCCGGTGATTGACCCGAGGTTCGTCATGACACCGTTGGCGTCGTCGTAGCGAAACGCGCGAGCCGTGCAGCCGCCCAACCAATGCAGACCGACGATAAACCGGCCGTTCTCGGTGATGTCGTACGGCGTCGAAATGGAAAAGTCACAGTTCGAGCCCATCGGCACGATGCCGAGATTCTCCCAGCCCAGATTCGGATCATCCCAGCGCGAGACGATCGTGCGATTCGTCGGAAGCCCGCCGACGCCGGCGGTATTGCGGACGGTCGATGTCATGACGTAACCCGTCGCGTCGCAATACGCGAAGTCCTGCAGGCTCGCGCCCGGCACGAACTCAAACGTCGGCGAGGGCCCGGCGGTGTAACGGAAAATCTCGTCCGAGCCGCCGATGATGACGTTGCCGTCAGCGCTCATGTTCATCGGCCGCACACGCGAGATGATCAACAATGACGGGCTTGCAGAAACGAGCGGCGCGCCCATCGCGACCACGCCCGCCACGATAACAGCGATCTTTCTCATGCGCATTTCCTTTGCAATGGTCGCGATTACGGGCATGGACAGCTGGTTCCGAAGGCGGCCAACAGGCCCGCCAGATCGCTCAGGTCCACATTCCCATCGTCGGTCAGGTCGCCCTGCGCCCGCGTCTTGCCGGTTCCCCCGAAGTTCGCCAGCAGGCCAGCGAGGTCGCTGAGATCCACCATGCGATCACCGTTGATGTCACCGGGGCAGATCGCCCCTACCGTACCCAAGGCCGGAGCCGTCGCGGCGGAACCACACGCGTTGGTAAATTCACAGTGATAGATACCATTGTCCGAGCATAGGACGTTGTCGATAAACAACTGCTCTGTTGTCGCGCCAAAAATGACCGACGTAAACGAGAACGGGTCATTTGGATCGTACGGATTCGGTGTGTCGGTCAGTGCGACGCCGTCCTTGTACCACTGGAACGACATCCCCGCCGTGCCGATCACCGACGCGTTGAAGATCAGGAAGCCGTTCGGATCGGTCTCGTCGTCGCGCGCGACGCTCGTCACGAGCGGCGGCACGCAAGGCGTCGTGCCGTCCAGGTCAATCATCCAGTCCGGCGTGAAAAGCCCCCAGCCGAGAATCTTGCGACCATCAGCCGACACGTCGAGCGCGATTTGGAATTCGCCGATGTCAGACACACCAACCGCGCCGGAAGACTGCATGAAGTCCGTGATGTCAACGACGCCGGTCGACGGCGTGTACATGAAAGCGCCGCGCACCAGCAGCGTGCCGCCGCCGTAGAATGTCAATCCGACAACCGTATTGCCGTCATCCGACATCGCCGACGCGAAGTGCCCATTCAGCGGCCGGCCCGGCGGCACCCACGACGGGACGGATGGCTGGATCCCGCAGTCCACCTGATGCCAGACGTCATTGGCGTCGCGCGTCCACTTCACAAGATGGTCGGGGAACGCGGCGGATTCGCCATAGATCAGTGTGCCGGCGCCGTTGACGATATATGCCTCGCCGGCTTCGCTGACGGCCGATCCGGTAGTGCGCAGAATCGTCTCGACACCGTTCACCCACACGGCCGGACGCCGCGCGCCGGTAAACAGGTTGTGTTCAAAGCCGCAAATCACGCTGCCGTCGTCGGAAACCGAGTTGGCCCGCGTGCTCTGGCCCGTAATCGACCCGAGGTTTGTCATGACGCCATTAGCGTCGTCATAGCGGAACGCCCGCGCGGTGCAGCCGTTGATCCAGTGCAGACCAACGATGAACCGGCCATCGGCGGAGATCGCGTACGGTGCTGAAATGGTCGAATCGCAGTTCGAACCCATCGGCACGATGCCGAGGTTTTCCCAACCGACGTTGGGATCCTCCCAGCGCGCGGTGATGGTGCGGTCCGTGGGCAAGCCGCCGACGCCCGCCGTGTTGCGAACGGTGGAAGCCAGAATCTGCCCGTCCGCGCTGCAATACGGGACGTTCTGATTACTGGATCCCGGCAGCAACTCGAAACCGCCGCCCACCGCATACCGGTAAACGTCGGACGACCGTCCGACGATCAGTGTGCCATCGTCCGACATGTTGTTCGGCGTGCCACCGCCGAGGAACAGGATTGAAGGCGTCGCCATCGCCGTGCCCTGAATCATCAGGACACACGCGACGCCCGTCAGGAACCGATGCATGGACTACTCCTTCAGTCTCAAACGCCCCCCGGCCCGCGCCGGCACGGCGGAAAAAAGGGTCGCGCCGGGCTCGCGCCCACGCGGGCGGGCACGACGCGACCCTGAGGTGTCAGACCAACGTCCCTAGCGGCGACGTCGCAACGCAAGCAGGCCCGCGGCGGCGAACATCGCGACCGCCGCCGGCTCAGGCACCGTGAACGTCACGATCGCCGTGGTGCTGTCGGCGAAGCTGACGCGCAGCGCGACCTTGCCATCGTGGCCGAAGCCCAGCGCGGCGCCGTCGGTATTGTTGAAGGTGCCGAAACCAAAACCGGTCATGACGCGCACATCACCCGGCGCCACTTCGATCGACTGACCGGCACGGGCGACCTGGTAGGTCGTGTTGTCGTTCGGATCGTAGAAGTACAGCGCCGAACGCGTGTTGTTCGGGATGGCGCCGACACCGTTCAGCGTCGTCGTGAAGAGAATCTGGCCCTTGTCATTGAACGCCATCGACGTGCCGAACATGCTGCCAAAGGTCGCGGCGCCGCCGGTGCCCGGGGCGATGTCGCCTTCGCGAGCGGCCAGATGCAGATTGCCGGCTGTGCCGGTGATGATGGCGCTGTCGTTGAGCGTGTTGCCGCTGTCGAGCGAGACCTGGAACGCGGCCTTGCCCGACGCGTTGATATTGACCGCGCTGTTGTTGTACTGAACCATGTTGAGGCCCACCAAGTCCGGGGCCGCGTCGCCACGGCGCGAAACCAGCGTGTGGCCGCTTTCGGTCAGTTCATAAATGGCGCGATCGTTCACGCCCGCCACGACATCGCCGCCCGTCAGGTCGATCGCCATCAGCGTCTTGCCGTTGCGCGTAAAGTCGTTGGCGCCGGCCGTAAAGCTCAACGAGCCGGTGGCCGTCCCGAACGTCGCGCCGACCGTGCCCGGCGCGGAGTCGCCTTCACGCAGCAACATGCTGTTGCCCGACCCCGGCGTGTGAATAAACAACGCCTTGTCGTTGGCGGTCGTAGCCGGACCGCCGAGCGTCAGATCGAACAGCACGCGACCCGCGTTGTCCATCTGGCTGACGAAACCGAGCGCCGTGGCGGGTTCGCCGGTGCCGAGGACCACGTCGCCCTTGCGGACCATGATGCCGTAAGACGACGTCGTGCCGGTGTACCACGCTTCGTTGTTGGTCGAACCGACGACGTCACCACCGGCGAGGCTGCTCTTGAACAGGACATTGCCGTTGCGGTTCAGCGCCGTGTTCTGCTGGCTGGGCGAACTGAAACTTGTGCTGAGGGTCGCGCCGGC
>JAGQOO010000277.1 GCA_020427345.1 Phycisphaerales bacterium | reverse complement strand
GTGATTTGTCTTCGAAGAGGGGCTGCCCATCAGCGCGTTGCTCAAACGCAGGCGGGATCACCCAAACGGGCCAGTGCTCGGGACCGAGCGAGCCAATGTTCGGATTGATCCACGGAAAAACGCCGTTGTTCTCGACAAGCACCGTGGCTTCATCGTCATCAAAGGTTGTTTCGACCACCGTGTAAATCGGGATGTCAGTCGTGTTCGGCACGAAGCCGACACGGGGTTGAAACACAGCGCGCGGCGTCGGCGGCGCGGGGATCACTGAGGAGCCGGGCCAATCGTCGTTCACCGCAGGAAAGAAAACGGCGCCGGCCGGAAGGAGCCGTCCAACCGCAGCCGAACAGGTGAATGTCATTGTCGGAGCGGCCGCCCCCGGAAAGCTCGGCCGCAACACGCGCGTGTGCTCGGCGACCGCGGGCTCCGCCGAAGCCGCAGCGCCGGCGGAAACAAAGACGTAGTCGGTGTTAAGTGTCAGCTCAGGAAGCGAGTCGAACGTGACAAGCCAAGGAGTCGGCGCGACGCGGTCAGCGCCGATCACCGCATTGATCCCACCCCCCACATTGCCCGGCGCCACCGCCGTAGGCTCGGAAGTCGCATTGGCGGCGTCCCAATCCTGCATCGGAAAGCGGTGGGCCGCGCTCGGGCGGCGCGTCACCACCACGATCACTTCGTACAGCGCGTCGTCGCCCGGACGATCATCACCATCACCAAAGCCCCATGACCCGGACTGCCACGGCCCGGGATCGGCGTATTGCATCCGTCGATAGAACGCCGTCCACCCGTAGCGCCGATCCAGGACCTGGAGGCGCTCTTCAGGAAACGCGCCGAAGTCCAACAGGCCCAGACCATCCCGATCGGTATAGGCGCGATAAGTCGATTGCCCAGTTTGCCCGGTCAGGAATGCGTCGGTGCTCAGCGGTGTGCGCAATCGCGGCTCCGGATAGACTCTAGCCAGCGACGACACCGCCGGGTTTGCCATCAGCGCCCAATTCACGCCACCCGGGACGGGGACGAATGAGGGTGACAAATCCACCTGCAAGAGCGCCGCCTCAGTGGAACCGACCAGCGCCCCCCAATTCTCCGCCAGATACGCCTCGATCGTTGTTTCCGTGCTATCCACGACGGCATCGCCGCGATTCGGCGCAATGGACACATTTGCCATGACAACCGGGCGCAGCTTGATCAGCGGTTCAAACGACAAATCCGCTTCAAAGTACACGTCGGTGGTCTGGAACCGTGTCGCACTGGCCCGCTCCCGCCGCGGCCGAAAAATCGTCTCTCTTCGCGTGCGCTCGTTGTAGGTCGCCGCGTCGTCCGAGCCGGTGTAAATCTGCGGATCGGGCTCGACCTGCGTCAGGCGCAGCGAGCCGGCCAGTTCCGCGAACGCGTAATCCGCTACCGATTCCGCCGTCGCCAGGTCAGTCGTCTGCACCGCATATGACAAGCCCGCCGGGATCGCCGCCGCGATGAACAGCAGCCCCAGACCCAGCACAACCAGCGCGATCATCATCTCAACGATGCTGAACGCGCGGCGGGCGACGCGGTTTGTCCGACGAAACGCGGCCATCAGTTGTTCTCTGTCTCCTCCACCGCCGCCGCCCCTTCGATGAGGCCGCCGCCGATTCGGCTGATGTAATACGGCCGTCCGCTGCGCAGAATCGCGGCGCGGCGCTCATTCGGCGCCGCGGTCGCGCCGAGCGTTGAAAAGGCCTCGCGCTCATACAGCACGAGCCCATCGAACCCGAAGCGACGGAACGGCTCATCCTGCGGGTTGTCCATCAGGCCGTTGTTACCACCGCCGGCGCGATCGCCATCGACTTCCTGGCCGCGATATTCGGTGTAGCTGGCGTCCTCGGGCACATACCCCTTCAGCCGGTACATTCGCGGCTGAGAGAAGCGGGCCTGGGTCGTTGAGCGGTCCATCCACGAATTGCCCCAACTGATCGGGTCGGTGCGCTGCCAGCGCGGATCGCTCTGCACGCCCGCCCCATCAGCGCCGAACACAATCAGAAAGTCATCCGCATTGAGGAAGCCGCCGGTTCCTGTGGCCTCAGCCGGGTCGAACGTGAAGCGGCTGATCTGGCCTTGCAGCAGTTCATCCGCGCGCTGGCTTTCACGCATCGCCACCGTCGGCGCGGCCCAGATGTCCGTCGGCAGCAGCTTTGTCGGCTCCGACTCGATCCGCTCCAGGCGCTCGTCAAACGCGACATCCTCCGGCTCATCCGGATTGGCGGCGTCGGTCGCGCGGTACTGGTACAGCGCGACGCGCTGCCGATTGCGCGAAATGGCGGCGTCCTCGGCGTTGCTGTATTCCCAATCCGCCGGGAACACCCGCACCGCCGTCATCGCCCGATCGGAGATCGACAGAATGTGAGCGCGCTGAAATGCGCCGCTGAGCGTAGCCCGGGCTTGAGAGAAATGCGCCTGGCGCGCCATCGAGTTGAACGCCGGCACCGCGAACGCGATCACGATGATGATGATCCCGATCACGACGAGTAGTTCGACGATGGTAAACGCGCTGCGCAGACGGGCGCCCCGCCTGTTTACCGGCGATGTGATGGCGGGCTGGAAGCCTGCCCCACCCAGTCTGTCAGCCGCGTTCAAACGCATTCCGCTTTCCTGTGCCACCAACCGCAGACCGATAATCTCAGTCCGGCCGAGCCCGGGGCTCAGCCACTTCCAAGTCTATGCCCCCGCCAGAAGTCCGATCCGGCCGGGTCCGCGGCGCCTACTGGGCGATCGCCCGATCCTGCGACGGGATGTAGCCGTAACCGTCACGATCTGCCGCGTCTTTGTACTCGTCGCCCGCCGCGACCATGCGCACCCAGCCGCCGAAACGCGCCTCACTCCCGTTCAGCACGCCTTCGTCATTCACATCGGCCCACGGCTTCGGCAGCGACTCCCCACCGGAGAAAATCCACTTGCTCGGGTCGCTGAATCGGTCCGCCGCGGCGGCGTTGACGATCGTCTGGTCGTACAACTCGCGATCAATCCCGCGCGAACGCAGCATCGGCCGCCGATCGACAATCTTTACACCGGCGGAGTTACCGCTCCCGCTCGGATTCGGCCGAACCGCCCAATCAACCTTGGCGGCGACGAAGTAATCAAACGGAACGCCCCAGCCGTCAACGAAGCCGAGCACCGGCTGGGCCACGCTCGAAAAGTTGTTGTCCCCCGTCGACGTGTCGGTGCGGCTGACCCATTCGCCCTGCGGATGGCTGGCCAGCCAGCTCTTCCGCGCCAATGGCTGAATAGCGCCGGGGTCGACATTCTGGAGCAAGCCCTTCCCGAACACCTTCATGTAAGCGTAGAGGGCGCGATTGTCCTGATTGAGCGTGTCCTCGGCGTCGATGCTGACCCGGTCCCCCGGACTGGTGAGATCGCCCCCGAGATCACGCGCGAGGCGATGGTCCAATTCGTCGGCTTCACGCATTTGCGGGTCAACGTCGGGCTCGAAATTCAGCACGACATTCCGCGCCCCCGCGCCGGTGTTCGACGCATTGGCGAGCTGGTACGGCGGCAGCGCCCCGAACGTGGCGCCGGTTTTCTTGTTGTAGGCGCGGCCGAGCGGGTCTTCGATTGTGAACTGCTCCAGCGCGAGCATGATGTTGTTCATGCGCGCTTCGGTGAGCTTACCGCGCTGCTGCCCCAGCACCGTCGGGCCGACGACAGCCACGAGGCCAACCAGCAGCCCGATGACCGCGATGACGACGAGCAACTCGATGATTGTGAATCCACGACGGTCAGCCGCGCTGGTCATGGCCAATCTCTCCCTCGCGCCGCCGCCCTAGC
>JAGQOO010000276.1 GCA_020427345.1 Phycisphaerales bacterium | reverse complement strand
GTCGAGGATCCGCAGACCGGCCGTCGCTCGTTCGAGTTTCAGCGCGGGCCGATTTTCGCCCAGATTGTGCTGGCCGATGAGATCAACCGGGCCACGCCGAAGACGCAGTCCGCCCTGCTGGAGGCCATGCAGGAGAAGTCCGTTACATCGGGCGGTATCTCGCATGCGCTGGACAAGCCGTTCTTCGTCATGGCGACGCAAAACCCGATCGAGCAGGAGGGGACTTATCCGCTTCCCGAGGCCCAGCTCGACCGCTTTTTCTTCAAGCTGGTCGTTGGATACTCCACGCGCGAAGAGCTAGCTACGATCGTCGAGCGTACTACGACCGGCTACCAGGCGAATGTGCAGCCGGTGATGGACGGGGCGGGGATTTTAGAAGCGCAAGGCCTGGTGCGGCGGGTTGTGGTTGCCCCACATGTGCAGGACTACGCGATCAGGCTGGTGCTCGCGACGCACCCCGGCGGCGCCCTCGCGACCGATATGGTGAATCGCTACGTGCGCTGGGGTTCCAGCCCGCGCGGCGCGCAGGCGCTGACCCTCGCCGCGAAGATCTACGCGATGCTGGACCGACGTTACAACGTCAGCTTCGACGACGCGAAAAAGGCGTTTCTCCCCGCGATGCGGCATCGGCTGCTCATGAATTTCGAGGGCGAGGCTGAGGGACTGACCGCAGACGAAGTGCTGAACGACATTGTCGAGAAAGTCGGCACGACGGCCACGGCCGCGGCCTGATCGACGGCAGACGGAGCGGCACGATGGCGTCGATCCCCAGCGCGCAGCGCCCGGCAGGCGGCAAGGACGAGTTGCTCACGCCGGACTTCATGAGCAAGCTCGACCAGCTCGAACTGCTGAGCCGCAAAATCTTCGCCGGTCGCATGAAAGGCGAACGCCGCAGCAAGCGGCGCGGCGAAAGCGTCGAGTTCGCGGACTATCGCAACTATGTCGTCGGCGATGACCTGCGTTTCCTGGATTGGAATATCTACGCCCGCCTGAACAGCCTGCTGGTCAAGCTGTTCATGGAGGAGGAAGACCTCAATGTCACGGTGCTGTTCGACACGTCGAAGAGCATGGATTGGGGTACGCCGAACAAGGGACTATATGTTCGCCAGGTGACCGCGGCGCTGGCGTACATCGGGCTGATCAACTACGACCGCGTCAGCCTGTACGGCTATTCCGACACGATTTCGCGCGAGATGGTGGGCGTGCGGGGGCGGCGCCTCGTGCCGCAGGTGCTATCGTTCCTTAAGGCGACGCCGATGGAGGGCGCTTCGCACTTCGCGTCGGTTGCGCGGCGGTTCGCGCTGCGGCATCGCGGCAAGGGCGTTGTCATCGTCATCAGCGACTTCATGGACAAAGGCGGCTACGCGGAGGGCTTTCGATTCCTGCTGGCGCGGAATCTCGATCTCTACGCGATTCAGACGCTGTCGCCGGATGAGATCGATCCGCCCCTCGTCGGTGATCTGAAGTTGATCGACGTGGAGGACGACGACGTCGCCGAAGTGACGGTCACGCAGGCGCTGTTGACGCGCTACAAGGCCAATCTGACGGCGTATTGCCAGGAGTTGAAGGACTACTGCACGCGGCGGGGAATCACATATTTGTTCACGAGCACGCGCGTTTCGTTTGACGCGTTGGTGTTGAGCTATCTCCGTCAACGAGGCCTGATCCGTTGAGTTTCCTGACGCCCTGGGTCGCGGCGGCGATCGGCGCGGTGGTCATACCGTCGCTGATTCTGCTGTATTTCCTGAAGCTTCGGCGGCGGCAGGAGATGGTCCCGTCCACATTGCTTTGGAAGCGGGCGACGCAGGATCTTCAAGTTAATGCGCCGTTTCAGCGGTTGCGGAAAAACCTGCTGCTGCTGTTGCAGTTGCTGATTCTGTTGCTGGCGATTCTGGCGCTTGCGCGGCCGGTGATGGAGTCGCAGATCGGGCAGGAGGACAGCGTCATTATCCTGCTCGACCGCTCGGCTTCGATGCGAACAAAGGAAGAAGGCGGTCGCGATCGGATCACTGTCGCAAAGAGCGAAGCCAAGGCGCTTGCGAGAACGTTCAATCGCAGCGGCAGTTCGTGGTTGCGGTTTTTCGGCGCTCCGGCCAAGACGCGCATCATGGTGATCGCGTTCGCAGAGCGAGCATCTGTCGTTTGTCCGTTCACGACAAACATCGACGAAGTCGTCAGCCTGATCGACGGCATCCAGTCGACCGATGGGCGGACGAACATTCGCGAGGCGCTCGACCTTGCCGAAGCATACCTCACGCAGACGACGGTCGAACAGACGCCGGGCACGTCGCAGGCGGCTTCGACGGTCGTGTTGCTGTCGGACGGCGCCATTCCGGGAGGCCCGGATGTTGTCCTGCGCTCCGGCGCGGTGCGGTTTGTCAACGGTCTGTTCAACGCAACTGACAACGTGGGCATTACTTCGATGCGGTTCGAGCGCAGCTACGAAGAGCCGACCCGGCTGACCGTGCTGGCCCAAGTCGAGAACTTCGGTGACAAAGCGGTCGAGGCGGATGTTTCACTCCTTGTCGACGGGGCGCTGAAGGATGTGGAGCACGTCTCGCTGGGGGCGGCGAAGTCAGGGGCTGATTCGCCCGCCGATCCCTCTCAGACGGGGGATGGCGGTTCAGAACCGCCCGCTACGGCGGAAGGCGAAGCTAAGTCCGAAGAGTCAGGTCAATCGGCGGCGGGCGCGCGACGACCGAGCGGAGCGGCACTGGTTTTTGAACTGACTTCGCTCGAAGGGGCGCTGCTGGAGGCGCGCATCGCCCGCAGTGATGCGCTCGAAGTGGATAACCGCGCGTGGGCCGTTGTGCCGGCGCCGAAGCGTCTGCGGGCCCTGCTGGTCAGCCAGCCGGACGACAAGAACCTGGGATATGAGTTCCTGCGGCGGGCGTTGGCGCAGTTGCCGCTGGAATACGATGAGATGTCGCCGGCGGCATACGAAGCGGCGTCAGATGACGAGTTGCAGAAGGACGGGCGCTGCATCTACGACACCGTGATTTTCGACAAACACTCGACAAAGCGACTGCCGCGCGGGGCGTACCTGTTCATCGGATGCGCGCCGGAAATCGATGGCGTTTCGATTGAGTCGGTCGACGATTCCGCGCAGCGGCTAATCTGGTGGGACGATACGCACCCGGTATTGCGGCATGTCGAGCTTGCGTATGTGGTTGCGTGGAACGTCGCGAAGGTCGTGCTGCCCGATACAGCGCGGCTGCTGATTGAGGGGCGGGATGGCGCGATTCTGTCCAGGCTGGTGGATGAGGGGCGGCACATGCTGATCCTGTCCTTTGCCGTTGAGAACAGCAATTGGTGGACCAAGCCGAGCTTTCCGGTGTTTCCGTACAACGCGATTCAGTTTCTGACCGGCGCGGGGGTGTCGGACGAGGATGAGCCGGCGCGGCCGGGAGACGCGCTGCGCATCCCCCTTCCGGCCGGTGTCACGGCGGCCAAACTTCAGCTGCCTGACCGGAGCGAACGCGAGATTGTCGCCGATGATCAGGGTGTTGCGCGATTCGCGGCGACGCGCGATGTCGGCGTGTACAGCGTCGAAGCGGGTGATGGGGCGCCCGACAAGTACGCGGTGAATCTCTTCGACGCTCGGGAAAGCGACATACGACCGCGGCTGCCATCGTTCGAGGGGGTCGACGTTCAGGCCGGCGACGCGATGCGGACGTCCACGCCGGAACTTTGGCGGTGGTTTGTCGGGGCGGCATTGCTTTTCGTGTTTTTTGAATGGTACGTTTACAATCGGCGCGTGTTGATCTAGGCGCGCCGGTGGGTTCGCGGTGCGCGTC
>JAGQOO010000275.1 GCA_020427345.1 Phycisphaerales bacterium | reverse complement strand
CAAAAGACGGCATTCCTGCGCGAGACATCGATCCGCGAAATCGCCGCCTTCGAAACCCGCCGCCGCTGGGCCAAGAGCCCGGAGGCCAATCCCGAATGAGCCGTTCTGCAATCAGATCGGCGCCTTCATGCGGAAGGCCCCGGAACAAGGCGCAAGTATCGCGTGCGCTTCCGGGCAGCGCAACCCGCGATCGACGTCGTCCCGGGCGAACAAACTAATGTAGCGCATCACTGATTGAGTGCCAGTGCCAGGTCTCTAGAACGGACGGTCTCGGCGACGTTTCTCACGCTTGACCGTAACAAGCGCAGTCCTCCTTACCGAAGTCCGGACTTGCCCAGCCCATCTTCGTCACTTGGTCTGATCAGGCGCCTGCAAACGGAAGTACTCCGCACCAAGTGACTGAATCAGCAGGAACACCGTCCCCAACCCGATCACCGCGCCGGCCAGCACATCCGACAAGTAGTGCTTGTCGTTCATCATCCGCTCGATCGCCACCCAGAACGCGTAGAAGTAAAACACCCAGCGGTAGCGCGGAAAGTAGATGCCGAGCAGCGCCGCCATTGTGACCGCCGTCGTCACATGCCCCGACGGAAACGAATGCGTCTGCCCATCGAACGTGAATGGCGCGAATGTCAGGTGCCCGTTGTCCACATATGGGCGGTATCGCCCGATACACAGCTTCAGGAGTTGCGTCACGATCGCGGAACCGGTAATCGCCACGACGAATGTCGGAACAAGCCGGCGACGATTCGGAAACACGCCCAGAATCGCCATCGGCATCAGGAACATGCCGAGCCCGCTGACGATCTCCCAGACCTTGCGAAAACCGTCGCGCCCTTCGCGGAATCGCGCCATCACCGTCTCATCCAGAAACAGCGCCGGAACAATCAACACGATCAACCCGACAATCAGCAGCCAACGCGGACGAATCGACACACGCCGTTGCGCGACTTCCGCCGTGGCGAGATTGTCACGCGCTTCAAGCGTTTCCTCGCGCGACTCGCCGGCCGTCGGCGTCTGGCCAGAATCCTCTGCGAATGTGCTATCGGTCAACATGCGCGACATGCTACCCGATCCGTTTCACACCCGCCGGGTTCGCCGGCAAACGCGCCTTTTCGCCCCTCCCGCGACGGGATATCCTCGCTGGCATGACCTCGAACTCAACATCGCCACAAACCGCCACGCTGCTTGCGGGCGTGCCATCCGACAACAAAGCCGTTTATCACCGCATCCGCTTCTCGGCCCATGATCCGGCGGTATGGGTGCGGTTTCATGACGGCAAGACCGCGCTGATCATTCGCGATGTCGAATTGCAGCGCGCCCGCAAAGCCGTCCGCGTCGACGAAGTCTCCGTCCCCGCGGACTGGACGCCCGCCGGCGGCCTTTCCGGCGATCGCGAAATCGCCACCGCGCAGGCCGCCGCGGAGTTTCTCCGCTGCCGCGATATCAAACGCGTCATCTCGGATCGCTCGCTGCCGTTCATCTTTGCGGCCGAAATGAAACGCGCCGGCATCGAATGCGAATGCGATCCCGATCTCGGCGTGCGCGATCGCCGCTCGAAAGACGCACAAGAAGTCGCGTTTCTCCAAAAGGCGCAGTCTGTCACCGAAGCCGCCATTCAGATGGCCTGTGAACTGATCGCCCGCGCAAACGCCGACAAGGACGGCGTCCTGCGCGATCCGCGCGACGCCGCTTCGCCATTGACTAGTGAACGCGTCAAAGCCGCGATCGACATCTTCCTCGCCGAGCGCGGCTTTAGCAGCGACGGCCACATCGTCGCGGGCGGCCCGGCCAGCGCCGATTGCCATTTCGACGGCGCCGGCCCGTTGCGCACGGCCCAGCCCGTCATCATCGATGTGTTCCCTTGCGATCGAAGCAGCGGCTATTACGGCGACTGCACCCGTTGCGTCGTCCATGGTGACATACCTGACGAAGTCGCCCGGATGCACGCGACGGTCATCGCCGCCAAGAACGCCGGTATTGCCGCGACGCGCGCCGGCGTGACGGGCGAGGAGGTTCACAACGCGACAGCGCGAGTGATCACAGACGCGGGATACAACCTCGGCTTCCCGCCCGAAAACGCGCCCGCCGGTTATTGCTCCATGCCCCACGGAACCGGGCACGGCCTCGGCTTGAGCCTCAAAGAGCCGCCGCTGCTTGATCGCCTCGGCCCGGAGTTGATCGTCGGCGATGCGGTAACGGTTGAGCCGGGGCTCTACGCGCTTGGCATCGGCGGCATCCGCATCGAAGACCTCGTGATCGTCCGAAAAAACATGTGCGAGAACCTCAATCGCCTGCCCGAGGGCCTCACCTGGCGTTGATTCGGGATGATCGTGTGGTACGGGCGTCCCGCCCGTACGCGGATTTTCCTTGACGAATCGCGTCTGCCTCGGTCATGCTGGTGTTTAGCGCGACCGCGTCGCACGGTCCGCCTCGCGGAGGCAGGTCCGCGATCGCGCTTTCACGTCCGAGGAGCGACGCATGTCGAATGTAGCCGCGATCCTGCAGGCGCATCCGCGCCCCGTCATCACGGTATCGCCCCAGGCTTCAACCATTCACGCCGCACAGCTGATGAATGGTGAGCACATTGGGGCGCTCGTCGTCGTGGACAATCAACGAGTACTCGGCATTTTCACCGAGCGCGACATGCTCAATCGCGTTGTCGCCATCAACAAGGACCCCGCCAAAACCACTGTCGGCGACGTAATGACGCGCGAGCCGATCTGCGCCCGGCCGGATTCGACCCGCGCCGAGTGCGAAGCCGTCATGCGCCGCCGCCGCATCCGTCATTTGCCCGTTATCGACGACGGCGAACTCGTCGGCATGATCTCCGTGCACGACCTGCTGGAAGACATGGCGCACGAACAGGCGGAGACGATTCACACGTTATATGACTTCATGAACGTCGCGTGGAGCGAGTAAGCTGCGTTTCGCGCGACAATGCGCCAGATGTGCCACTGCCGTGAATCGCACATTGTGATTCGCGCGCAACAAAAGGCCCGTGTGCCACTGCCGTCTCGGCAGTGGTCTTTTGCGCGCACGCGTGACGAAACGAAAAACACGGCCGAGACGGCCGTGGCACACGAGAGCATTTTGTTCGTGCGTCGCCCGGATAGGATCCGTCGATGACACCGCGCGCGGCCAAGCTGTTCGTCATCATCGTCTGGCTGCTGCTCAGCGCGTTCAACGCTTTCGCGTCCGTCGCCACGTACACACCGAGCGAGAATCTCGACGCGCTCGAACGCGACGTCTTCGTACTGGCACTGGGGCTGAATCAACTGTTGATCGCGGCCGCGTCGGTAACACGCCGCGATGACGAACCCGTGATGCTCGTCCTCGCGATATGCGTCAATCTGGCCGCCGCCCTCGCCGTTGCGGGCGCCGCGACCATCGGTATGTTCCTGCACATATCGCCCATCGACGGTCCGAACCTTGGCTTGATCGGCGCGGGACTGCTGGCGCTGAATGTGTGGGCGGTCATACACGCGCGCTATCGACAGATCATTGCCGATGGGGTCAGCCGAATCGACAAATCGTAGGTCGGGTTATCGACCTGACATGTCGAGATGCGCCGCTTGTGCCACGGCCGTCTCGGCCGTGCATGCGGGATTGCGGTTCTTGCGTTGGGGGGAGCCACTGCCGAGACGGCAGTGGCACACGGGCGCTCTCTCGCGCGCGAACCGAGCTGCGCTTTCACCGCGCCGGTCCGCCCAGCGACAGCGCATCCATGTTTGTTCGCCGACAGTCGAATCAATACCCGACGTACTCGCTACTCACCGATCCGCACCACAAACGTCCCCGCCGGCAAGCCCGCGCCATTGAACAGCGTCCCCGCGTCCGCGG
>JAGQOO010000274.1 GCA_020427345.1 Phycisphaerales bacterium | reverse complement strand
TTCCGTGGCCTTTCCAAGGGTATCGAGTGGTTCTGCGTTCGCGCCATGCCCATCATGACCGTGTGCGCGATCATCGTGCTCATTCGCGTCCTGACACTGGGCCCTCAGGAAGTTGAGGGGCATACATACTCCGTGGCGGATGGCTTGGGCTTCCTGTGGAACCCGGGCGGGGGCGAGGCGGCGGCCGGCAAAGCGTGGTACGCGGCGATCCTCCAACCAAAGGCGTGGCTGGCGGCGGCTGGACAGATCTTCTTCAGTCTGTCGGTCGGCTTCGGCGTGATCATCAACTATGCCAGCTACCTGAAGCGTAAGGATGATGTCGTATTGTCAGGCCTGACCGCGACGTCGACAAACGAGTTCTTCGAAGTGTGTCTTGGCGGTCTGATTACGGTGCCGGCGGCGTTCCTGTTCCTAGGGGCCGTGGGCGCGACGAAAGGCACGTTCGGAATGGGCTTCGAATCCCTGCCGGCGGTATTCCTGCACATGGGCGACTATGGACGCTGGATCGGCGCGATCTGGTTCTTCATGCTGTTCCTGGCGGCGATCACGAGTTCACTCTCGATGTTGCAGCCCGCGATCGCGTTTCTTGAGGAGGCGCTCGGCATCGGCCGGCGCGGCTCGGTGACGCTGCTCGGCGGCATTACCGGCCTCGGCTCTTTGCTGGTGATGTACTTCAGCAAGGGGATGAACGCCCTGGATACGATCGACTACTGGGCCGGAACGTTCGCGATTGTCGTCCTTGCGACAGTCCAAGTAGTCCTGTTCGGATGGGTGATCGGCGTCGACAAGGGATTCAAAATGGCGCACGAAGGCGCCGAGATCCGGATCCCGTCGATCTTCAAGTTCATCATCAAGTATGTGTCGCCGCTGTTCCTGGTCGTGATTCTCGTGATGGCGGTGCTGACCGAGATCCTTGGCTTTGACCTCAGCAAGATTCACCCGAGTTTGCCGGGGGCGCCCGCGATGAGTCGTATCCACCAGCTCAGCACTGATTCTGTGGCGCGCATTGCCGTCGGATTCGTGGTTGTGCTGATCGTCATGTTCACGATTCTCGTATCACTCGGGAACCAGCGACTCCGCAAGCTCGGGCTCGGGGAACGCGTGCTGGATGAAGGGAGCGCGGCATGATGCTCGCCGAAGTGATTGACCACAAGCTGACAACGGCGGGGTGGGCGTTCATGCTGATCTCGGTCGCAAGCGTGCTCAGCCTGGCGATCTTCTGCTACTCGCGCGTGTTGTTTTATGACCCCGCGGCGACCAAACACATGCATGCGCCGATGGACATTGATACGCACGATAAGGGCACATGAAGGCCGCCTTTTTCCGGCTGATGTCGCCGACGCGGCTGGTTCTTCGGGTATGCTGACGCAATGTCGGCCCCTCCGTCAGTCGACGCGCCAGCACGGCGGATACATGTGCTCCATATCGTTACCGGCGAGATGTTCAGCCGGTTCGGACGCATGTTTCGCGAACTCGGGCTCGCGCTGACTGATCTCGGCGGGCACATCACCTTCCTGACGGACAGCGAGCGCGCCCGAGAGCAACTCGACATCACCCCGCTGGAAGCGCGAGCCACGCCGAGCCTTTCAGGCTGGCGAAGTTGGGGCTTGGGGAGGGCCCTTACGCGCGAATTCGGCCGGTGTGACGTGGCGCATTTGTGGGGCGCGGCCGGCCTCGCAGTCGTCCGACCGTGGGCGCAGCGCGAGGAGATCCCGTTGTTGCTCCACGCGACTTCCGAACACGAGGCGGAAACCATCACCAAGCGCGGGCTCCGGGCCGGTGACCACGTTGCGGGCATGTGCGACGCGCATTGCGATCGTTTTCATGTGCGCTGGCCGACCTTGGGCCAATCCGGCGCGATTCATGCGCTGCCCCCCGCCCTGCTGCCCCCGCCCGAAGTGCGGGACGTTTCGCCCCGCGGGCGGACACTCGGCCTTGTCTGGCGCGGTCGCTTTGAGCCGGGTTGCGGGCTCGAGCTGATGGTCCATGCGCTGTCGCGCCTTGCCGAGCGCCACATCGATGCTCAACTCGTCACCATCGGGCAGGGCCCGGCTCCGGATATCTGGGCCCTGGCCCGCAGGCTTCAGGTCAGCGGGCGGATCAGCCTCGTCGGCGATCCCGGTATCTGGGATCGCGCACTCGAGGGAGCCGATGTCTTCCTCGCCACTCGGCGGGAAACGACCGTTTCACTGGCCGGAATGCTCGCGATGTCGCTCGGGCGTATTGTGATCGCCACCGGCGACGCGTTGCCGGAGTGGTACGTCGATGGAGAAACCGCGCTGTGCGTTGACCCCCAACCCGGAGCGATCGCTGAAGCGATTCGCCGCATCGCCGAGGGCGATCCGAACCTGCTGGCGCTGGGCCGATCAGCTGCCCGTTATGTGCGAGACATGTACAGTCTGCCCAAACTTGCCGAGCGACTGATGGACACATATGCCGCCATGTGCGGATGGGGCGAGGGCAGCCAGTGACGACAAAAAGGCGCGCCGCCAGCCGGATGATCCGGGCCATCAATGTCCTCGCGGCCGGGGCCGGGCAGATCGCCCAAGGCGACACCAGCATCGGGATGGCGACCGCCGCGGCGTTCGCCAGCGCCGCGAACGCATGGATTTGGATGACGTGGATCGTCCCCGGCGCCTATTCGAATGTGGCGCGCGGTGTGACGCTGACGGTGGCGATCGTCGTGTGGGTGATGTCCCAATGGCATCTCGCCGCGCGCCTGCGAGGCGCGGATCGTGCGCAGCGATTGGGCAGGCGGCGCGCGGCGCTGGCCGAGTCGCGGCGCCTGGCGGCGTGTGGGGACGTTGCCGGCGCCTTGCGGGCGGTAGAGCCCCTGATCGAGCGGGAACCGCGGAACTTGGCAACGGCGACGCTGGTCGCGCAACTCGTGACATCGTCGGGTGATGCGCAAGAATCGCGCGCGGCGTGGGAGCGCGTCCGGCGGCTGGATCGCCGCGGGCTTTACCGCCGGGAAATCCGCGAGAATCTGCACGGCGAACCCGCGAAACAATAGCGTCAAGGCCGATTTGCCCGCACGACCACTGCTTATCAGGGCGGGCGCGCGTGTCGATACCAACACGTGACGCGTGTTTGCTGGCATGTGGCGCGCGCGCTAGAATCTCGATGCTGAGGGGACCATGCGTCCGGAAAAACACGCGGCGGGCGTGTGGGACCGATCGACGCGGGCCGAGCCATGGAGAATGAGCCCATGTTTGAACGATTTACCGATCGCGCCAGAAAGGTCATGGCTCTGGCCAACCAGGAGGCGCAACGGTTTAACCACGACTACATCGGGACCGAGCATATCCTGCTCGGCCTCGTCAAAGAGGGCTCGGGTGTCGGCGCGAACGTGCTGAAGAATCTGGGCGTGGACCTGCGCAAGGTTCGGCTGGAGGTTGAGAAGCTCGTCAAGAGTGGCCCGGAAATGGTCACGATGGGCAAGCTGCCGCAGACGCCGCGCGCCAAGCGCGTCATCGAGTACGCGATCGAAGAGGCCCGCAATCTGAACCACAACTACGTCGGCACCGAGCACCTGCTGCTTGGCCTGCTGCGTGAACACGACGGCGTCGCCGCGCAGGTGCTGACGAACCTGGGCCTGCGACTGGAAGACGTGCGCGAGGAAGTGCTGAACCTGCTGGGCGCCGGCGTGGAGCCGGAAGAGACCTCGGTCGGCGGCGCGCCGAACGGCGACATGGCGACGACGAAGAAGGGCAAGAGCAAGACACCGGCCCTGGATTCGTTCGGTCGCGACCTGACTGAGTTGGCGCGCGAGGGCAAGCTGGATCCGGTCATCGGTCGCGCCGCGGAAATCGAGCGCGTGATTACGGTTCTGTGCCGTCGCATGAAGAACA
>JAGQOO010000273.1 GCA_020427345.1 Phycisphaerales bacterium | reverse complement strand
CCACCCCTGGGGGAACCAGCTTCGCAGGTTCCCCCAGACCCCCTCCTTGAGCTTCTTCCCCTCCACGGGAAAAACGGAGGATCTTCCGATGAATGATGCGCTGCGCACCGCCCTGACGCGCCTGCGACTCTCCGGACTGGCCGGCACGCTCGATGTTCGGCTTCAGGAAGCCGCCGGGCACGCCCTCGGTCACGCCGAGTTCCTGGAACTTGTGCTCCAGGACGAACTGCTCGTCCGCAATGAACGATTGGTCGCCCGACGCACGAAGTCCGCCGGCTTCCGCGAGCCCAAAACGCTCGAAGACTTCGACTGGCAGTTCAATCCGTCGATCAAACGCAAGCAGGTCTTTGACCTGGCCACCGGCCGCTTCATTCGCGAAGCCCGTGACTTGCTGTTGATCGGTCCGCCCGGTACGGGCAAAAGCCACCTGGCCCAGGCGCTCGGCCATCAGGCCATCAAGAGCGGCTTCGTCGTGCTCTACCGCTCGATCTTCGACGTCGTCCGCGACTTCCTGCACGACGAAGCCCTCAGCGGGCAGGACAAGACGCTGGATCGCTACCTGCGGCCCGACCTGGTCATCATCGACGACATGGGCATGAAGCAACTCCCCAAGCGCTCCGGCGAGTACCTGTTCGAGATCATCATGCGCCGCTACCAGGTCCGTTCGACCCTGATGACGTCAAACCGGCCGCTCGAGGACTGGGGCAAACTCATCGGCGATGTGCCCGCCGCCACCGCCATCCTCGACCGCTTCCTGCACAACGCCGAAGTCATCGCCATCACCGGCAGGAGCTACCGGCTGCGCAACCGCGGCGGAAAAGAACCCGCCGTCGCCGAGCCCGCGGCTTGCGAGACCGACAAGAAATGAGGTATACCACGCACGACAACCCTGGCCGGTTTTAATTCGATTACCGGCGGCTGGTTTTCAAGTGATAACTGACATTGACGATGCCCTGCGCGCAGTCAGCGACGTCGCTATGTCCTTAGCCGTCGCCCTCCATTTGCTTCTCAAAGGCTTGCCGCACAAGACCTAGAACGTACGCAAGATCGTCAAGTGTGCTTAGGCCAACCTCGACGTCGCCATTTCCCCAGCGGCCGAGATTGGAGACGTCTTTAGCGATTCCACGGGGATCCGACAATTCGTGGAAGCGGAGATTGAGCGACAATCGCAGCCGCGACTTCTGCGGAACAACATCCACGAAGTTCGTTTCGGCTTTGTAGGCGATGTACCGCTTTAGGAATTCCTCTGAAACGCAAGGATCGAGAGACAGCACAGCTTGGCGAAAGGCCTCAAACACTGGTCGCATCGCGCCCTCCTCATGGAGGTGCTGGTGGTCGGTGACCGAATATGCCGCGGGTTTGTCTTCTACGGGTCGGTATTGCTCGAGTAACGACTCGGGGAGGTTGGGCGCGGGCCACACATCACACGACCAAGCGGCGAGTTGCGCGGCACGCGCTTGTATCGCGTCGCCGTCCCACCGCTCAAGTTGACCGAGACCATCGTTGAGTCGCAGAGGGCTATGCTGAAAACCGCCCTGGCGGTCACGCTTGTCGATGAATGCGCGGTTACTGTACTCCGGGTTGTATCCTGTCAGTGTCAGGTTTCCAAGCGTGTGCAAGAACGTCTCGTGGGTGTGCTTCCAATCCGGTCCGAGCGCCTCGCGCCATTGAGACGAAATCGTCTGCGGCATGATATGTTCGATAGTGTATTCATCAGTCGGGACCCGCTCTTTACGGCCGTGGTTTTCGAGGCGTTTGAGTAGGTATCGGCAGCGGGGGAAGTTGTACACATCCCGCGCGGCAAGATCCCGCGTGAAGTCTTCGTCGCTCGGAAATCGGCGATATGTCGGCATCAAGAGCATGTGCGCTTGCGCGCTTTCTAAGTAACAGCCCTTCCGGACTGAGCGAGTGAACGTCGCGAATGTCTTATTGAGGGAATTGGGCGGCATCCCGCACACGGCCCTTCGGAAGACATACGACTCGACCAGGCGCACGATCGCCGCAAAGTCGGGCTTGGAAAGTGCGCCCTGGCAATAGTCCTCATACAACTCCAACAGCAAGGGGTATGCTACGTCGACCTTCAGTTCGCGCAGATCGTGAAACGCCGCTGCCAGTTCCTTATCCGCCTCCTTGTCTAGGGCCATGCGGCAGAAGTGCTCGGCAAAGCGGTGAATGTCCGCGACGATGGCGTCTATTCCGGTCTCTTCCACGCCCGGCGATCGCGCATAGGTCTTGAATGCCTCGTAGACGGCCCGTACATTCGGGATGTCGCCGGTCTTGAGTGTCAGGTAGCAGCGCATGAACGCGTCGAAATGGTCGCCGTAGGCTTCTTGGCCGAAGGATACCTCCATGGGCCGCCAATGTTCATCGTACAGTCGGTTTTGATGATCCGGATCTAGGTCCATCAGAATAAAGTTGCGGATTAGGTCGGCCTGGCTGAGCTCGCGGCCGGTCGAGTTCATGCTCTCAAAGATCAACTGCGGGTTGTCCTGGTCGCGGCTGAGCGAGATGTCGACGATCACCAGTTTCCTGAGCCCAAGGCACAATGCGGACAGGTTGTCGCCAAGGCGTCCGACCCGCTCCATGAAATACTCGAAGTTCTTCTCGATGCGCAACGAACGGGTTACTGGGAGTTCCCTTTGGCGAACGATCGCAAGTAGGCTTGGCTTGTCAGTTTGGGTTAGCAGCAGCTTGTAGCCGCGATCCCCTTCTTCCAGGGGATTGAGGAGATAGTACTCACGCAGTTTTCGTGCAGAGAAGCCATCAACGGTCACCCCATCACCGATCTGGCGCGCCAGTGCTTCCAGGATCAACATGACGGTCGTCAGGCGTTGCTGTCCGTCAATGACAAGCAAGGGACAATGATCCGAAACCTGATATAGGCCCTTTTCGATGTAGACGATAGAGCCGACGAAATGCGCGTTGATCTCATCGTCTCCCCCGGTCCGCAGAATATCGTCCCAGAGCTGCGCGCACTCCCGCTCAGTCCAGCTATACGTGCGCTGGTAGATTGGAATGACGAACTGCCGCGACTTGTTCAAGAACTCAAGGAGTCTGGCTTCCGTGGCTTTCAAGAGGGCTCCTTCGGGGTCGGAGATGAGTAACTCTATCGCATCGGTGTCTTCCCGCCATTCAGCGGCGGCTGCGCTTGAACATCAGGTTCAAGTTCCTTAGCAATGCTTCACTTTCTGCACTTCCCGAGTAGTTTCCAACAAGACCGCGATTCTTCCTGAAGATCCCAAGCGGTTCGCTTTCGAGCGTGGTCGCGAGATCAGACATGGAAGGGCATGGTGGCGCGGCAGGCAGGTTTCGCAGATCTACAATAGAGGCTATCCCAAAACCGGACACTTGTAGCACGGTATAATGGATCATGCTCCAACTTAGTGAAGAACAACTCGACTGGCTGGTGGCGCACATTCCGGAATCGGAGCCGAGTCCGAAGGGTGGGCGGCCGGAGGCGGATCGGCGGCGGACGTTGCAGGGTGGGTTCTGGATGCTGGACAACGGCGCGAAGTGGAAGGATTTGCCGCGTGAGTTCGGCGCGAAGAGCACGGTGCATCGCTGGTTCAAGATCTGGACCGAAGCCGGCGTGTTTGAGGAGATCATGCGCGCCGCCGGGCGTTGCGTGGAAGAGCGTGACGGCTTCCGGCTGTACGAGTGTTTCATCGACGGCACGTTCGCCAAGGCCAAGGGCGGTGGCGACGGCATCGGCTGCACGAAAGCGGGAAAAGGCGTGAAAATCATGGTGCTGGTGGACGCGCGTGGCCTGCCGGTGTCGGTGGAAACGATGGCGGCGAACACACACGAGAGTCAACTCGTGCAACAACTGTTCGACTTCATGCTGACCCGCGAGATGCCCGA
>JAGQOO010000272.1 GCA_020427345.1 Phycisphaerales bacterium | reverse complement strand
CACTTCCAGGCTTGTCGGGTCGGGACGCTGCTGCACGGCGATAAGCTCCTCACGCGCCGCGGCCCGCGGCGCTTCGAAGCATCATCGCGCGCATTGGATTCGTTGACCAGCCCCCAAGTCGTTCGGCGGTTCGTCTATGGAAGCGTGGGGTGCGGGCCGATCGGTGTCCCGTCCCCATCGTCCGCGTCCGGCTCGACCTCGTACGCGCCGATGTCCACGACGGGCGCCCGCCCGATGCCCGTGTCCGGCACAGACGCCACATCCACACGCCGCGGATTTCCGTCAGCGTCGAGGAGTGTTCGCCGCAGAATGGGGCTTCGCAGGAGGTCCGCGAATGGCAGCCAGCGATTGGATCCCGCATCGATACAAGGTGAGTTCCGCTGCAGGCGCAGATCATCGTCCGCAGTGCCGGCGACGCCGTCGGCCCCGACCGGGTTGCGGAATCGTGGCTGCACGGACGTATTCAGGTTCTCGTCAAACACGCCACCGGCGAACCAATACTCGACATCTGAACTGTAAACATCGATTGTGGAACTGGGGCCGATGTCGAGCGAAGGAACGTTGTCCGGGTCGTTGTGCCAGACGATCGCGTTGGCGATTGTCGTGAACGTCTGCCCGTCCTGCCGCAACGCTGCCCCCATCGCCGCGTCATTGTTGACGACGGTCATGTTCACGAGCGAAGCGTCCGCGACGGAAAGCAGTTGAATAGCGCCGCCGAACTCGGCGGTGTTGCCGCTGTAAACCGAACTGAAGTCATCAAGCGTCGAGACAAACTGAATGGACATCGCGCCGCCGTTGGCAGCGCTGTTGCCACGCGCGTCACAACTGCGGAGTCGCACGGCGTCGCTTCCCTGCGCGAAAATCGCGCCGCCGTTCTGATCCGCGGTGTTGTTCTGGAAGTAGCAGCCTTCCGCGTCCAACGCGCCGCCATCGAGCGCGATCGCCCCGCCATGGTCGGCGGTGTTATCAAAGAACCGCACGTTCGACAGCACAGGTCGGCCGCCATTGACAAACATCGCTCCGCCGCGTCCGCCGGCGCGGTTGTCCAGGAAGTCCACGTTTCGAATGGTCGGAGCCCCGCGCCAGATCCACACGCCGCCCCCGTCAGCCGGCGCCGCGGTGGCCGAGCCGCCCTCGACCGTGAACCCATCCAATGCGCTTCCGCGCCCGACGTTTTCGAACCGGACGACATGCTGCGCCTGTACGCCATCAGAAATGAGACCTGACAGGACAGTCCCGTTGGTCTCCGGCTTCGCATCGCGCTGATGCCGGCGGACCTCGTTGCCCCTGAAGCCGCCGAATACCTGCGTCCGCGCGGGAATCGAGAATCCCAAGCCGCGGCCGAGCGGATCCTGCTCGACTCGGTAGACGCCGCGGGCCACCCAAATCTCCGTCCGCCCCGTCCAGTTCGACGCCACGGTCAGAGCGGTCCGCAGGCTGCGAAACGCGTTTGGCCAGGATGTGCCGTCGCCGCCGGCAGCGTTGTCCAGCCGGACATACAGTCGAAGGATCTCGTTGGGCGCGAAGGCCGGACCTGGAGTAAATCCTGACGACGCTCCCGGGTTCGGGCCGTCCTGGTTGGAATGCTCGGTCGGGTCATTCACGCCGGGAGCGGCGCCGCGGACAGGATCTTCCTGCGCAAACACCGGCGTTGACGCCAAAGCGAATACCAGCCCGAATACCAGGTTCACGCGTCGACTAAACATGACCGTTCACCCGACCTGACGCCAGCCGCGCGGTCTGGAAAATCATCCAACCCGTGCGCCGGAAAGTGGGAAAGCGCCCCATCGTTCCCGTGATGAGCTTCTTTTCTTCGTCGTCAATCATGTACGGCAGCTTAAGACCCGTTTCTGCTGACAAGGCCTCATGCAGCTCATACTGCATACTGAAAACGCGTTCGCGCAGGGCCCAGTGATCGAGCCGCTCGGCGATATCAAGCGCTTTGTTGGTGAAAATCGCCATGGACTGCTGGAGCGGACGCCCCTTGAGCCGGCGCAGGGCGATATTTGCGCCGAATATGCACGCCCAGCCGTAGCTTTCCAGCCAGTCGCCGGCGACGCGCTCCAGATCGACGGCGTTTTCCAGCATGTCAATCAGCTGGCCGACACCCTTTTCGGGCGCGAGCTCGCCCGCGCCGACGGCGACTTCAATCAGCCCTGCGGCACAGGTGTTCGCGATGCCGCCAAGCCGGTCGTCATTCAAGCTTGCTGCCAAGTGATCGTAGGTCGCTCGCGCGGTGCGGAGATCGCGCTGTGCGAACCGCCAATAAGTCGGGGCAGCGTCCTCATTCTGCGCTGCTGACCGGCGGTAGGCGTGTCCACGGACATACCACGCGAACGCCTGATTCTTCTGATCGATCGGCTCGGTCGGCGGATGCTCCTCATACCACTCGACTACGAGATGCGCATGCGCCAATGCCGACGAGAGTTCCCAAAGTGTGTAATGGGTGTTGGCGAGATTGGTTTGAAGCTGGAGGCGGCGGCGCGTCGGAATCGGCGCTTCCTGAAGACCGCGACAGGCGGCCTCGAGCGCATTCGAGTATCGCCCCATTCCGTCCCAGGCGCCGTGTTCGCGATTCGCGGCTCTGGCTCGATGCTCCGGCGTAACGGCAACGATTGCCATCTGCTGCGCGAGCGCGAGCATCTGGTCAAAATCGCCGGCGCAGTGCGCGGCCCGCGCCTGCTGATCGAGTGTTTCGTAGTCCGCTGCGATGTCGCCCGCCGCCGGTCGCTCGTCCTGACGGATGTAGGCGACAATGTCGTCAATGCTCCAATCCAGCACCGACGCCAAGGCGGTCACCAAGTCGAGTTTTGGGTTGTCTGTATTGGGGTAGAGCTTGGTCGTGTCGCGGCCCAGCGCTTCCGCGGTGCGCAGCCGGCTCCACCCACGATAGGCGCGGGCAAAGTCGATCAGTTCATGCAGTCGCTGTTGGCGGCTGTTGGCCTGCCCCATTCCTGCGCCTCCAAGGGCCCCGCGATCGGAGGTGATCGAGAGAATGCGGGTCTCTGCGCTTGATATGAGCCAAACTACCGAAAACGGCGCGATATTGCCACTTATTGCCGAAATCAGCAATCTGACGCTTATCAGCCCTGGCGCCGTTTCCCGACTGCCGGCGTCAGTTGCGCTTTGCGAAGGCGGCCTGGGTCGATAAGTTGGAGCACAGGAGGCGGATTCATCGCCGAGGGGAGGAGAAGGGGCATTGACTGAGCGCGTTCGCCTGGCATGGCTGATCGGCTTGTGCTGCGCGCCGGCGTTGGCCCAGGTTACGCCGTCAGTGGGTCCTGTTGATACGGGTTTCACGAGTTTCGGTTCCGGGAAGGTCGGCGAGCAGGACATCTTCGTCTTCGACCTCCTGCTCGACATCGACCCGAGCGACGATTGGGTGTCCGAAGGGGCTGAGGTCAGGCCTGTGCCCGGCGTGAAGCTGGTGTACTTTTTCAGCCAGGATCCCAACGGCAATGACCTGCCGTACGCCGGCCCCGGAACGGCGGTTCCTGATCGCTTCGGGACGTTCCTGTCAACCCCCCGTCCAGCAGAGGCCAACGGTCGGTTTAATGCTGATTACGCTGACACCGTCGCCGGCGGGTTCAGTCCGCCTTCGCCGACGCCGACCAAAGATCCCAACGAGTTTGATGTGGTCTGGTTTGATTCGGCGTTCGGCCCGACCGGGGTCCGGGCAGTCCTGCGTATCGCGCTCGATGTCTCAGCGCTCGGGCTCACGCTTGACGGCATTGGCGATGTTGTCTTCGTGCCGTCGCCGAATAACGGCGCCGACCCGTTCGCAAACACGGTGCAACCGCCGAACACACAACTGGTCGCGACATTCGGTAGCGATACGGGTGTGCTGTCACTCGGCGCGAATCTGGTTCCGTACAAC
>JAGQOO010000271.1 GCA_020427345.1 Phycisphaerales bacterium | reverse complement strand
GGATCAGGATTTCCAGCGCCTGCGGAAGCGGCATGCGCTGCCGTCTTGACCGCGCCGGCATCATCCGTTCAAACAGGCGTTCGAACTCGGGCCCCATCTGGTCCAGACCCATGTTCGACATCATGTGGACCGGCGCCGCTTTGTCCTCGCTGACCACCTCGATCAGGCGATCATCCAGCCCGCCGGCGACCAGTTGCGAACGCAGTTTTTCGCGTGTGCGCTGACGACGCTCGACATGTTCCGGATCGCTTGAACCCGAGTGATGATCCGGCAGAAGCTGGTCCAGCACGCGGTCCTGGGCATCGCGTTCGGCACGCTCGCGCACGTTCCGCCCCGCCGCGTCACGCTCCAGCTTCATCGCCCGGTCAACCAGTTCGCGAATCATGCTGTCGACATCGCGGCCGTGATAACCGACTTCCGTGAACTTCGTGGCCTCGACCTTTACAAATGGCGCGTCAAGTTCCTGCGCAATCCGCCGCGCAATCTCAGTCTTGCCGACGCCTGTCGGTCCGACCATCAGGATGTTCTTGGGTTTGACATCGCGACTCGCCTCCGCCGGCAGTTGCAGCCGGCGCCAGCGATTCCGAATGGCGATCGCCGCTGCCCGCTTGGCGTCGCCTTGTCCCACAATGTATCGATCAAGCCGCTCGACAATCTGTCGTGGCGTAAGGTTCAGCACATCATTCTCCCAAACAGCTCCCACCCAGCCTGATCGGATCATAGCCCCCCTTTGATGCCAGTCTATCCGGACGCGCAACAGGCGTTATAGAATGGCGCAGACTGTGGAATGGGCGACGGCGGCGTTCACCCGATGCGCCGATTGCGCCGCCTGATAAGTCCGGCCGGTCGACCGCCCGATCGCCGCGCAACCGCGCTCGCCCCCTGGCGCTAACCTTCCCGATCGGCGGCGGGTCTTGATCTTACCCGGCAGCGCCTACCATATACTGTCAGGCGCAGCGCACGGGGGCCACAATGAACCTGAACGCCATCCGCGAACAGTTTCCGATAACGCGGAACTACAACTTCCTCAACCACGCAGCCGTCGCCCCGCTTTCGCGTCCGGCGATGGAGGCGATGTGCGGGTATGCGACCGAACTTGCGGAGTACGCGTACCTGCGCGGCGCCTTCTACCGCGCCGCCGAGCGCGTACGACAGCAGGCCGCCCGCCTCATCAACGCCGACCCAGCCGAAATCACATTCGTCAAGAATACGTCCGAGGGCGTCAACTACGTCGCCAACGGCATCCCGTGGCGCACCGGCGACAATGTCGTCTCCACCACAATGGAGTTTCCAGCCAATGTGTACCCATGGATGGCGCTGGAGGCGCGCGGCGTACAGTTGCGCGCCGTGCCGGAGGATGACGGCCGCGTCCCGTTTGATCGCATCGCCGCTTCGATCGACAACCGCACCCGGGTGGTAGCGGTTTCAGCCGTGCAATGGTCAAACGGGTTCCGGCTGGATCTGACCCGCCTCGGCGAACTCTGCCGCGAAAAAGGCGTGCTGTTCTTCGTCGACGCAATCCAATCCCTCGGCGTCAATCCGATCGATGTCCGCCGCATGCACATCGACATGCTCTCGTGTGGCGGGCACAAATGGCTGACCTCGCCGGAGGGCGTGGGAATTTTCTACTGCCAGCGTGAACTGGTCGGTCACATCAAGCCGTCAGAAGTCGGCTACATGTCGATGAAGCAAGGCCACGCGGACGGCGAAATCGACTACGACCTGCACGACGACGTGCGCCGCTTTGACAGTGGCTCCTATAATCTCGCGGGAATTTGTGCCATGGGGGCGTCGATACAGTTATTGTTCGACGTCGGCCTCGACGAGGCGCAGGTGCGCGTCAAAGGGCTGACCGACATGCTGGCCGAAGGGGTCGCTCACAAGGGCTGGCGGGTGCACAGCCCGCGTACGCCGAGCGAATGGAGCGGAATTGTGTCGTTCTCGTCGGAAAAGCACGACGTCGACGCGATCCGGCGACATTTGCGCCATGAGTTCCGAATCGTCGTCGCGACGCGCCGCGGCCGCCTGCGGGCAAGCCCGCATTACTACAACTCGCCGGACGAGATCCGGCAGTTAATCGACGCGCTTCCGACCGGGTAGCTTGCTTTATCGGATTGGTCGTGGCAGGATGTAGTTGTACGTCGTGCGGAACAAGGATGGACCGGAAACGCGCGCCAGTTTGCGTTGAAGCGCGGGTGAAAAGAGGCGTATAATTCATGTGGGAAGACACGCCATTGTCCGGGGGTTGGAAAGAAGCAGTGGAACGCACGCTTACCACAATTCGATGTGTGCCACGCTACGGGTACGACTCGACCGGCGTGCGCACGATCGATCTCGATATGTTCGCCTCGTTTACACCGGGCGAATTATACGAGGCGCTGCGCGTCTTCTTCCTGTCACGCGGCATTGAAGAAGCCATCTACGACGTCGACCACGACGAAGACGGCTGGTACGCCATTATCAACGACGAAGCGTACGAGTCCGAATGGGGCACGCCGCTGCTCTAAGCGCCGATCATCGCCCACCGCCGGATTTCTACCTCAACATCTCGCCGATCCGCCGCAACCCTTCGACAATATCCGCATCGCTCGTCGCGAAACTCAAGCGCGCATGCGTCGGGGCGCCGAACGCGACGCCCGACACGGTCGCGACATGCGCCCGTTCGAGCGCCAATTCCGAAAAGCCGTCCGCGTCGTTCACTCCGAGTTTTGCGAATGTGCCCGACACATCCGGGAAGCAGTAAAACGCCCCACCCGGCTGCTCGCACGTGACTCCCGGCAGTGCGTTCAATCCGTCCGCCATCAGCTTGCCACGCCGCTTGAAAGCGACCAGCATCTCATCCACGGCTTTCTGGTCGCCCGTCAGCGCCTCCACCGACGCCGTCTGCACAAACGAAGTGGGCCCGCTGGTCGTCTGACCCTGCAGTTTCGCCATCGCCTTGATCAACGGCTCCGGCCCGGCCGCAAAACCCAGCCGCCAACCCGTCATCGCGTACGTCTTGCTGACGCCGTTGATCGTCAACGTGCGCTCATACATGCCATCGCGCGCGGCGAAACTGACGTATGGCTCGCCCGTCAGCAACAACCGGTGATATATCTCGTCCGCGAACACAACAACGCCGTCCGTTTTGCGCATTACACCGGCGAGCGCTTCGAGTTCCGCTCGCGAATAGACCGCGCCCGACGGGTTTGACGGGCTGTTCAGCACGACCACGCGCGTGCGCGACGTAATCGCGGCCTCCAGTTCATCCGCCGTGATCTTCAGACCCTTCGCCGGCGTCACAATCACCGGCTTCCCGTCGCACAGCCGCACCTGGTCCGGGTAGCTGACCCAGTACGGCGCCGGAATAATGACCTCGTCCCCCGGATTGAGCAGCGCGGCAAAGCCTAGATGCAGGGCGTCCTTCGCGCCGACCGTCGCGCAAATCTGCGACGGCGCGTAGTTCAACCCGCTGAAGCGCTCGAAGTACCCGCGGATCGCCTCGCGCAATTTCGGCGTGCCTGAGACCGGCGATGGGTACTTCGTATCACCCGCTCGCAAAGCCGCGATTGCCTGCTCCTTGACGTTGTCCGGCGTGTCGAAATCCGGCTGGCCCGCCGCGAACGCGATCACGTTCACGCCGCGCGCCTTCAATTCCGCCGCCTTGGCGGTCATCGCCATGGTCGCAGAAGGAGCCACCGCCATCACCCGGTTCGATAGTCTGATATCCATTGCCGCATTGTCTCCGCGGGAAAACTGACCGTCTCAACCCGTCCTGCCGAAAGTCTATCAGGTCGCCGCCGCAATCACAGCGGCGTCGCGGGAGAGCCGGCCATGCTCATCGACATCCACGGGCATCTTGGAAAGTTAGGCGACTACGACGGCTCGGCCGAATCGCTCAACACG
>JAGQOO010000270.1 GCA_020427345.1 Phycisphaerales bacterium | reverse complement strand
GCCTGTTCAACTTGGCTGCCGATGCTCATGCGCCCTTCGCCGCGCCGGCCGCCTCCTCTACTGACGAGTACATCGAAAAGAAATGATCCAACCGCGTCGTGCGGAACAGACCGCGCACGAAGGGTGTGGCCGCGGCCATCAGGACGCGTTGTTCCTGCACATTCGCCTGTGACACGAGCGTGACGAGTTCGCTGATGCCGGCGGAGTTCACAAAAGGCACGGCTCGCAGGTCCAGCACAACAGTGGCGCCGCGCTTGTCCAGCAACTCGCGGGCGGCGGCCGCGACGGAGCCGTCACCGTCCAACTCGCCGGTGAGGGCCATGATCGGCACGCCGTCCTGTCGAGTTGTACTGACTTCAATCATGCGGCGTTAGCGGAACATCGCGCCGGGGCCGGCCTGTCCGGTGAGGAACAGGAACTGATTCTGCGTCAGGATCGGCACGTTCAACTCGACCGCGCGGTCGACCAGTTCGCGGAAGTTCGTCTGCCGCAGTTCCTGAACCTTTGCCTGCTCGGCGGCGATCGGGCTGCTGAAGCGGCGCGGCCGCGACGACACCTGTGGCGTGACGCCGATGACGAGGAAGTCGGTGGTTTCGTTGACATCCGGCACGACTTCGCCGCCCCATTCGGAGACAAGGCCGGCTACGGTTTCGGCGCCGGTGATGTCGACGATGCCGTCGTAGTCGAGGTCGAACTCGCCACGAATAACGAAGCGCGGCTTGCGACCGCGTTCATAGGCGATGTTCGTGACCAGATCGCCCTCGACGACCGGGCGGCCGGGCGCCTGACGCGTGACGCGGCATTCGGAGACGGTTTCGAGCACGGCGGTGATCTCGAGCGACGCCTTGCCGCGATAGTCGTTGAAGCTGTCGCCTGACTTGGAGAAGACCTCGAAGCCCATCCCGGGTTTCACGTTCTCGCCGGCGCCGAGATTGATGAAGACGACATCGCTGCCGGGGACGGCGCGAGCGACTTTGCCGTCGGCCTTGGTCAGGATGTCGTTGCGGTCAAAGCTGGACGGCTTGAGCTGCTGCAACTGATCCTGCAGGTCTTTGTTGGAGTTCTGCAGCTTGGTGTACGCGATTTCGTGGTTGCGGGCTTCGTCGGCAAGGCGGACCTTGTACGACGCCAGTTCGTTGTTGGCGGATTCGAGCGAGCTTTGCAGGCGGGCGACTTGGTCGTCTTTTTCCTTGAGCGACTCGGTCTTGTCCTGAGACAGCGACTCGACCGTCTGGCGGAGGTCGGCGATTTCCTTGGCACTCGCGTCGCGCGTGGCCTGCACGTCCAGCACCAGTTGCTCGCGCTCGTCGGTCAGTTTCTTGTTTTCCTCGGTCAGCGTCGCGGCTTTGTCCTTTTCGGCGGTCAGCGCGCGGTCGAGGTTGATGATCGCGGTGAGCAGCGTGTCGGCTTCGGTCGTGGCCCCCGTGTGTCGCCCGGCGACCGCTTTGAGGACCTGTTGCGCGGCTTCCTGAAGCGCGGGCCGGCGGGCCTCGGGTTTGCCGGCGACGAGCGTCGCAACATCGCGGAAGTCTGATTCCATGACGGCAAAGACGGGCTGGCCGCGCGATGTCGACTCGTCGACGTAATACTGGGGCGCCTGGCCGGCCTGCCTGGTCTTGCGTTCGGCGCTGTTGGCGGCGTCCTCAAGCTGTTTGTTTGCGGTGAGTTGCCAGATAAACAGACCGAGGAACGCGACGGCCAGAATCACGGCGACAATCAGGCCGATTCGAGTTCCGGATCCTTCGCCCGGACGCGCTACGGGACGAACCGCCATCCGCTATCTCCTATCCACAAGCTGTGATATTCGCCGGGGTCGGCGCGCGGTCAGCCCGCGCCCGGCCGCGTTGGTATGCCTCGCTAGTCCGGTCGGAGTATCCGGGAAGGGGCAGGGGTTGTCAAAGCGGTCCCGCCGGGCTTGACCAGGCTCGCGAATCGACCGACGATCGACCGACCGAAAGGAACCGCCTTGGCCAAGCTCACTCAGAAAACGCCGTTCGAAGAGGCGATGCGCCGGCTGGAGCAAATCGCCGAACAGATGGAGTCCGGCGAGATCAGCCTCGAAGAAGCCGTTGATCGCTACGAAGAGGCGAGCGCGCTGGTGGCGCACTGCCGGTCCAAGCTCGAGCACGCCGAGCAGCGCATTCGCGTTGTTCAGCAGAATGCCGACGGAACGGTTCGGACGGAGCCGATGGCCGGAACCGGCGACGACGCGACCGACGAATCGCAATAGGCAACCGTTTTTCGGAGGGCGCATGCCGCTCGGTCCGATTCTCAACCTGGCGCGGGCATTGGCGGATGTTGTTTCGCCGCGGTCGTGTCTCGGTTGCGGCGTTCTCATCGAACATGCCGGGCGGGTTTGCGCCCCATGCGACGCGGCGCTGGCAGAGCTGCGCCGGCTAAGCTACTGCGGGCGATGTGGACGCTCGGCTCGCCCGGAGACGATCGACGATGACGGCTGCGGCGTGTGTCGGCGCGAGCGGTTCTGGAACATGGCCGGCGTGGCGCGTTTCGGGGCATACGAATCGCCATTGCGCGAAATGGTGCTGGATCTGAAATATGACGGCGTCCTCGCCAACGCGGAGTGGCTTGGCGCGGCGCTGGCGCAGCGTATCGCCGAGCGGCCATGGCAGCCGATCGACGCGATCGTCCCTGTTCCGATGCATCCGCTTCGTCGTTGGCAGCGGCCGTGCGATCATGCGGCGGAACTGGCGGAGGTCGTTTCGCGGCGGCTGGGCATTCCGTTGCGCCGACTTGCGAGGCGGTCGCGCTACTCTGAGAGTCAACTTCGAATGGACACCCGCGCGAAGCGATTTGACAATATCGCGCAGTGTTTCGAGCCACGCGGGCGAGCGCGTTCGAAAGGGCTGACGGTCTGCATCGTTGAAAACATGGTCGTGACCGGCGCGACGTTGTGCGAGGTCGCGAAAGCGCTGCGTCGCGGCGGAGCGAAGCGCATTTACGCCGCCTTCGTCGCCCGATCGTCGCCACCCGGGCAGCCACAGCCGATCGCCGGCAGCAAAAGCCGCTAGTCGGGTCCGTTTGCCTATTCTCGCAGAGCCGTCTATGATACTTGCATCAACGAACTTTCTGATCACTCATGCTGTCTTGCCCTTGCCCCTAATCGGGGCCATCGCGAATCACAATTGACAGGTCAAAGAGGCTCGCTGGTGCTCACGTCGAGCAAGGCGCGATCCGTTCGCGCGCTTAGGCGCTGAGCAGCCGCCCCGGCACTGGCCGAGGGCAAAGTCAGGCTCTGTCCGGACCGGTAACAGCGTCGGGGCGTTTGCGCGCCATTGGACCGTCATTCTGCGGTCTTGCTGTGCACTGCGCCAGGATCGGCAGAGTCCCGGAGAACGCAGAATGGCACGCAAACTCTATGTCGGAAACCTCGGGTATGACGTTCGCTCGGCGGACCTGCAGCAGTTGTTCGGTTCGCACGGGGCCGTTACCTCGGCTGACGTGATCATGGATAAGGAAACCGGGCGAAGCAAGGGCTTTGGCTTCGTCGAGATGGCTTCCGATGATGAGGCCCAGGCGGCGATGAACGCGCTGAACGGGGCGGATCACGGCGGCCGCTCCTTGACCGTCAACGAGGCCCGTCCGCGCGCCGAGGGCGGCGGCGGCCGTCGTCGCTGGTAAGCGATTCGTCAACGGATTGTGGCTACCGGGAGGCGGGGTCGCGCGATGATGCCGGAAGAAAGAGAACAACTCCTGCAATTGCTCAACGCGCCTTCTCGGTGGACGCAGCACATGGAGGCGCAGGATGAGCGGGGCGCCCCCGCGCTCTACGACAGCGATGACGCTGTCGCATGGGACCTGACCGGCGCACTGTGTCGATTGTTCGGCTGGCGTCGCGGGCTGGCGCTGTTCGAGCAGATCGATCGTCATGCGCACGGC
>JAGQOO010000026.1 GCA_020427345.1 Phycisphaerales bacterium | reverse complement strand
GCTCCGACGCGTTGCGCCAAGACGTGGTGAATGAGCTTCAGCGACGGGAGTGGGAGACGCTGTCGCGCGATTCGCGCGATACGACGATCGGCGTCGCCATCAAGCGCCGGCTGTCCCGAATACCCGACCGCGCTTAGCGCAACCGCTCACGGACCCGCCTGAATTTTCGCTGATTCTTGTTGAGACCCGCCCCCCGATCCGATAAGGTTCCGCTTTGGAGGAGGAGGGGCGTCGCTTCGCTCGCGCGTTTCCCTCCTTAGGATGTTCTAGCTTGATCGCGCCGGCGATTGAGTTCTGCGCGCAGTCGCAGGGAGGAGATGGATGCGCACGTTTTCACTAGTGGCGACGCTGACGTTGGCGCTCGCCGCGCCCGCCATGGGTGGGTCTTTCATTTCGCCGACGAATCAGGATCGCGAAATTGAGACGCACGCCATGTATGTCATCAGCGAAACTCCGTTCACCGACGATCAGACCGACGCCGCTGTGGGATTTGGCCCTTACATGGGTGATGTCCAGGCCGGCGTGTCCTATGCGGATCCGAACAAGCCGTCGGCGTCCGGACAGGCGACACAGGATTCATACATCCTGGGCGACGAGATTGGTGGATCGGGGCTGGCGCTGTCGGAGACAGATGCGAACAACCTGTTCACAACTTCTTCGAATTCCGGCAGCTTGATGTTGTTGGATTTCACGCTGCTGGCCGACGCCAGCTATTCACTCGACGGCAAGCTGCACACCACCGACCCGAACCTCGGGTTTGCGGTGTTCACAGTCTACGACAGTTCGTTCACGCCTGTGATCTCGTTCGAAACGTCCTCGGCGGGTTTCGTGTCGCTGGCCACGATGGGGTTCCTCCCGGCCGGCGACTATTCGTTGGAAGCGATCGCGAGTAGCTTCGCCGAAAACGGCGCCAAGGGGCTGAGTGATTTTGACTTCACCCTGACTTTCAAGGACGTGCCAGAGCCCGCCTCGATCGGGCTGATGCTGGTCGGGCTGATGTTGATCCGCCGTCGCTAGGCCCGGATCGCTAGTTATCGAGTTCTCAGGAGCGCGCCGCTGGGCGCGCTCTTTTTGTTGATTTGGTCCCGAGTAACGCCAGATGCCGATTCAGCGGCGGGGATTCCCGCGTGTGTGCGCGGGGGATGACAGTCGCGTGATTGCGCGGAATGACGTAACGTAGGTGCGCGGGATGACGTAGTTACGCGGAATGACGTGATTACGCGGGACACGAAGTCGGAGTCGGCGCCCCTGCGGGAGGCGGGGGCCCAGTCTGCGTTCGACCTATTCGCTAAATTTAGGCGGTTCCTTCGCCAAAGCGGTATACTGATGGGGCATGTCCGGCGGGCGCTCGGTTCGCCGAATAAAGCCATTGAACAGGAGGGGTCTGCATGCCCGACCTGACTGGAAGAGTGGCGCTGGTAACCGGCGGCTCACGCGGTATCGGCCGCGCCATCTGTATTGCCCTGGCCCACGAGAAGTGCGACATCGCCGTCAACTACCGCAGCCACGCCGAGGCGGCGGAGGAGGTGGTGCGCGAGTTGAAAGACATGGGGGTTCGTGCCAAGGCGTTTCAGGGGGACGTTTCGGACAGCGAGCAGTCCAACAACATGATCGAAAGCGTGATGAGCGAGTTCGGTCATGTCGATGTGCTCGTCAACAACGCCGGCATCACGCGTGACAGATCATTCGTGAAAATGAAGCCGGAAGAGTGGCGCGAAGTGCTGTTGGTAAACCTGAACGGTCCATTCAACATGACCAGCCGCCTCCTGCCGCAGATGATCGAGCGCAACTGGGGGCGCATTGTGAACATCAGTTCGATCGTCGCGCAAATGGGTAATTTTGGCCAAAGCAATTACGCCGTGGCCAAGGGCGGATTGATCGCGTTCACCAAGACGCTCGCGCGTGAGGTCGCGGCCAAGGGTGTGACCGTCAACGCAGTCGCGCCCGGCTTCATCGAAACCGACATGACCGCCGCCGTTCCGGACAAAGTGCTCGACGTTGTCAGGCAGTTGACGCCGGTGGGCCGGCTCGGTCGTCCGGAGGAAGTCGCGCGTGCCGTCCGGTTCCTTGCCGCGCCGCAGGCGTCGTTCATCACCGGCGAGGTGATCAACGTCAACGGCGGCATGTACATGGGGTAGCCGCGCGATTCGATGGCGCGGAAGGCCCGAAACAACGCACATGCTCATTTGGAGCCGACCGCGCAGCGCGAGCGGCTCGAGCGGTATTTTCGCCGCGAGCGTGTCGAGGCGCCGGAGATGGCGCCATGGGTCACCGGCGCAAGCCATCCGGACGAGCCCTATCATCGGTGGCTGCGGTATCGGCAGGCGTTTGCGCCGCAACTGGTGCGGCACTTCCTTTCGAGCACGGGCGCCGGGGCCGACTCCACACCGGAAACGCCGTTGCTCGATCCCTTCTCCGGCAGTGGGACTTTCGCGATTGAATGTGGGCGGCGCGGCGCGCATGCGCTGGGCGTCGAGGCGATTCCCGTTCTCGCGTTTCTCACGCGGGCGCGCGGGGAGGCGCCGCTGACTCGCGTGCCGTCCCTGCGCGGCTGCGCGACATGGCGCGATGTGGCGGAGCGATTGGAACGCCCGCTGCATCAAGCCGCATTGATTTTCGCCGTCGCGCGCGGCTTGACGGCGGATGGTCGCATCGAACGCGCTGCCCCTGCCTTGCCGCAGCGGCTGCGGGAATCGCTGATGATGATCGAGGACGATCAGCGCACGCCGCTACAGGCGCCGGTCCGCTGCGAGATCGGCGACGCGCGCGAGTTGACCGCGATTCCCGACGCGTCGATCAGCGGCCTTCTGACGTCGCCGCCGTACATTTCGCGATATGACTATCGCGCGTTGACGCGCGCGTATGGGCGGGTCTATCGATTCTGGCACGGACAAGCGGACGCGGATGATGCACAGGTTCGCGCGCAGACGGACGACGAGGCGCCGGCCTTTGAAACTGCGGAACTCGATGCCGATGAGTCGGATGATCCGCTTGATAACGAAGACAGGCATGCCGACGACGCCAATGGCGCCGATTTCGAAACAGGTGTGGCAACCCAAGGTGATTCCACCGCCGCGATCGATGAGGTTTGCGAGGCGTTGCGGCTGCGGAATCTGACGCGCAATGCCACGCTGGCGCGCGCTTATTTTGACGACCTGACACGGGCGTTACGGGAAATGGCGCGTGTGCTGACGCCCGGCGCGCCATGCTGGATCAACGTCGCCGGCGCCCGGCTGCGCGGCGTCCACATTCCGGCGGACTTGATTCTGACCGAGATTGCGATTGAACTGGGATTCACTTTGGAGCAGTTGACACTCGTGCGGGACGTGACGCCGAGCCGTCGGCGCCTCGGTGATTCCCCGGCCGTCGCACCGCGGGAGTCCATTATTCAGTTGCGCCGCTGACGGGCTCCGACTGGAGAACGCATGTTCGCTCGTTACGTTTCACTGTCTTGTTTGATCGCGGTGGCAGGGTGTGGCCCGATTCCGGTCAGGATTACAGCCGCCCGCGCGGAGCGACTCGAACCCGGCGTCTACGCTGTGACGTGGGTGACGCAGCCGGCGCCGCAGCGTGTGGATGTGCATCTCGGCTCCAGTCCGACGCAGTTCGCGCGCCAGTCGGTCATCGCGTCAACGAGTTCAGGCAGCGCGCGGATCGGGGGCTTGCTGGACGACTCGCGCCCGTACTTTGAATTGACGCCATTGCGCGGGGACGCCGTGGTTGTCGCGGAGCGGCGACTGCCGTTGGAAGGCGCGCCCAACTTTCGCGATCTCGGCGGTTATCCGACGACCGACGGTCATCAAATCAAATGGGGGCTGCTGTATCGCTCCGGGGCGCTGGCCGATTTGACCGATCGTGATCTTCAGTATCTGCATGCGCTCCGCCTCAACCTTGTTTGCGACTTCCGGGATTCGGATGAGTCCGAAGCGCGCAAAGACAAACTCCCGGCGCCCAACCCGCCCCAACTCGTGAACCTGCCGATCACGCCGGAAGGGCTGCGCGAGCGCCTGGTCGCGGCGCTGCAGGATCCGGAAGGATCGGAAGGGGACGTAGAAGCGATCATGGAGGAAGCGAATCGGCGATTTGTGACGGAAGGCGCCGAACCGTACCGCGCGATGTTTGATCGCATTCTGGCGCCGGGGGCGATGCCGGCGGTGCTGCACTGCTCTACCGGAAAGGACCGCAGCGGGTTGGCGGCGGCGCTGGTGTTGCTGGCGATGGGCGCATCAAGGGAAACGGTCATGGAGGATTATCTGTTGACAAACGATTACCTCCTGGAAACGCGCAACAAGATGATCGAGCAGGCGACCGCCGGTGGATTCGCGTATCCCGAACGGCTGCGGGCGCTGCTCGAGGCGCGGCCGAACTACCTGGAAGCGGCATTCTCGGCGATGGAAGAAACCTACGGCACGATAGACGCGTATCTCAGCAACTCACTCGGAATGGACAGTGAGCGTCGAACGCTACTCAAGGCGTTGCTGACCGAGTAGAGACACGGCGAAGCGATTATCGCGCCGAGCCGCGATTCTTCCGGCCTACCGGCGGCCCGCTATACTGGCGGGCTGGCCCAACCGACCGGGACGACCCGGAAGGGGCGGCGGACAAACGCCTTGCGGCGATATTGAGGATCAGGCGCGTGGCTGCGCGAGTCGTGGCCGCCGGCGCTGCCCGTGCATTTACATATGGATCAATCGCGGATTCGCAATTTTTCGATCATCGCCCACATCGATCACGGCAAGAGCACGTTGGCGGACCGGCTTCTGCAACGATCGGGCGCGATCAGTGAGCGCCAGATGCGCGAACAAACGCTCGACGACATGGAACTCGAGCGCGAGCGCGGAATCACCATCAAGGCGAGCGCGGTCAGCGTCGACATGCCGGTAGATGGCGTGTCGTACATGTTCAACCTGATCGACACACCCGGCCACGTGGACTTTCACTATGAAGTGTCGCGGGCGTTGGCTGCGTGCGACGGCGCGCTGCTGGTTGTCGACGCGACACAAGGCGTACAGGCGCAAACGGTCGCCAACGCGTACGCCGCTGTCGAGAACGACCTGCACATTATTCCGGTTGTGAACAAGATCGACTTGCCTGGCGCGCGGCCGGAAGACACCGCGCTTGAGATCGAGCACGTGCTCGGCATCCCGGTGGATGACGTGCAATTCGTTTCCGCCAAGAGCGGCGATGGTATCGAAGAGATGTGCCGGTCGATTGTGAAGTTGATTCCGCCGCCGTCCGGCGATCGCGCAGGGCATTTGCAGGGCCTCGTTTTCGACGCGGTTTACGATGAGTATCGCGGCGTCGTGTGTTTCACGCGTATTTCGCAGGGTCGTATTCGCAAGGGCCAGAAGATTCTGCTGATGGGGCGCGAACGGCAATACGTCGTTACCGAGCTTGGCAAGATGCGCCCGGGGCGCGTCGTGGTCGATTCGCTCGCCGCCGGTGAAGCGGGCTATTTTGTCGCAAGTATCAAGACGCTGGCTGACGTGACGGTCGGCGATACGGTGACCGACGCGCTCAACCCCGCGGCGGAGCCGATGCCGGGATACGACCCGCCAAAACAGGTCGTGTTCTGCGATTTTTACCCGGCCGGCGGCGAGGAATATGACGAGTTGCGAGACGCGCTCAGCCGCCTCAGCTTGAATGACGCGTCATTCACGTTTCAGCCGCAAAGCAGCGACGCGCTCGGTTTCGGCTTTCGGTGCGGTTTTCTCGGTCTGCTGCACATGGACATTGTGCAGGAGCGTCTTGAGCGAGAATGCGGCGTAGACGTTGTGCAGACGGCGCCGAGCGTGACGTATGAGGCGCAGCTCACGAGCGGCGAAGTGGTGCGCGTCGAGGCGGCTGGCGATCTGCCGTCGATCGACAAGATCGCGGAGTTGCGCGAACCGATTATTGAAACGCAGATCATCACGCCGGCCGAGAGCGTCGGATCGATCATGAAGCTGGCGGATCAGCGACGCGGCATCTTCAAGAAGCAGGAGTATCTCTCGCCGCAGCGCGTCATGCTGACATACGAGTTCCCGTTCAACGAAATTCTGTACGACTTTTACGATCGCCTGAAGAGCGTCACGCGCGGATACGGCACGATGGATTACCACGTCATCGGCTTCCGCACGAGCGACCTGGTCAAGATGGACATTCTCGTCAACGGCAAGGCTGTCGACGCGCTAAGCGTGATTCTGCACCGTTCCACGGCCGACCGCCGCGGCCGCAAGATTCTGACCCGCCTGCGGCAGGAGATCGCTCGCCACCTGTTCGAAATCCCGCTGCAAGCCGCGATCGGCTCGCGCGTCATCGCCCGCGAAACGATCAAGCCGCTGCGCAAAAACGTGACCGCGAAGTGTTATGGCGGCGACGTGACGCGCAAGCGCAAGCTGCTGGAAAAGCAGAAAGCCGGCAAGAAGCGGATGAAGACGATCGGCAACGTGGACATCCCACAAAAGGCGTTCATGGCGGTTTTGGAGCCGGAAGACTAAGCCTGCCCGCTGATTCTCCCCGGCGGCTAGCTGTACCGTCGCGGGGGATCGTGTGTTACCATTCGACCTCGATCACATCGACTGCGGGCGTCGGCCTTTCTGCAAGGGGATTCCATGGGCGCCAGACTCTCTGTATTCGGCTGGCTGGTCTCGGCGGCGGGGGCGGTCGCGGGTACTCCGAGTTTTGTTCGCGTCGACCTTTCAGACGAGTTTTTGGACTCGGCCTACCACGTCGGGGGCACGGTTACGGACTTCGACAACGACGGTTGGCCGGACATCGTCTTTCGGGGGTTGTTTCATAACGACGGTGTCGGCGGGTTCGCGGATGTTCGCGGCGCCTCCGGACTTCCTTTGAACATCGAGTTTGCGACCGCCGGTGATGTCGACGGCGATGGCTGGGAGGATGTGGTTAATCACGGGGTTCTTTATCGCAACGAAGGCGATGGATCGTTTTCCGCCGACCCGGCGTGGATCGACCCTGCGTTGGCGGGAGCCGGCTGGGGCGACTACGACAAGGATGGCGATCTCGATCTCATGCTTGGCGGCGGCTATGAACGAGATCAGGCGTTTTGCGAGAACACGCCCGCGGGATTTGTGAATCGAATTGAATCAATCCTGGGCCAGATACAAGGCAGTGTCGTTCCTGTGCCGTTTACGCAGCGATGTGTGGATCTGAACGGGGACCTTCTCCCTGACCTATTGTGGGTAAACGACTTTCACCGCACGGAGTTGTGGATTCAAAAGTCGGAGGGCCTGTTCGAGAACGTGACGTCCACCGCCGGCCTGAGCATAACCGGAACCGAAATGGGCGCGGATGTAGCCGATGTCGATGACGACGGCGACCCGGACATTCTGATTCAGGACGGGGCGGGCTGCATGCTCTTCCTTAACGACGGCCAAGGCCAGTTTCAGGAGTTGGGCGCCGACGCGGGGATTCGACAGTACGGGTATGGGTGGGGTTTGACGACTTTGGATCTGGATCAGGACGGCCTGCTGGACTTCGTCGGTGTCGGCACGTCTTCAAGGTTGTTGGCAACAAACGTTTGGGCGTGGCGACAGGCTTCCACCGATGACGTCATTCCCACCTTTGAGTTCGTTTCTGATTCGATCGGGCTGAATGGTATCGGCGACGGCTTGTTTGGCGTATCCGATGTGGACTTTGATCTCGACGGAGACTCCGACCTTGTCGTCTACGGGGCCGGCGCGTTCCGCAACGACTTGAGCGGTGATAGCCACTGGCTGCGAGTTGAGCTTGACGGGTTGTCAAACGCCAAGATTCCGCCCGCGGGAATCGGATCGGTCGTTCGCGCCAGGATTGGTGAGCGTTGGATGACGCGCTGGATTGACGGTGGCAGCAATTACCGGTCCCAGAGCGAACGCGTGGCCCATTTTGGACTCGGCGCGTCGACGATCGTTGACGAGTTACGGATCGAATGGACCGATGGACAGATCACGACACTGAATGATGTCGTCGCGAATCAGAAACTGACGATCGCCGCGCCGAGTGAGGCGTGCGCGTTCGACACGAGTGGCGACAATCATGTGGGCTTGTCCGACCTGGCGGCGCTGCTCCTCGTATTCGGCCTGGACGCATCTGATGGGGGCTTTGATCCGCGCTTCGACTTTGTTCGCGATGGCGCCATTGACCTGCGCGACCTTGCCGCTTTGCTGGCGAATTGGGATGGCGAGTGCGACCGGGCGCCGCAGGCCCACCGGGCGGCAATGCTCGCGGTGATGGGCCCGGTTGATCCGGTTCGCGTGGGAGACCCCGTCCAGCTGCAATGGATGGACAGCAAGCAGCGCGCGCGACAGGTGGAGACATTGCCGGAAGCGAGCCATCAGGGACTTATTGATTTTGAAGGCGGACTCAGCGCTGACTTTTTCCCCGGCCGCGGCCCGATGTGGTTTCTTACCGACGAAGACGTCTACAGCGGGACGTTCGCATTACGCTCGGGTGTGCCCCAGACTGGCTGGTCGGAAGCGCGATTCCGCGTACAGGGCCCCGCCACATTGCGCTTCGCGTATCGCCTGGACGCCGCAGATCTCGATCGATTTCGATTTGCGGTTGACGATGAGGAGTTGGTGGCCGTGACCGGCCTGACGGAATGGACCGACGTTTCGGTCGACATTCCGGCAGGTTCCAGGACTGTTGCATGGGGATACCGCAAAATCTCCTCAGGTAGCTCGACCAACCGGCTGAACGCAGCGGTGATTGACGATGTCCGAGTGGAGACACACGCCTGGACGCCCTTGCCCGGGGCACAGGCGCTGACACCGGCCGGATTCACTGCCGACTTCGAAGATGGCCGTATTCCGACTGCGCTGGCGACAGATTCGCCCGGATGGGCGGTTACTCCATTCGGACAATTTGGGCTGACGCTTCGCTCACCAATGTTGCCGCCTCAATACAGGGCCCAACTGGCGCTCGCGACGCCATCGGCCGGAACGCTGAGCTTCGCCTATCGCGTCGCCGGCGCGGGGGGCGATCTGTCACTGCAAATCGGCGACCGGGTGTATCGACTCACTGAACCCGAATCCGCGTTCGTCGAGTTTCCCGTTTATCCCGGCGCGGTTCACGCGATTTGGCGGATTTTCAACCCGGGCGATGACGACGGCGAGACCGTTACGTTTCGAATCGACAACATCGCCTACACACCCGACTCCTCGCAGCCGGTCGAGTACGGCTTCCCCGCCGACGTGACGTCGGTCGAGTGGACGCCGACGGTCGCGATGCCGGACTGTCGCGTGCGGATTCGGGCGCGACATCAGGACGGCTCTTGGGGGCCGTGGATCGAGAGCGAGCCGTTCGACGTGACGGAGTAGTCGCAAAACAAACACGCCGCGCGGCTACGTCCGCGCGGCGCGAGTGCGAGATTCGGTCGAAGTATTTTGCAGCGACTATGCGTGGACGGGGCAGCCCGCCGGCATGGCGCCAAACTTCGCGCCGGTTGGCGTGTTGTCTCCGTACACCTCGTGCGTCGGGCGTTCGGCGAGGATGCCGCGCTTGCCCCAGTCGGTGACGTTCGCGAACTGCTTCGAACTCGTGAACGCGTCAAAGGCCGCCTTATCCGACCAGCGCGAGACGATCAGGTAGTGCTGCGGGTTCTGCACGCCGCTGAACAGTTCCGTGTGCTCGTGGCCGTCGATGCCGCCCATGATCTCCAGCACCTTGGCGAACATGGTCTCAAACACACTCTCGTTGCCCGCGACTACGCGATAGTTCATTCCGATTGTGACCATGTTAGGCTCTCCATTGTGGGCGCGGTCACGCGCCGTTTGAGAATCGGTATCGGCACATCACGTTGCCGCGGGACAGCGGCGCGGCGCCCGTTGCGCGAGCGGGACATATGCCAATACGCAAGCCGCCTGCGCAAGACCCGCGACAATGAAGACGATCTGGTAGCCCGCGATCTCTCCAACCTGCGGCGCAATCACTTGCATGATGACGCCCGCGAGCATCGGCCCCGCGATAAATCCGAGCGAGCCGGCGGCATTGAAACCCGCGAACGCGGCCGCCCGGCCGGCGGGGGGCGCGAATTGTGCGCACAGCGTCAGCGTCGGCGTGAACATGAGCGCGCTGAGCGCGCCGGACAGCACCATCACTCCAGTGAGCCATGAGGTGGGTATGAAGCCGTACGCTGACATGACAAGGCCGAATCCCAGACTGCCGCCGAGCAGCGGCCCGATCGGCCCGACGCGATCCACAAACCGGCCGGCGGGATAGATCAGCAGCGCGAAAGGCGCAAGAAACATCGCCAGCGCCCGGCTGCGCTGCGCGGGATCCAGCCCGTGTCCGGCCTCGAGAAACAACCCGAAGCTCGAGATGATGACGCCGACGCAGAATCGGTCGACAAACCCGAACACCCACGGCGTCAGCACGCGCGGATCTTGTCTGAACACGGACAACAACCCGACGCGCGGCGTCGAGATCGAGGGGGCGTCATTTGTCGACGCGGCCGGCGAGCGACCCAGGGCCAAAGTCGCCAGCAGCGCGGCCAGCAATGACAGCAGGCACGCGACGACGAACATTGCTTCAGGCCAGCGCTCCCACGCTACGCCGCCCATGCGCGTGCCCGCGGCGGTGCCGAGCATCATCGCCGCGCCGACAGTTCCCATTGTCCGCCCGCGCGGCGCGCCCGAGCCGGCGGCGATCGCGAGCACGCAGGTTAATGCGGTGATGTGACATGCGCCTTCGCAGAACCGCAGCGCAAACAGTGTCGGCAGATTCGGCGCTTGGTCCATCGCCAGGAACAGCAGGCCGGAGCCGATCAGGGCGATCGTGGCGACGCCGCGCAGCGGGCATTTGCCGCGCATGCGGGCAATCCACGGCGCGGCGAGCGCGGCGCCGACCAGGTTGATCGCCATAAACGCGTGCGTCCAGAACGGGTTGGCGCCGAATTCGTCGCCGACGATCTCCTTTAGCGCAGGAATGCTGAGCGCCACGGGCATCATTAGCGCGAAAGCGACGACAGCGGGCGCCAACGGCGTCGAATTGAGTGACTTAGCAAAACGCATAGGTCGCCAAACCAGGTTTGTTGCCGTTCGCGAGGCGCGCGGTATCGATGTTATCGGTGAACACGCAGCCCCAATGAGATTGGCCCCGATTTCGTCCGGGACTCGGGTTGTTAGTGTAGCCACTCTCTATCCGGACCGATTAGCGCTTCGTTAACCCAGCCATGGCTGTCGCCGGTGGTCGACGATCCCTCGCCATGGAGTACGCATGAGCGCAAAATCGGAGTGCCGAGCATGTCATTGACCCGTAAGCTGATGGTGGGGCTGCTGGCCGGCGGCCTGATCCCGCTAGGGATCGTCGCGTGGTTCGGCGGCAATTCCGGCGGAGCGGATCAGGTCCGCCAGGCAGCGATGCAAACGGTCGGGGAGCAGGCCCAGATGACACTCGCGACGCAGTGTCAGGGCCAGGCGACCTGGCTGCAAAGCTGGTATCGCGACGCGTCGTTTGCCACGACGAACACGGCCCACAACCCCGAAGTCGCTGCCGCGTTCGAATCAACAAACTACGGCTCCAACCATGAGGCCGGCGCGCAGGGCGTCATCGCCAATGCGGTCGAAGGGTTCGGCTTCGCGAGCGGCTGGTTGATTGACGCGTCGGGCGAGGTTGTCGCTTCGGCCGGCGGTTCGAATCCGCCGTCGCAGGCGTCGAGCATCGCGCAGCAGGTCATGTCCGGAGCCGACGCGAGCGCGCGCTTCACGGGTTTCGTTCAGAACGGCTCCTCGTGGTCGGGCTACTTCGTGGCGCCGGTCGGGCGCAGCGGGAAGTGGAACGGCGTGGTTGTCTTCGAAACGTCGCCGAAGGCGTTCAGCGCCAACTGGGGCGCGCCCTCGTTCTCAAAGACGGGGTCGGCGTGGCTGCTCGATGAGCAGTTCAACGCGGTCGCCCAGAACGGCGACTCGCACTTCAACAACCAGAACTGGAAAGAGTGGATCGCCAAGAACCAGAATGGAACCGGCGAGACGAGCGACGCCTTGTTCGCGTTTCAGCCGGTGAACTTCGGCGGCAAGCAGTTCTATGTCGCGGCGGCGGCGAGTCGGCAGGAAGCGCTGAACGAAGCCAATGCGGCCGTGGCGGCGGCGGGCGCCGGTGGTACCGGCCGCACCGCGATCATCTGGGCGCTGGCGTCGATCGGGTTCATCGGTTTCGGCCTGTGGCTGACGCGCAACGTGGCCGGCGTCGCCGAGCACGATGTCGCGCGCCAGCGCGGCGTTGTCGACGGCACGTCGACTGCGACGATCGTCGCGGACAAGGACTTCAACATCACGTTCATGAACAAGGCGTCTTTCGACACTTTGCGCAAGCTGCAGCATCTGCTGCCGGTTCCGGTTGACCAGATCATTGGCAAGAACATCGATATCTTCCATAAGAACCCGAGCTATCAGCGCGGACTGCTGTCGAACGCCGGCAACCTCCCGCGCCAGGCGATCATTGAGCTCGGCGATGAGAAGCTGGAACTGCAGGTCAGCGCGCTGCGCGACGCCAAGGGCCAACCTGACGGTTACCTCGTGAACTGGTCGGTCGCCACCGCCAAGATCAAGGCCGAGACTGCGGCCGCGCGCTACGCCGCGATGATCGAGAACGCCCCGATCAACATCATGCTGGCCGACCGCGATCTCAACATTACGTATATCAACCCCGCCACGAAGCGCAACTTGCAGCCTGTCGCCAAGGATCTGCCGGTGTCGATCGACAAGATCGTCGGCAGCAACGTTGACATCTTCCACAAGAACCCGGCCCACCAGCGCGCCGTGCTGGCCGATCCGAAGAGCTTCCCCAAGAATGCCATCATCGAAGTGGGGGGGCAGAAGCTCGACCTGCTCGTCAGCGCCATCTACGACGATAAAGGTGAGTACATCGGGCCGATGGTGACTTGGTCGAACATTACCGAAAAGCTGCGCCTTGAACGCGAAACGCGCGAAATGACCGAGCAGATCAAGCGCCAGGAAGCCGAACTGCAGCAGAAGATTCAGGAAATCCTTGGTACCGTGCAGGCGGCGGCGGCGGGCGATCTCACCGCCGAAGTCACGGTCAGCGGCGAAGACCCGGTCGGCCGTTTGGGAACCGGCCTGCATACGATGATCGGCAGCCTGAAGGACCTGATCGGCCGCATCACCGAGGCCGTCGCGCAGGTCACCGAAGGCGCCACGCAGGTCAGCGCGTCATCGCAACAGCTCGCCGAGGGCGCCAGCGAGCAGGCCTCGTCGCTCGAAGAGACCTCCAGCGCTCTGGAAGAAATGACCTCAATGGTCCGGGCCAGCGCCGAAAACGCGACCCGCGCCAACGACTTCAGCGGTCAGGCGCGCACAGCCGCGGTCTCCGGCCAGGAGATCATGGGCCGCATGCAGGAAACGATGACCGGCATCACCGACGCGTCGGATCAGATCTCCAAGATCATCAAGGTGATCGAGGAAATCGCCTTCCAGACAAACCTGCTGGCTCTGAACGCCGCCGTAGAGGCGGCTCGCGCCGGCGAACACGGCAAGGGCTTCGCGGTCGTCGCCGAAGAAGTCCGCAACCTCGCCCAGCGCAGCGCGCAAGCCGCCAAGGAAACGACGGTGCTGATCGAAAACGCCGTCAATCGCGCCAAGGAAGGCACGACGGTCACGCAGGAAGCGGCTCGGTCGCTGGCCGGAATTGCCGAGAACGTCGGCAAGGTCGCCGACCTTATCGCGGACATCAGCAGCGCGGCCAATGAGCAGACGCAGGGCATCGAGCAGATCAACAACGCCGTCCAGCAGATGGACAAGGTGACGCAACAGAACGCGGCCGGCGCCGAAGAGTCTGCCAGCGCGTCTGAGGAAATGAGCGCTCAGATGGTAGCGCTGAAGAATATGTGCGAGCAGTTCAAGGTCGACGAAAGCGGCTCCAGTCGCCCGTCCCGATCAGCGCCTCCGTCGTCCGCGAAGCGCTCGTCGAAGGCCGGAAACACGTTGAAAGCCGAGCCGGTCGCGGCGGTCGACGAACTGGCTGATTTCTAGCCGGGCTTGATTCCGCTGAATACGGCCGGGCTGCGCAATTCGCGCAGCCCGGCTTTGTTACTCCCGGATTTATCTTCGTCCGCCGCATGTTCGATATTCCAGTATAGGCCGCGTGTGGTGGGGATCGCGGCATTTACGGACAGGGCGCCCGCATGGCCGACAAAGTAGTGGACATTGCCGACCTCGCCGTCACCGACGATCACGACTCTACGCTCGTGACCTATTCCCTCGGCAGCTGTATCGGCGTGGCGATCTGGGATCCGGTTGCGCGTGTCGGGGGGCTGCTGCACTACATGCTGCCGGAAGGCGCGATTTCACCCGAAAAGGCGAAGTCGAATCCCGCGATGTTCTGCGACACCGGCGTACCCCAGTTGTTTCGAGCCGCCTACAAGCTTGGCGCCGACAAGAAACGTCTGATCGTCAAAGTCGCCGGCGGCTCGCAGCTGCTCGACAACAATGGCGCATTCAACATCGGCAAGCGAAACTACCTCGCGCTCCGCAAAATCTTCTGGAAGAACGGCGTCATGATCGATGGCGAGCACGTGGGCGGTTCCATCTCGCGGACTGTCCGGCTCAATGTTGCCGACGGGAAGTTCCTCATCAAGACGCGAGAAGGGGAGGCGACCCTATGAGCGTCATGACCATCGACCAGATCGTCAATGAGGCGAATCTGCCCCGTCTCCCCGATAGCGCGATGCGGCTGATCGCGGTGATTAATGACCCGAACAGCGGCATGAACGACATCATCGAAACGATCCGTTTCGATCAGACGATTACTGCTGAACTGCTGCGAAGGGCCAATGCGGCGGACATCGGCGCGGGCCGCTCGATCACCACGCTCGATGACGCGGTGCGCGTGCTGGGCACCGGACGCGTGATGCGCATCGCAATGGCCGCGCAAACGCCGACGGAGCTGATGAAGGCGCAGGAAGGCTACGGCCTTTCGCCCGGCGAGTTGTGGCGGCACTCCGTAGGCGTCGCGCTGATGGCGCAGCTGTTGGGAAGAAAGCTCGGCGTCGGCAACCAGGGCGTTCTGTTCACGGCCGGCCTGTTGCACGATGTGGGCAAGACGCTCCTGAACACGCACATGCGGAAAGAATACGCCCACATTGTAAAGCTGGTCGCCGATCGCAAGACGACGTTCCTCGAGGCGGAGCAGGAGGCGCTTGGGTTTTCGCATCCGGAAGTCGGGGCGCGCCTGTGCGAGAAATGGGGTCTTCCGGACGTGATCGTGCGCGCGATCCGCTATCACCACGAGCCCGACGCGCTAACGGAGCCGGATGAGACGGTTGACCTGACGCATGTCGCGAATGTCATCTGTCGCGTGATGGGCGTTGGTGGCGGCGACGAGGGGTTGCTGGTTCGAGCAAACGCGGATGTTGTGTCGCGCTACGGGTTGAAGGAATCGCTGTTCGAGTCGCTAGGGGCTGAGATGGTTATGGAACTCAAGTCCATACAAAAGGTCTTCACGGGGACTGGGGAGGCGCCCGATGCCCGCTAACGTGCTGATCGTCGACGACTCGCGCACGATGCGTCGTATGGTCAAAAAAACGCTGGCCATGGCCGGTCTGGACTTTGGCGAGGTGTTTGAGGCCGGCAACGGGATCGAAGCCCTGGCGCAGCTTCATTCGCACGACATCGGCGTCGTGCTGCTCGATATCAACATGCCGTTGATGAACGGGATGCAGTTTCTGCAGCGCATCCGTGACGACGTTCGACTGCGCAACACGCCGGTTGTCATCGCCTCGACCGAGGGCTCGGAGACGCGCATTCGCGAACTGATGGAGATGGGCGCGAAAGGGTATGTCCGCAAGCCGTTTCAGCCGGAAACACTGCGCAACGCGCTTGTCCCGATCATCGGCGAACGCGAAAACGCCATGTCTGATCTGGACTCGACGGATGCGGACGACGCTTTCTAGAGTGTGAGTAGACACTGTCCGGCGTCTGCGCGTCGCACTATTGACTTGACGCGATCGGACTAACCTGTACCCTTGCGGCATAGCCGGGCGCTATTGCTCGGCGCTACGACACGCAAGGGGAGCAATCACATGCCGAGGAAATCGGGGACAAGCGCTGGGATTCGTATGGGAGCCGGCGCGCTGACGAGTCTGGAGCAGTCGCGCGCGGCGCTGATCGCGGAACGGCGCCAGGTCGACCAGGCGATACAGGCCATCGAAAGCGCGATCAGCGCGCTTGGCATCGGCGCTCCGAGAGGATGGACAAGCGCCGCCCGTCCGGCGGCTGCGACGCCATCCGCCCCCGCGCGTGGCCGTCGCAAAGCGAGCTTCCGCCGCGGTTCAGTCAAAGAGTACATCACGCGCGCCCTGTCGTCCGGCCGGGCGATGGCCGTCAAGGATCTGACCAAAGCGGTCCAGCGCATGGGATACAAGAGCAAGAACAAGACGCTGGCAAAGAGTGTGGGGCTGGCCTGCGCCCAGATGCCGAACATCGCCAAGGTCGGTCGCGGGCAGTTCCGGCTTAAGTAGACGCCAATCTATCGGGGAATACGGGGGCAGCGCTCGGGTCGGCGCTGTCCTCGCGAGGCACAATGACGGCGTGTGCCCGCGCTTTGCCGCCCGCCTTTATGGGCAACTCGTTCCAAACAGGCTGAGCAGTGCCGCCAGGTCGGACAGGTCGATCGTTCCGCTTTGATCCGGATCGAGCCACACGTCATAGCCTGGCGCTCCTGTGGATACGCCGAATCCGGCCAGCAATCCCGCCAGGTCTTCGAGCCCGATGGCGCCGTCATCATTAACATCGCTGAAGCAGCGCGGCGTGCCGTGAATGGCGAGATGGAAGTCAACCCATGTTGACAGGTCAGTCGGAGCCCGGTCGGCGATCTTTACCGTCCATTCGCCCTTGGACGGCTCACCCCAGTCGCGAAAGCTCGTGAAGATGTGATCGGTCAGCGCGTGGCCCGCGTCAAAGTTCTTCTTCGTCAGTATGGACGTCGTGCCGTAGGGACTGGTCAGCGTAATCTCCAGATCCCCGATGAAGTCCGACGTGACATTCACGATCAGCTCTACCGTCTCCACTTCGATTAAGTCGTCAACATATACGGTGCGCGTCAGGCCGGCGGCCGAACTGTCCGGAATCTGCGTATTCACAACCACGGTGTTGGATTCGATCGATGTCTCCGGCTCGACCGGCGTCCACGCCAGCGTCGTCTGGATCGCTGACAACGCGTCCAGCGCACCGAATCCGTACATATAGCTGATGTCGTAGCCGGCGGCGTTCGTTGTCCAATCCGCATTGCCCGGATCGTTCTTGCGGGCGCTCTCGATGATGATGTGCTGCACATCGCGCCAGGTCAGGTTCGGATCGGCTTCCAGCATCAACGCGATGATGCCCGACGCCAGCGGAGCCGACGCGCTGGTTCCGCCGAACGAGGACGTATAGTTGCTGCCGGAAGTCGTCGTGTAAATGGAACGTGTGCCGCCGTTGGAATGCGTGACGCACACATGTGAAGACGAAAGCTCGGAGTAACTGGCCCGCACATCGGCGTCCGTGATCGCCCCGACCGAGATCGTGAACCGGCTTGATGTGTACGGGTCGTAGTCCGCGCGATCCTGCGACGTGCCGCCGTTGCCGCCGGCCCAGACAAATATCTCACCCTTGCCGTTGCGTCCGTTGGTGACGGCTTCTGCGAGGGCGTCGCGCTCCTCGGTCGACATTTCCCATATCTCGTTGATGTCGAGGGGACCCCAGGAGTTGTTCTTGATGTCATTGCGGATGTTGCGGTATCCGAACGCGGTCGCGTTCGTCGATGTCGTACCGTTGCGGATCGTGCTGAGACGCGCGTCGTACGCCGCGCCGGCCCCGCCGAGCCCATTGTTCGCGACAGCGCCCGCCACGCCGGCGACCGAGGTCGCGTGGCTGCTGATGACGCCTGCCGCCTGCGAGCCGTTCGGGTCGTAATTCCCGACCAGGTCCGGGTGCCCGGTCTGCCAGGTCGATTCGACGATCCCGATCCCGATGCCCTGCCCGGTGTAGCCCAGCATCCAGGCGGGCTCGATGTCGGCGTCGGCAACCGGGTTGATCGTGTTGTTCAGATGCCACTGCTGGCTGTAGCTCGGATCGCTGGGCGCGCCGCGCAAGCCCCACGGGCGCTCGACATCAACAACGGCCCGCCACACACCCGGGCGATGCGCCAGCTCCTTCGCCAGCTCATCCGCGGCGGCAATGCTGGGCGTTTCAATCGTGAATCCATCACGCAATTCGCCAATCTGCGCGACTTCGTATTCCCCGGCCAACGCGGCCGCGTCTTCATCCGTGTTCACGCGGACTATCACGCGCGCGTACGCGCGCCAACCCGGCGCGGGTTCCAGCGCCACGCCGCTTTTGTCATGCTCCATGCCGCGGTCGAGCCAGGCGTCGGACACGGTCGCTGAAGGGTCTTCAACGAACAGGCGACGACCCTGATCGATCTGAATGGCGGGATATGTCTCGATCGACTGGGAGATACCGGTGGCAAGGGCCGGCGCGCAAATCGCCGCAACGACGCCTATCGCCCAAAGAACTCGCATCCGCGTCGCCTCCCGCTGTACGTGCGTCCAAATCGGATATGCAGTATGACCGACCAAGCCCCTCGCGAGCCCGGCTGGTCGCCAAGTCCGGAATTGGAACGCAACCGTCCCTGCTCCAAACTGCGAACGCCCCCCGACCCACGCCCTACATATGCTATGTGTGGCTTGTCGCCGGGGTCAATCGCGTTTGCCGCCAACGAGCCGATAACGCGGAAGTGGCTGCCTGCGGCCCGATTGACAATCCGCCCAACGGGCATGAGGCTTGTTCGTCGGGTCCGAGAAACGCTGCGTCGCGTCCCGCTGCCGAGGCCCGCCCTCGCGCGGTTATTGGAAGGTCCACTCGTGCAAACAGCGCCAGAACCCAAGCCGGCCCCAACCGCCGCGCCAGCCGTCGATAACGGCGTGGCGCTGCAAGGCCGGCTTCGCCACGGCTTATCTTTGGCGGCTTTGTCCCTGCTGATTATGGCGTTGTCGTTCGTGATGCTGCGCGAGTTGACGCTGATTCTGCGGCCGCTGTTTCTGGCGGCGCTGGTCTGTTACCTGATCTTCCCGGTGCACCGATGGCTGGTGCGCCATCGTGTTCCGTCACCGGTGTCGGTCGTGATGATCGTCGGCGCGGTGCTGGTGTCGGTGTACTTCACCGGGCAAATGATGTACGGCGGTGTGCGTGCCGTCGGCGCCGAATTGCCGGACTATGTGCGCGCGATTGAGGACTACGCCAATCAGGCGATGGACCGCTTCCGGGCCCGGTTCGAATTCACGCACTCCGCCGAGGCCGAGCCCGCCGACGAGGGCGACCCGGTTGGTCCAGCCGCGACCGCCACACCCGAGGTCGAGCCGCCGCGCTTGAAGCTCGTCACGACAGACCAGCTTGTGACCATGCTGCGCGGCACGCTTAACGGCTTTGTCGATTTGTTTACGGGCGCGCTGATTGTGCTGTTCTACGCGATATTCCTCGTCGCGGAGGCGTCTGGGTTCGAGCGCCGCGTACGCGGCGCGTTCGGCGACGAGCGCGGGGCGCGCATTTTAGAAGTCACGCGCACGATCAACGCCGCAATCGGCGAGTACATCGTTGTCAAGACGTTCATCAGCGCGCTGGTCGGCGTGATTTCGGGTGTGTTCATCGCTCTCATGGGGGTGAAATACGCGTTGCTGTGGGGATTGGTGACGTTCCTGGCGAACTTTGTCCCCTACCTGGGCAGCATTTTCGCCGCGGCGCTACCGGTCGCGATGGCCATTGCGCAATTCGGCATGGGTTGGCAGCCGCTGGTATTGGCGATTCTGCTGTTCGGCGCGCAGCAGACAACCGGCAGCTATCTGGAGCCGCGCCTGCTCGGCCGTCGGCTGGGAATCAGCCCGCTGATGATTTTGCTGTCCCTCGGGTTTTGGGGTCTGCTGTGGGGTGTGCCAGGGATGCTGCTGGCGGCGCCGATTGTCGTGACCCTGAAGATCATCCTTGAGAACATCGCGCCAACTCGCCCGATCGCGCGGATGATCTCCAACGTCTAGGGTCCGTCTCGGGCCTTAGTAACCCAGCGCCGCCGGTATCTCCTCTGGTCGATCCACGAACTCCCGCGCGCCGGCCGCTTCCAACTCTGCCCGCCCGCGAAAGCCCCATGTCACCGCCAGCACGCGGCTGCCCGCGTTGGCCGCGGTCTTCACGTCTGTCGGCGTGTCGCCGATCAGCACGGTTTCGCCGATCGAGACGCCGGCGGTTTCGGCCATTCGCAGTAGCGTCCCCGCATTGGGCTTGCGGGCTGCCTCTCTGACATACCCTTCGACCTGCGCGAACTCCCCGTTCGGCCACAGCGCCCGAACGATCCGGCAACTGATCCCATGCGGCTTGTTGGTCAGGACTCCCAGCTTTGCGCCCGTCGCCGCGAGCCGTTGAACCATCTCTTTGATGCCGAGATACGGTCGGGTGTGTTCCATGGCGAAAGCCCGATAACGCCCGCGCGTCAGTTCGATCAGGCGCTGGACGTCCGACTCCGGGGCATCCGGCATGGCCCTTCTGCACAATACCGGCACTCCTTCTCCGACCATTGTCTGCACGGCCTCCAGCGGCCATGGCGTTCGGCCAAACAGCGCCAGCGACGCGTTGACCGCGTTGGCGATGTCCCGCAGGGAGTCGATCAGCGTGCCATCCAGGTCGAAAACGCACAAAGCGGGCGGCTTGCGAGCCGGCATGAGAACTCCGATAATTTGCCTGTCACGGCGCCGATGGGCGGGCGTCCGCAGCATGCGGACGCTTTCGGCGATTCGCAACCGGCATATGGTCGATTCGTATAATGGAAGATCGACAACCGCGGCGGCGCCTGCCGCGCCGCGCCGTCGACGGATCATACCGGACGCCGAACGGGGGCGGCGGATGACGGGTGACGAGCGGCGACCCGCTGATTTTCAGCAGATTGGAGCATCCAGGATGAAGGCGCGAATTCTCGCCGGCGCGATCGTGTGCTGGCTGGCGATCGGGACGGCGCAGGCCCAGGGAGACCGCTCCGGGCGGGCCGGCATCGACGCTGTAATGGACAATATCGATCTGTTGATCGACAACTACGGTCGGTTCCTCGGTAAGAAGTACGAGTTGGACGCCGAGCAACTGGACTATACCGGCAAGCTGCTGCGCGACCGCGCGCACCAATTCCTCGACAAGCACGAGGATGAGGTCCGCAACCTGGTGGGTGAGATGTTCGAAGCCCGCATCAACGGCGGCGCGGACATGACGCAGGACGACGTGACGGCGTGGGGCCGCCGCGCCGCGCCGCTATTCAACGAAGCCAAGAAGATCATCATCGAAGGGAACGCCGATTGGCGCGAAATCCTGACCGATGAGCAAAAGCGCATGCACGATGAAGACCTGGCGCTGATGCATGAGAGCTTCGAGACGACGCAAGGCCAGATCGACGCGATGGTCACGGGCGACATGACGGTCGATGAGTTCGCGAAGGTCTCGACCAACCGGCCGCGGTCGCGCGGCGCCCGTACGGCCAAGGCGAATCAGAACCCGGCGCCGAAGGTGTACACGCCAACTGACATCGAACAGAAGCAGAACGGCGTTGATCCGGATGCGGACTTCGCCAAGGCGGAAGAATCCGGCTTTGGCGCCGAGGACGGCAAAATCGTCAAAGAAGCCCCGATCGATCGCACGCCCAAGCGGCGCCACGCCAGCCCCGAGGCGGAAATCGTCAAAGGCAATGACGGTTCAAAGTCGCCGGAAGTGAACCCGCAGCCGCCGGGCCGCAGCCCGCACGAGCCGCGGAGCAACGCGGCGACGGCGGTTCGTTCGAAAACCGCGACGCGGCAGGAAAGCGACTGGGAGCGTTACACGCGCGAGTTCTGCGAGAAGTACGAATTGAACGACGAGCAGCGCCAGCGGGCCCAGTCGATCCTGACCGACTGCGAAAAGCAGCGAGATCGCTATCTCGAAAAGAAGAAGGCGACGCTCGAAGACCTCGACAAGCGCATCGCGGAGCTGCGCCAGTCAAAGGACAAGGACGCCGGCACGCAGGTAACGACCCTGACGCAGCAGAAGACTGATCTGGAGGCGCCGGTGCAGCGGATCTTCGATCGTCAGCTTAAGCCGCGCCTGGAGCGCCTGCCGACCAGCGCCCAGCGCAAAGCTGCGGAGACGAAGGTGGCGGACAAGGGCTCAAAGGACAAGAAAGCGGCGCCGAAGCGGCGCTAGCCGCGGTTCCCCCAAGGCGGGCCCTGCTCGCGGAGACCCAATTCGCGGATTCGCCTGCTGAGCCCCCGGTTTGCGCACGGAGGTTGACAGGTCGGCTGGTACGCCCGACACTTCAAACTGACATCAGGGGCGGCAAGCCGATTTAAGGGAACTTCATGCGCGCGACCATCCTTCTCGGCGTTCTGGCGGGATTGACTCTGTTGACCGGCTGTGCGACCACGACCCACTCGTGGGACGAGCGCAAGGCGCTTTACAAAGTGGCGATGGACCACGACATGCGCCAAGTGGCCGATGACTGGGATTCGATCTGGATGCTGGATCGGGGCAGCCGGCTCAGCCGCTGGAACAACCGCTAATAACAGGCGTCGGCGAGGGCCGGGAGCGGTTTTTGGTATTCGTTTCCCGGCGCGGCGGGTAGCGGCGCTCCGTCGGTGTCAAGAGTTCGTAAATTCCCCACTAACAAACAATTACTGCTCTTGAAATCGGCGATTCGCGCGGATACATTCCCGCGTTAGCGTGCGAGTGGTATGCGCTGGTTTCGGCGGTCAGTTTGGCCGAAATAAGAACCGGACGCATGCCGTCAACGCATCGTTCGGCGGCCTGATTTGGAGCAGGCCCACCATCGTGACCGCTCCGAATCAGCGATCAGGAGCTCGACAAGGCCGCAGCGGGCGTTTTCCCCTAAACGGCAACCTGACAACGCGATGTCCGCTTTTCGCGAAGCGGCCCGGTGAACGACTATGTGAGCGGCCCGACGGTCGGGTCGCAACTCAGGCATAAGCAATTACGCAGAAACGACTTAAGACGAGCCAAGCGACATGAACCCGATCCAGAAGATCCGCAACATCGGCATCTCCGCCCACATCGACTCCGGCAAGACGACCCTGACGGAGCGTTTGCTGTATTACTCCGGTCGAATTCATAAGATCGGCGAAGTGCGCGGCGGTGGTGACGGCGCGGTCATGGAC
>JAGQOO010000269.1 GCA_020427345.1 Phycisphaerales bacterium | reverse complement strand
CCTTATGACCGCTCCGGCGGCCTTTGGAAGCGGCGACGAGATGTGTGAACACCGCAACGGCATGGGCCAGTCGGATGACGACCGCGCCTCGCCGGGCAAGAAGGGCTCGCTGCTGATCCTGCCGAAGGTTGAGCTTCGCTGGGATGCCGCGGGCAACCTGACCCAGGACACGTTCATCACGCTGTCGAATGACGGCACCAGCACGAAGGGTGTCAAGATTTACTACATGCGTGGCGACACCTGCGAAATCGTCGACATGGGCCTCCGTCTCACGCCGGAAGAGCCGTACTATTGGTCGCTGGCCGAACCGACCGACTCGACGGTCAGCGGCATGCGTCCGCGTCGTTTCACGGACCTCAACGGTGGCGCGGTGGTTGCTGACGGCGCGCTGGCCGGCGCCGTGATCATCGTGGCGACGGACGTCAACACGTTCGAATATCCGCAGCAGTACAACCACCTGGCCGCGAAGGCCACGATCGTCAACTACGGCGCCACGACCGGCGCTGAGTACGACGCCTGGGCGTTCTGCCGTCACTCGTCGGCGTCGACGTCGCCGGACCGCGCGCTGTACATGGACGGCTGCGATTACGACCTGGCCCCGGGCCAGCTGCTGGCTGACCTCTTCACCGATGGCAGCGAAGCCCTCAGTGGTGGCAGCTTCACCGCTCAGGTCCAGCAGGCGATCAACCTGATGCGTCTTGACATCGACGTGACGAACTCGGGCACGTACAGCTCCAACAAGGGCACGTTCGTGTTCTTCACCGTCCACAAGCAGGACGAGACCCCGCTGACCTGGCAGCAGGACTACTGCATCGATTGCTGGGACTGGGTGTACATCAGCGCCATCGAGCCGACCGTCTTTGACGCCGCCATCGTGAACGCTGACCGCGTCAAGGCTCGCATCGAGACGTTCGACAGCCACATCTGCCTCGACCGTTACGAGTACACGACCGAAGCCCCGCTCATCGGCGTCCAGACGAAGCTGATTTCGTTCGACACCGGCGCGATGGCCTATGCCATCAGCGAGATGACCGGCCAGCTGCTCGCTTCGGGCGGTCAGAATGGCAATCAGGGCGTGATCAAGATCCGCAACCAGCAGGGTGGTTCGACTCTGCCGGGTGGCGAGCTGAACAACGGCGCCGGCGCCCCGAATATCAAGGGCAAGCGCGTTTCGTTCCGCTAAGCCGTTCGCAAGTCTGTAGAGAATCGGGCGGAACTCGCTTCGGCGGGTTCCGCCTTTTTTTTTTGTTGTGCCAGGCAAGTCGAGGCGACTTCTTGTTAGTGGCGCATCGCTCGCAGCAGATCGCGTTGTTCCACAATCCCCAACACGCGCCGGCTATCGGTATCGTCCACGACGGTCATGGCGTTTCCATCGTTCTTCTGGAAGGCGCGTAGCGCCTCGTCGAGCGGCATCTCGATCGGGGCGACCGGTCGAGACGCGTTGCACAAATCCGCCGCTGTAACGAGGCGGGCAAGCGTGGCGTCGTAGATAATCTCGCGAATGTCCGAGAAATGAATCACGCCGATGAGGCGATCGCCCTCGTCCACAACCGGGAACTGGCTGAACCGCGACTGCTCTACGAACCGCAGCACTTCGTCAAAAGTCGCATCCGCGCGGAGCGACTTCACATTGCTGCGCATGATGTGGCGCACGCGCAGCGGCTCGTTCGTCGCGCCAGCGCCTCGACCTACCCCGATTGTGCGGATCAGCGACCCGATCGCGCGAGCGACGTCCGCCCCCACTCCGCCGTGTCCACCACCGCGCAGCAGCGTAATCGCCTTGACCTCACCCGCCGCTACGACCAGCCGCTTCAATAGAATCGGACCGCACAATTCGAAGACAATGACCGATCCGAGGGCGGTAGTGACGAACGTGCGCGAGCCCCACTCATCATTCCAGTGCGCGTGAACGAAATCCGCGAGGCCGATGAGGACCGCGGCCTGGCACATCAGCCCTTTCCCCAAGTCCGGTCGCAACTCCGCAGGACTGCCGGCCCAGCGCCAGGCCAGGCGAACGGCGAGCCACTTGCCCAGCCCGCGGGCGGTTACGTATGCCACACCGATTGCGCCGAGATGCGCAACCTCGTCGAATCGCATCTGATATCCGGCCATCGCAAAGAACACCACAAACAACGGCCTGGCCGTACCCGCGATCGCGCTTTCAAAACGGGCCGGATCAACGGCTACGTTCGCAAACACAGCGCCAGCGATCAAAGCCGTCAGCAGGAAGTTGAATGACACCCCAAAGTGCTCGATCAGCAACCCGCGGCCCGACCACAGCCCGATCAGAACCGCGATCGCGAGCAGCAGCGTTTCGGCAGGCTGAAGGCGCGAGTGGGCGATGCTGAGGATCAGCGCGAGGCCGACGCCGACAACCAGGCTGCCAACAGTCGTCAGCAGGACGCCCAGCAAAGCGAGCTTCCAGTTGACGTCGGTGGCGCCCAATGCGCCGGCCGACGCCAGACCAAGGAACACGAGGTCAAAAAGTATGATGCACGCGACATTGCTGACGCCGACAACGCCCAATGTCATGTCGGTGACCGGGCCCTTCGCGTCGTACTCGCGTAGGGTGACAAGGGTCGCGGCTGGCGCCGTCGCGATCGCCGCCATGCCGAGCAGCAGGGCAAGCGGCAGGATGGGCGCGCCGACGGGCGTCGTTCCCATTGTGGCAGCAACGAGGACCGCAACTCCAACCAGCCCCCCGGTGAGGGCCGCGTCGAGCAGCGAAAACCGCCACAGCTGTCGGCCCGCTCCGCGCATCCAGCGGGCGTCAAAAACGCCGCCGATGGAGAACAGAATCAGCCCGAGAGCGAGCGACTTGACGATCTTGAGCGGATGCTCGACCTGTTTCAGCAATTCGCGGGCGTGCTGGATCGAGCCCGGGGCGAACGGAATGGACTCCGGCGCATCCCCGCCCGCCGCGTTCGCGGAAACGACAGCGACGGCGGCCAGATGAACGAAGGCTCCGGCCAACAGATATCCAATGACCCGGGGTATTCGCAGCGCCTGCGCCGCGATGCCCCCCACCACCGCCGCCAGCGCCATCGCGGCGAGCAACAGGCCGGTAAACAGAGTACCCGTGTTCAGGGCGGCGAGCGTCAAGCCGACAATCCTCCCGCAAAGTACGGCAAACGGTGTCCGCCCGTCGCGGCGTAGCGTTGTGAGTGGCGTGGATAGTAAGCGCGCGGAGCGATCCGGCCAATCAGGCGCGCGGGCGCCGGCTATTGTTCAACCGTATTTTGTATTGGGCGAAGCCGCACGGGCGTCCGCGTAGGTGCGAGCGTCACACGGAGGAGGATTTCATGGCGAACCGACATCCCGGGCAGTCTGATGCGATCCTTGGGACGCAGCGTGCGTTTGCAAGGCGGACATCCGTTGCGATCGCCTTATGGGCCGGCGTCTCCGCATTGGCCGCCGACGCGCCGCGCACATCGTGGCCTGCCTTTCGCGGGCCCGACGGGCTGGGAGCGGCTCCGACATCCGGACGCGATTCAAAAGGGCCTCTGCGCCTGCGCGCAGCGTGGAAAATCCCGCTCGGAAGCGGCTACTCCGGCGTCGTCGTTGACGACGGTCTTGCGATCACGATGTGCGTCGATGGCGATCGCGATGTGGTCGCCGCGTTTGACACCGAGACTGGAAAGCGCGTCTGGCGCTTCGACCTTGAGGAAACCTACAAGGGCCACGACGGTTCGCACGATGGACCGATTTCAACCCCCCTGCTGCGCGACGGTCGCGTGTTCGCCCTCAGCGCGCGGGGTCGGTTTGTTTCGCTCAACCAGCGGGACGGCGCGCTGATCTGGTCACGCCAGTTAGCCGACGACGGCGTGCCGAAACCGCACTACGGGTTCTGCACGTGCCCTTTCATGGTCGACAAAACGCTTGTGTTGCAGGTCGGCGACGCGC
>JAGQOO010000268.1 GCA_020427345.1 Phycisphaerales bacterium | reverse complement strand
GCGGGTTCGCAGGTTCAGCAGCGCGCCGGCAGGCAGCAATTCGTCACCGCGTTGGCGGCGGGGCAGTTCCATGGATTCCTTCTTGCGGGCTCGCCCGTGCGGCCGCCCGCAGCCAGTACGTAAGCGTGAGAGCCTAGCCGACTTGGGGAAAAAAGGCTATCGATTCGGCCCGGCGGATCGGGCTGGGAACAGGCTGAGCACCGTCTGCGTATCCAGCGCCGCGATTGTCGGCGTGATCACATCCGCGCCGCCGACGCGCTCGGCCGGTCCGACGCCGATCACCCGCATTTTGGCGGCTTTCGCAGCCGCCACCCCTGCTTCCGCGTCCTCAATGACGACGCAGCCCGCTGGAGGGACGCCCAGGCGGCGGGCCGCGAGCAGGAACACCTCCGGGTGCGGTTTGGAGTTTGGCGCGGCGAGGCCATCGACGACGGCTTCAAAATACGACGTGACGCCCAGGCGCTCAAGCACGAAAGTCGCGTTCTTGCTTGAGGAACCGATCGCCATGGGGATTCTGGCGTCGCGCAGCGACCGCAGCAGGGGCTCGACACCGGGAAGCAGGTCCCGCTCGGACATGCCGGCGACCCGGGCGAGATAGTCGTCGTTCTTCCGAGCCAGCAGGTCGTGCTTCTGAGCCGGCGTGAAATCGCCCGACCGGGGGCCAAGGAGCTTTTCGAGGCTTTGGGGCCGACTGAGGCCGCGGAGGGCGTTGTTGGCCTGATGGTCGAAGGGGATGCCGAGTTCGTTCGCGATGGCCCGCCAGCTCTGATAATGCAATTCCGCGGTGTCGGTGATGACGCCGTCAAGGTCGAATATTACGGCCGGCATGGGGCGGCGTTTCCTCTGTGTTATCGGTTCGGATCGGCAGGCCCTGACCCGGTCAAACTAACGGGGATGGGAAGTGGCGGCAAATCAGTCGTAAGTGGCCGATAACTTTCTATTTATGGTGAAACCGATGGCGCCGATTGACCTTGGTTATGTCGACCTGCAACAATGGAAGAGTGGAGGAGTCACAAAGGAGGATCAGCACATGTGGCTTGTGAAGAAGCGACGGGGGGCGGGGTTGGTGTGTGCGCTGACAGCGCCGATTGTTTTCGGAACACCCGCCTTCGCACAGTATCGTTCGATTGATGGAAGCGGTAATAACCTCACGCATTCGAGCTGGGGTTCAACGAACATCTGGCTGCTGCGCGAGTCGAGCGGCGCGATGTACTCCGACAGCATGTCAGCGCCGATGCCGCGCGCGAATCCGCGTGAAATCAGCAACATGATCTTCACCCAAACCGGGTCGACCCTGAACAACCGCGGCTTGAGCGACATGGTCTGGCAGTGGGGCCAATTCCTCGACCACGACATGGATATGACGCCGGGCATGACCCCGACGCAATCCATGGACATTCCGGTTCCGATGGGTGACCCATACTTTGATCCGGGCTCGACCGGCACGCAGATGATGGGCTTCAATCGATCCGTGTTCGACCCCTCCACCGGCACGTCGGTCGGTAACCCACGTCAGCAGATGAACCAGATCACGTCGTGGATCGACGCGTCGAACGTCTATGGCTCGGACGCCAGCCGCGCCGCCTGGCTTCGCACGGGGACTGGCGGCCAATTGAAGTACTCCGCCGGCAACCTGTTGCCCTTCAATGATGGCACGCAGCCGAACGATGGCGGAACCGGCACGAATATGTTTGTGGGCGGCGACCTGCGCGCCAATGAGCAGGCCGGTCTGACGTCGATGCACACGCTGTGGATGCGCGAGCACAATCGCCTCGCGGGCGAACTGTCCGCCGCCAATCCCGGCTGGGACGACAATCGGATCTACAATGAAACCCGCGCTCGCGTCGGCGGCATGATGCAGGCCATCACCTACAACGAGTGGCTGCCGGCGCTGATGGGCAACGGCGCTCTGCCCGCCTATGCGGGTTACGACGATTCTGTCGACGGCTCGATCAGCAACGCGTTTTCGACGGCGGCGTTCCGCATCGGTCACACCATGCTCTCGCCCGATCTTCAGCGCCTGGACAATGACGGCAACCCGATTCCGGCCGGCGCCCTGGCGCTGCGCGACGCGTTCTTCAACCCGACCAACATCACGAGCGGCGGCGGTGTCGAGCCGCTGTTGAAGGGTCTGGCTTCGCAGCAGATGCAGGAGATTGACGCACAGCTGATTGATGATGTCCGCAACTTCCTGTTCGGCCCTCCGGGCTCGGGCGGCTTTGACCTCGCGTCCCTGAACATCCAGCGCGGCCGCGATCACGGGCTGGTCGACTACAACACCATGCGGGCCGACTTTGGCCTCGCGCCCGTCACGGACTTTTCGGACATTACGTCCGATGTCGCGCTGCAACTCGCGCTACAGTCGTTGTTCGGGACTGTCGACAACATCGACGCCTGGGTCGGCGGACTCGCCGAGGACCACGTCGCCGGCGGCAGCGTCGGCGAGTTGTTCCGCGCGGTGATTCTTGATCAGTTTGAACGCCTGCGTGACGGCGATCGCTTCTGGTATGAAAACATATTCTCGGGCGCCGATCTCGACATGATTCAGAACACGACGCTCGCCGACGTGATCCGTCGCAATACCGGCATCACCAACCTGCAGGACAACGTGTTCTTCGTGCCGGAGCCGGCGTCGCTGGCGCTGCTGGCAATTGGCGCTTTCGCGTTGGCGTTGCGTCGCCGCTAGCCGCAATTCAAAGCAAGACATACATTCGCGGACGGCATGACCTCGGTCACGCCGTCCGTGTTGTGTTTCCGGACATCAACAGCTATCTCACGTCGAAGTTTCGAGAAGATTTTGGCGTCCCGCTATGCCCATAAAGGGATGCCTGCGCGCCGCAGACATTCGATGGGGTCTCCGCAAGGTCCGCAGATTACTTGACCGCGCCCCGTCGATCGTGCTGGACAATTGCACCCCTCGAAAGATGTTTCATACTTGAACCAAGCCCGGTCTCTCCGGGCATGGGGTGGGTTACATTTCAAATTTCAGACGTTGGGGGAAAGAACTATGAGGAAGTTCCTGCTTGCTACCATTGCGCTGACGGGTGTTCTGTCGGCCCCGGCCATGGCTGATTCGTGGGTTGAGGTCGACGACGCGCCGGATGGCGTTCCCGCCGCCCAGCACACCGACGGCACGGGCCCGCTGACTTCGATCTTGGGTCGCCTCAATCGCGGCGCCGGGGACCATGTCGACACGTACTCGATCATCATCACCGATCCGGCCGAGTTCTTCGCTACGACCAAGATCGACTTGGGCGGCAGCGCGACGACGTCGACCGGCGGCAACGCCGACACCCGTCTGTGGCTCTGGACGGAGCAGGGCGCGCCGGTGCTCGCCAACGACGACATCAACGCGTTTGGCTCGGACACGCTCGCGTCGCTGATCTCCGACCCGTCGACGTTCCCGACCCTGTCGGGTGGCGAAGTTGTCGCGCCCACCGCCGCTCAGGTTTCGTTGACGCCCGGCAAGTACCTGATTTCGATCTCGTTGTTCTCGAACGACCCGGATGACGGCGTCGGCGAAGAAGTGTTCAACCTGGGCGCCGACTTTGACGCCCTGCATGGCCCCGATCCCGCCGCCGGTCCGTTCGCGGCTTGGGAGAATCCGGCCTCGACGACGATCGCGAGCTACACGATCGCCCTGCGCGGCGCCACGTTCTGCGTGCCCGAGCCGGCCAGCGCTTCGCTGCTCGCCATCGGCCTCGCCGCCCTCGGCCTGCGTCGTCGCAGCTAGTTCCAGAACAAGTATTCCATCGCGGAATCCCGTCGGCCGGACGATCATGCGATCGTCCGGCCGATGTCTTTTGCTCGAGCGTATCGTTACGCCGAAATCGGCATTGAATCGGCTCGCGCGATACAATCCCGCGCTTCATGAGCCGCATTGCCTTGGCCCAGACCAACCCGCTCGTGGGCGATGTCGATGGCAACGTCGCCACGATCATCG
>JAGQOO010000267.1 GCA_020427345.1 Phycisphaerales bacterium | reverse complement strand
CGGTACTTCTACGCCGGCTGGCGCGTGGTCGAGGAACGCACGGGCGGCGGCGACGTGATCGCCCAGACCGTGTGGGGTACCGAGCACATCGACGCCCCGATCTGCCGCGACTTCAACACCAAGTTCGAGACGACCTCGTGCATCGACGAGAGCTCGCGGCGCTACTTCTACCACCAGGACATCAACTTCCGCGTCACGGCGCTGACCGATGAATCCGGCGAGATCGTCGAACGCTACGACTACGACGCCTACGGCAACGCCCGCATCTACTCCGGCGGCGCCGTCGCCAACTCCGGCGAAGGCGGCGTGCTGCTCGCCGTCAGTTCCGTCGGCAACCCGTACATGCACCAGGGCCTGCGCCGCGACGATGAGACGGGGACGTTCGAGAACCGCATGCGCTGCTACAACCCGCGCATCGGACGCTTCATGCAACGCGACCCGGCTGGGTATGTGGATGGGATGAATCTGTATCAGTATCTTGCGGGACGTGCCTTCAGCTGGATAGATCCGTTCGGGCTATGCGGTGATCCTCAGCTACGGCGGCATGAGGAAGAAGTCAACATCTTGGTGACTTTCGTCAACGACTGGCCGGGCAACCTGACATTCGAGGTCTTCGATTCGATCGAGCACGTCAAGGAGGCTCTTGACACTGCTGAGGATATTGATGACCGAATTAGGGCAGAGCTAAAGGCATTGCGCGACCTCAAATCACGTCTCCTGCAGGACCGCCTCGACCTAGAACTAGTTATCGCCGCATTGAAGTTGCACATCGCGAATATGATTATGGCGCGGGATAATGCAAAGATGACCTTTATCGTGCTTGACGTAGGTGAGCTTCTGGCCTGGTTTGGTGTCCCCATTCCTACCGGGAAGCTTGGCACAGCGCCGATCGTCATAGTAGCCAATATTCTATACTTCCTCGCAAAAGAAAGCGGGCTTACGGACATCGACTCTGTAATAGCCCAGGAAAATGCTCTGCTGGGGTTGCTACAAATCGCTTGGAATGACGCGGACGTGTCGATCCAGAACTTGGTACCCTTAATTGATGCTCTGTACAACAAACTCCTCGATGCCCAGGGCATGCACCAACTTGAACTTGCCAACCTGAGAACCCTGTGGGCAAATAATAGTCCGGAGTATGTGGATTGACACAACAATTGGAGTGCAAGCTTGCGCCGCAATCGATGCGACCCTTTGGACGCGGCCGCCGGTTCTTTTCGACGCCGGTACCGTCCCATTAGGCTAAGTGTCCTCGCTGCCGCTTTGGTCATTGCGTATTCGGCCCATCCGAGAATCGACGTGGGACTGTTGTCAGCTTGGGTGATCTTGGGGGGAATCGGCCTGTCGCCTCTAACCATCGTGGCGAGACGCCTCAAACGAGTAGCGGAGGCAAACGACTACCTGCTCTGTCCTTGTTGTACATACTCGCTGAAGGGCCTAGCCACGCCGATCTGCCCTGAGTGCGGGACACCTTTCGACGCCTCGACAGTAGTGTCGAGTTGGAGGCAGTACTGTAGTACATCCGTCTGGGATCTAATAAAGTAGCCTGGGCACCAAGCCTGTAGGGCGTGTGGCATCTATGAGCGAGCCGTTGTCAAGCGTGCTGGAACTGGTTGCGGTTTTTTCCAAGCATCTATTCGGCGTCATCTCATGGATGCGCCACCTATCGATTTCGGGTCGGCCCCAGTCATGCTTCCGGGCTGTCTTCGCGACCGGAGGTCGTGACGCGCCCATGCCACACCCGCGGGGTCCGACACTTGTTCCGCAACGCTTTCCAACGACCGCGTGCTCATCGCGCACACCGTCGAGCCATCTCCGTCATCCACCACACCGCCGCGCTGATCCGGGCGCACGCCGCGCCTTCGCTGCCGTTAGGAGAACATGAATCGTCGAACAGCGATGCTACAATGCGCATTGCACGGTGGCCTGCGGCGACATGCCACCAACGCGCAAGACCGTGACGAACTGGGGAACCGGCATCGTGATGGACTCGCAGATCGATACCGAAGGCGTGCTGGCCGGCGACCGCGAGGAGCGGTACTTCTACGCCGGCTGGCGCGTGGTCGAGGAACGCACGGGCGGCGGCGACGTGATCGCCCAGACCGTGTGGGGCGGCTGCCAACATCGAATTCCCAAAATGCCGCTAAGTCACCGCGGAGAAACAGGCTTGCGGCGTTATGAATTTCGGGGGCGAGAATCCCGCCCCAATCGCAACCGCGCACGCCAGAGAATCGAGCGCGCCCCTGCGCAGCGCGAGTGGGACGAACGTCTCAAGGGTATCCCGAGTGGGGCACGCTGACGCAGTTTCGCTCAGAAGCGCCCCGGCGGAATAACCCAGTTCGGCTTCGATCGTCTTTTCCCACCGGCCGAGTACGGTTTACCCCAAACTCCCTAGTCACAACTACAATCTCGGCGGCAAGCGGCGGACCACCGATTCGAACGACGACTGACACGGTAACGACCGCCCAAACCGGAGCGACCGTTTGAAGCTCACCAAGAGCCAGAGAACATCCGGCGATTGAGTTCTCCGATCAGGTCACTGACTCGTTCAAAGGTGGACGAGGTCGCCGGACTGATCGCCGTTCCCGGACATCGTCAACCTGTCCGCGGTTTGTGATCAGATTGTTCTCGTTTGGTCGCGCCGAGACGAGTGTCGGCATACGTCAAAGGAGTTTCCCTGTGACCGAAATGGCACCAGAACAGCGCGTGGCGCTACAACACTACGTCGACGCTCTAAGCGAGAACCTTAGGATGGCCGCCCGACAGTTCTTCGCCCTCTATGCAGTGATGATGACGTTTAACATCGCCGGATTGGGGTTTTGGGCCAAAGAAGAGAATTTCCCCTGGCAGATTGCGGGATTGTTCGTGGTTCTTGATGCCATCGGATGCGCATCTCATGGCGTGATGTATCGTTACTTTGAGAAGTACTCCACCCGAGAACACCGTTTCAGAATACAACTGGGCCTTAGCGATCTGGGTATTTGCCTGGACGACCATGCGTTTCCGCTGCCGGTAGCTCTGTACGCCATGTGGGCGAACGGAGCGACATTGGCTGTCCTCTTCATTATCTGGCTGATTGTCGCGGTCGGCGGGATTGATTCGCCAGCGGCTAAGGCTACTCCGCCGAAAAAACGGAACTGCGCGGCGGCGGTCGTCATGGACGCGCCATATTGTAAGGAAGCGCTGTCGAGCGCGGGGGTTTCTGTCGCGTCGACATGTGGCCGCTTGGGATCAAGCAGCTGTGAGCGCGCGAAGGTTCGTGGCGCATCGCGGCCTAAAGTACAGGCCCCTATAGCCACATTGGATGGAGGAAATGTGCGCCGATGGGGCACGAGTAACTCAATGGCGCGAATGACACAGCAAGCAAGAATCGAGCCGGTCTTGCGACCGGCTCGAACAAAATCAGCGCGAGCGATCAGGTGGTAGCTCGCGCTACGCGCTTGCCGTTTCGGCAACGGCTTCGGCCTCGGCCGTAATCGCGGCGATGATTTCGGCGGCGGTTTTCTGGATGTGGTCGAGCGATTCGGCCAGCGTCTTGGCTTCGCCTGCGTAGAGTTGGATGTAATCGGCGGCAGCATCCACCGCGCCGGTCAGACCGATGGCGTGATTGACCACGAACGCGACCGCTTCGGCTTCGGTTTCGCGGGCGGTCTTGCTCAGGGTCGCGCGCCGTTCGCCGCGATGCAGCAGTTCGTGGGCGAGTTCATGCGTCAGCACGCTGAACTCTTCGGCCGCCGAGAGTCCCGTCAGCATCTTGATGCGTCCGCCGGCCGACAGGCCGTGCGCCCCGCCGAGGTCGTCGGCGTATTCGAGAACGATCGACTTGGCCGCGATAAGCGTCTTCAGCCGCTCGGTGTATTCGCGCGGATCGCCTGTGACGTGCGAAATCGTCGGCAGTTCCTCGCCGTCGGTCTGGCTGATGTCGAAGACGTAGGCGGCTTTGAAGCGCAGCAGCAGCGTCTCTTCGTC
>JAGQOO010000266.1 GCA_020427345.1 Phycisphaerales bacterium | reverse complement strand
CGGCCATGTAGTGGATGGTCGTGCCGTTGTGCTTCATTTCCTTCTTGATCAGTCGCGCGCCAACGTTGGAGACGCCGAGATCGATTAGTTCGTTGATGCGCTGCGCCGCCGCCAACAGCTTCTGCGGGTCGCGCGCGTCGACCACCATCACGAAGCCGAGCGGACCGCCGGTCTCCGGCGCGTTGTAAATCGCCCACGTGTCGCCGATCGCCGGAAACAGGTCGTTTGGAATCGAAAAGCCGAGGAACGGCGTGGCGGCTTCGATGCCGCCTTCGACCGTCGGCAGCATGCCGGGCTCAACTTCGCTGATGACATTCAGCGTCTCTTCCCAAAGGGCGGCGAGGTCGAAGTTGCCGACGTAAGCCATGTAGGCGTCTTCGGGGATGAGGCTGATATCCTCTTTTGTCAGCGGCTTCTGATCGAAGGCGCGGAGGATGCCGTTGTACGGGCCATTGATTCGCGCGAAGACATCAAAACGCCAGTTGTTCCAGCCGCCGGACGAGCGGATGATCTTGTACTGCACCGAAGACAGCCCGGTCGCGCCGAGAATCGCCTCGACAAACTCGGCGTCTGCTCCGACGCTCTCCATGCCGCCGCGAATGATGTCCATCATCTTCTGAGCGTTTGCGTAGATCACGACGCCGCCATCCGACGTCGGCGGCAAGCGCCGGATCGCGTCTTTGTATGAGTTGTCATCGGCGAGTGACGCGCCGCCCGAGCCGTCTATCAGCGCGACAACATTGTCGAGGCCGTTGGCGCCGACGGCGAACAGCACGTGGCCGTTGACGGCGCCCCAGTTGATCGTGATGCCTTCCTGAACGCCCTGGCGCATGGCGTGTCCCGATAACCGACAATCCTGCATCTCCCAGTCTGAAGATTGCAGAACGTGCTCGAGGTCGGCCAGCATCCGCTTTTCGTCGGCCGCGTCCTTCGGCTGAACAAACGCGGCGACCGCGAAATCGCCTTCCATGTCGAGGCGGGTCAGGCCTACCGCGCCGGGATGGCGGATGACATCCTCAGCCAGTCGGAGTGCGGCGAGGACATCCTCATCAAACGCGTCAGCGACGAATTCGGGGTACTTCTCGACGATCCGATCAACCACGCCCGGCCAGTCTTTGAAAACGCCGTCCCAGGCGATGAAGATCTTGGTCTCGGCGGGGAACAGGCGGGCGGGGTCTTCCGCCGTCGCGACGGCGGTCGCCAGCAGCATTGCCACGAATGGGATCGATCGTTTGAGCGTAGTCATTGCGTCAGCCCTTTTCTCGGGGTTTCACGGGGAGATACGCTTCCAGCCGCTTTCAGAGCTTCTGAAATTTTGGTCGCCGGGCGCGCTCTGCCCACCGCACGCGCCTGTTAGCAACTATACTTCCCGCGAGCCATGACCGCTATCAAACCGCCCAGACAACCCCGTGCGCTTGAGCTTGGAGCCGTTTCTTTCCTGAACGCTCGACCGCTGATCCACGAACTGGACCGAACGCCCGGAATCCGCCTGAGCACGGATGTGCCGTCGCGCCTGGCGGATCGCCTCGCGGACGGCGCGTTCGATGTCGCGCTGATCCCGATCATCGACGTGATTCGATCGGGCGGCCGCTATGCCGTCGTCTCCGACGCGTGCATCGGCTGCGAAGCCGAGACGATGACCGTCCGCGTGTTTTCGCAGCGCCCGCCACACACCCTGACGCGGCTGCATGTGGATGGCGACTCGCACACGTCAGTGGCGCTGGCGCGCGTCATCTGGCGGGAATTGTTCGACCGCGATCTTGAGATTGTGCCCTTTGCGGACGGCGCCCGGCCGGAATCCGTCGAGAGCGTGCTGCTCATCGGCGACAAAGTCGTGAACCCGGCCCGCGGCAGTTTCGCCTACGAGGTGGATCTGGGCGGGGCGTGGCGCGAGCATACCGGTTTGCCGTTTGTGTTCGCGGTCTGGGCGGGCGCGCCGCGCTCCGGCGACGCCGATTTTTCGCCGGCCGAGACGCAGTTGCTGTTTGAAGCGCTTGGCTCCGCGCGGGATCGCGGCGTGGCGATCGCGGATCGCATCGCGACCGAGCAGGGCCCCGCGCTCGGATGGACGCCACCGCTGGCGACGCGGTATCTGACGCGGTGTCTGCGATTCACGCTCGACGCGCGCATGATCGAAGGCGTCGAGCGGTTCGCGGAGTTGACAGGAGAAGCGGGGGCGTCAGCGCCGATTCGCTGGCCGGAACGGTTGCGATTGATCTGCAGTGCGGAGCGAGAGGAATGATCCGAGCGTCGAGTGAAACAAACCGAGCGCCATCGCGCACTTTCTCACGCATCAGCGACGCGGACGCGGTCGCGATGTGGCATGAGTTGGACATCCACGAGTTGGGGCGGCTCGGCTTCGCGCGGCTGATGGAGATGCACCCCGAGCCGTACCGCACATATGTCGTCGACCGCAACATCAACTACTCGAACGTCTGCACCGCCAAGTGCATTTTCTGCAACTTCAAGGCCGACCCCGGCGATGATGACGCGTATGTGCTCAGCTTTGAGCAGATCGGCGCGAAGATCGAGGAGCTGATCGACATCGGCGGCACGCAGATTCTGATGCAGGGCGGACTCGTGCCCGACGCCAACGACCCGACCGGCGACGGCCTGCCATTCGAGTGGTATCTCGATCTGCTGCGCTTCATCCGCAAGAACTATCCGTCAATTCACATTCACGCGTTCAGCCCGCCGGAGATCTGGGCGCTGCACCAGGTCTTCAAGATGCCGCTGCGCGACGTGCTGCTGCGCTTGCAGGAGGCGGGTTTGCACACGATTCCCGGCGGCGGCGGCGAGATTCTGGCCGATCGCGTGCGGGCGAAGATCAGCCAGGGCAAAACCCTGTCGGCTGAGTGGATGGCCGTGATGCGCGAGGCGCACCTCGTTGGCATGAAGACCAGCGCGACAATGATGATCGGCCATATTGAGACGATCGAAGAGCGCGTCGCGCACATGCGCCTGATTCGCGATCTGCAGGACGAGACCGGCGGGTTCATGGCCTTCGCCCATTGGCCGTTTCAGCCCGAAGGCACGACGCTCGGTCGCATGAAGAAAATGCCGCCGCCGGCGAACGGCGGTCGGGCGACGCCGGACGGCAAGCACCTCCTGCTGGCGGATGCGGACGAGTATCTGCGCTGGCTGGCGATTTCGCGGTTGTATCTCGACAACGTGCCGGCCATGCAATCAAGCTGGGTAACGATGGGCCCGAAGATCGGCCAGTTGGCCCTGTTCTATGGCGCGAACGACATGGGCAGCGTGATGATGGAAGAGAACGTCGTGTCGCAGGCCGGCGCGTCGTTCCGCCTGAGCGAAGACGAGATTCGCCGCCTGATCACCGACGCCGGCTGGCAGCCGCAACAGCGCGATCAGTACTACCGGCCGGTTGAGACGGAGCGGCGGCCGCGCAATGCGGGGTCTGGATTGCCGATTCTGGGGTCGCGGTAGGGCGTTCGACAGAAGGTGGCGATTTGTTCAGCCTCCAGAGGGTGGGGCAGGCATCTTGCCTGCCTTGAGTAGCGAGGCCATCCGACAGTTCGATACCTAGCCCGGATACCCCACCCCCGTTCGCGGAACAAACTGCCCATGCCCGTTCCGCCCGACGAACTGGTAATCCCGTGTGATGTGCGCGCCGCGGCTGAAGGTGTGCTCGGCGAAACCCGCCAGTTCCCAGCCCTGCACCGGGCTCCAGTCGCAGTTCGTCTGCATCTTCCGCCAGTCGACTATGCGCTTTGCGGTGGGGTGGATGATCGCGATGTCCGCGTCGGCGCCGATCGCGATGGCGCCTTTGCGCGGGAACATGCCCATGATCTTCGCCGGCGCCGTGCACAGTTTGTCGACCATCTGTGACACCGACATCCGTCGCTTGAGCACGCCTTGCGTATACGTCAGTGGCAGCAGCGTTTCCAGCCCGGGCATGCCCATCGGGATTTTCGTGAAGTCGCCCTTCCACATCGCTTTTTGCTTGCGCGTGAACGTGCA
>JAGQOO010000265.1 GCA_020427345.1 Phycisphaerales bacterium | reverse complement strand
CGTCGTGTGCGAAGCCCTCTACGAGCGCCTGCCACAAGCCCTCGAAGGCGACCTCACCAAGGTCAAATCCGCCGTCGTCTCACGCCGGGCATGCGCCCGAATCGCTGACCAGATCGGCCTGACCGAGTCCCTATTGCTCGGCCAGGGCATGTCCCCCGGCGAGCCGCTACCGCGCTCCCTCGCCGCCGCGGCACTGGAGGCCGCGATCGCGGCGATCTATCTCGACGGTGGAATCGAAGCCGTTCGCACGTTCATCCTGCGTCACATGGGCGACGAAATCTCCGCCGCGATCGACTCCGAACACCAGTGCAACTTCAAGTCGCAGCTCCAGCAGCACGCCCAGCGCGAAATGGGCATGGCCCCCAGCTACGAAATGCTCGACGAAAAAGGTCCCGACCACGCCAAGTGCTTTGAGGTCGCCGTCAGTATCGGCGGCGTCCAGTATCCGAGCGCGTGGGGCCCGAGCAAAAAGGAAGCCGAACAGAAGGCGGCCCGCCTGGCCCTCGTCGATCTGGGTGTCCTGGCCGACAACCCGGACGATCACGAATTGAGCTATTGATCAGCTGCGCGCCGAGATAACAACCCAAAACCCCGCTCGGCCCGGCTTTTCTAGCCCTTCAATGCGCGGTACCGTTCGAAAAACGGCCTCGCCCCCACGGAGAAACCCCGATGCCGAGCCACGCTGGCCCATTATTCCGACCCGCCCGCCCCCATGGCCGACGTGTTGTCGTCACCGGGCAGGTCGGCGTCGACAAAAAGCCGTTCCTCGAAAAGGTCGTGCAGATTGCCCAATCGCACAACAAACCGGTCAAGCTCTACAACGTCGGCGACATGATGTACGCAGACGCGCCCGATGTCCGCTCCGGTCGCATCCTTGACCTGCCCCTCAGCCGGCTGAATTCGCTCCGCCGATCGACGTTCAAAGAAATCCTCGCCGACATCGACCAGCACGAAACGGCCATCGTCAACACGCACGGGTGTTTCCGTTGGAAACACGGACTGTTCCCCGCTTTTGATCACGATCACATGGTCGCGCTCGACGCCGATCTGTACATCACGCTGGTCGACAACCTCGACGCCGTTCACGAGCGACTGACGCGTGATCACGATGTCCCACACACGCTGAAAGACATCATGGTGTGGCGCGAGGAGGAACTACTGGCGACCGAGATCCTCGCCAACGCCATTCGCGGCCACGGCGCGTTCTACATCTTCGCCCGCGGCATCGAGGACAATACGCTCGAATCGCTGTACCGGCTGATCTTCAAGCCGGAAACGAAGAAAGTGTATCCGTCGTTCCCGATGACGCACGTCATGGACATGCCCGACACGCTCGCGGAGATTGACGGGTTCCGCGACGCGCTCGCCGAGCACTTCATCACCTTCGACCCCGGCGACCTCGACGAAAAGCGCATGCTGTTCGAAGCCGGCGCCGCCACGCAGCGTGGCGAAACAACACTCAACATCAACGTCAACAATCGCGACGTCTTATTCAACGTCAACGAAGTGTCGAGCGTCGCCCGCGACATTGACGCCCAGATTTACGCCCGCGACTTCAAGCTCATCGATCAGTCCGACATGATCGTCAGCCTCGTGCCCGAACTGCCCAACGGAAAGCCGGGACTGTCGAGCGGCGTCGAGCGCGAACTGCAACACGCCTACGAGGGCACAAAGGAAGTCTACGTCGTCTGGAAACCCGTCGCCGAGCCGTCGCCGTTCATCACCGAAACCGCCACCAAGATGTTCCGCACGACCATGGAGGCGCTGGAGTTCTTCCAGCAGAGCGGCTACCTGAATCAGATTCAAAAGCCGCTGTTCCAGAGCGGCGGCCAGGCGCGCGAGCGCGGGCGCTTCGGGTAGACCGGCGGCCGCATAAGAGCAATGGCGCCGACCGACCATCATCGCCAACGGGTCAAAACACACGCGCGCTCACACTTCGAAAAGTGGGCCCTGTCGTACGATCGCTCGCGCCTGAACGAGGTCGTTTTTTTTCCGAGTGTCCGCCGCTGTCAGGAGGAAATCCTGCGCTGGAAGGCGCAGCGTCCCAAAGGCGCATTTCGAGCCCTCGATGTTGGCTGCGGCACCGGCACATTGCTGTCCGTGCTCGAGGCCGATCCCGACGCCGAACTGCTGGTTGGCCTCGATTACGCCGAAGGCATGGCCCGCCGCGCGCACGAGAAATTCACTGCCGCGGATGAGCCCGAACGAATGATGGCGGTGCGCGGCGACTCGGAGCGCCTGCCGTTTGTCGACGCCGCGTTCGACGTCGTCACCTGCTGCAACTCGTTTCATCACTATCCGCATCAGGAGCGCGCAGTCGCCGAATTCTTCCGCGTGCTGCGCCCCGGCGGCATGCTCGTCCTGATCGACGGCTTTCGTGACAACGTGATCGGCTGGGTGATTTTTGATGTGTGCGTCGCGATGGTCGAGAAGCACGTCCATCACGCCAGTTGGTCACGCACGCGCTCGCTGTTGAAGGAAGCGGGATTCGCCGACATCACGCAGAAAAAAATGAATGTTCTGGCGCCGCTGCTGGTCAGCCGGGCGATCAAGCGGTAATCGCGTTCCTACGACGTCTCCCCGGTGCGGCATCGGGAATCACAAACTCCCGCCGGCGGTTGACGTATACCAAGGAGCCCGTGCCATGCGACTACTGGGCCGTCACACCCGCAACACGACTCGCGTAGCCGCGCTGATCGCCCTTTGCCTCGCGCTGCCTTCGGCGGCCTTTGGCCAATCCGGCCCTGCCAAACCCGCTACCTTCAGCCACGCGCCTTTCGACGCGCTGTTAAGAAAGCACGTCGACCGCGAAGGCTGGGTCGCCTACGCCGCCCTCGCCCGCGACGCCGACCGCCTCGACGGGTACCTAAAGTCAATCGCCGCCGCCGACCTGACCGTCATGTCACGCGACGAGCGCCTCGCGCTGCTCATCAACGCGTACAACGCCGCTACGCTGAGACTGATTCTCGATCATTGGCCACTGAAGTCGATCATGGACATCCCTGAGGAAAAGCGCTGGAAAGCCGTCCGATGGACGATCGGCAGCCGAACAGTCAGCCTCGATCAACTAGAAAATGAGTGGATTCGCCCGGAGTTCAAAGAGCCGCGTGTCCATTTCGCGCTGAACTGCGCGAGCATCGGCTGCCCCCCGCTACGCGCGGAGGCGTACACCGGCGACAAGCTCATTCGCCAACTCGACGATCAAACGCGCCGCGCGCTGCGATCGGAGAGGTGGCTGAAGGCGAATGCTGACGCGAGCGAAGTTCAAGCGACGAAGTTGTTTGAGTGGTACGGCGACGACTTCGGGAAAACGGTCGCGGAACGGCTGGCATTCATCGCCCGCTATGTCCCGGCCGTGGCGAAACGGATTGCGGCAAGTCAGTCGGTAACGTTGGCGTTTCTCGAATGGGATTGGTCGCTGAACGACTGTGCCCCCAAGCCAAGGTAGAACCCAATGAAACGCAGGCGCTCTCACCTGCGCCGCTTCAGGCGGCCCGAAGGGCCCACGCCCTTTGACCGGGGCTTCAGCCCCGGGGATCTGCCCGAAAACTGCCCGGCCCGGAGGGCCGACGAGCGTTTTGAACGCCCCGGCGCCCGCGTTCCAACAAAACGGCCACCGCGCTTTCGCGCAGTGGCCGCTCGTTTTCATCATCAGCCACGGCTCAAGAGCCGTGGCACACGCCGCCTTAGTACCGGTAGTGCTCCGGCTTATACGGCCCCTCCACCGGAACGCCGATGTACTCCGCCTGATCCGACGACAGCTGCGTCAGTTTCGCGCCGAGCTGCGCGAGGTGCAGGCGCGCCACTTTCTCATCCAGACGCTTCGGCAGGCGATACACCTCGTTGTCGTAGTCAGCCCGATTCGTCCAAAGCTCGATCTGCGCGATCACCTGGTTCGTAAAGCTGCTGCTCATCACAAACGACGGATGCCCCGTCGCGCAGCCGAGGTTCAAGAGCCGCCCTTCCGCCAGGATGATCACGCTGTGCGGCTCGCAGCCGGCGGCTTTCGAGAACTTGAACTCGTGCACCTGCGGTTTGACCTCGATCCGCTCGACCTTGCCCTCTTCG
>JAGQOO010000264.1 GCA_020427345.1 Phycisphaerales bacterium | reverse complement strand
AAAGACCAAGGAAGACGCCTCCTGGCTTCAGGATGCCCCCGGCAAGGTCGTCAAAATGGTCTACCGCCTGCTCTACGATCTGCCGAATTCGCACCGCTATCGCGTGCTGTTCATGCGGCGCGAGCTGGACGAGGTCATCAAGTCGCAGGACGTCATGCTGGAGCGGTCCGGCAAGAAGACGACATCTTCACCCGAAGACGCCGCCAAGGTCCGCGACATCTTCGAGACCGAACTGAAGCGGTTTTACGATTGGGTCGCCACCGCCAAGCACATCACCATGATCGACGTCAACTACAACGAGATGCTGACCGACCCGAAGCCGTGGGTTGCCAAGATCAATGAGCTGCTCGACAGCAATCTCGACACTGACAAGATGATGGGCGTTGTCGATCCGTCGCTGTACCGCCAGCGCGCCCAATAGCGTCTGTTTCCCCTGAATTCGACGGCGCGCGGCCCAGCCAATGGCGCCAATGAGGTGAAAACATGCAAGCCCTTTTGAAGCGCCTCGGCCTGAGCGCAGACAAGCCCAACGCCGCCGGTTTCGCCGGCGAGTGGGTCGGCTCCGGCGAAACATACGACGTCACGACGCCGATCGACGGCACGCGCATCGCGGCCGTCGCGCAGGTCAGCGAAGCGGAATACGAACAGATCATCAGCCGCGCGCATGAGGCCTTCAAGACATGGCGCATGACACCGGCGCCGGTTCGCGGCGAAGTCGTTCGTCAGCTGGGCGAGCGCCTGCGCGCGGTCAAAGCCGAACTCGGCATGCTCGTCACGCTTGAGATGGGCAAGATTCTGCCCGAGGGCGAAGGCGAAGTCCAGGAGATGATCGACATCTGCGACTTCGCCTGCGGCCTGAGCCGGCAACTCTACGGCCTGACCATGCACTCCGAGCGACCGCGTCACCGCATGTACGAACAGTGGCACCCGCTCGGCGTTGTGGGCATTATCAGCGCGTTCAATTTCCCCGTTGCTGTGTGGGCGTGGAACAGCGCCGTCGCCGCAGTATGTGGCGACACGACCGTCTGGAAACCCGCGCCGAAAACGCCCTTGACCGCGATCGCCTGCATCCGCATCGCCGAACAGGTGTGCCGCGACAACAACGTCGACCCCGCGGTGTTCTCACTCGCGCATGGTCCCGTCGACCCGATCGGCGAGCGCATGATTCGCGATGAGCGCATCCCGCTGATATCCGCCACCGGCTCATGCGCCATGGGGCGCCATGTCGGGCAGGTGGTCGCGCAGCGCATGGGTCGCACGATTCTCGAACTCGGCGGCAACAACGCGATTATCGTCACGCCGTTCGCGGACCTCGATCTCGCGACCCGAGCAATCCTGTTCGGCTCCGTCGGCACGGCCGGTCAGCGCTGCACCAGCACACGGCGCGTCATCGCGCATCAGTCTGTCCGCGACGAGGTGATCAAGCGTTTGAAATCCGCATATGAGTCGGTCCCGATCGGCGACCCGCGCAAGCCCGGCACTTTGATGGGCCCCGTCGTCGACAACAACGCCATCACCAAAATGACCAAGGCCATCCAGGCCGTGAAGGCCGGCGGCGGCAAGGTCCACTACGGCGGCGACGCGCTCAGCGGCCCCGACTACCCCGGCGGGTTGTATGTGCGTCCGTGCATTGCCGAAGTCGACTCGAAGCTCGACATTGTCCGCGATGAGACGTTCGCGCCATTGCTGTACGTCATGGGCTACGGATCGGGCGCCAGCAGTGTTTCACAAGCGCAAGCGCTGAAAGACCTCGAAGCCGCGATCGAGACGCAGAACAACGTGCCGCAGGGCCTGAGCTCCGCGATCTTCTCAACGAACATGCTCGAAGTGGAAACGTTCCTGTCGCACGCCGGCAGCGATTGCGGCATCGCGAACGCGAACATCGGCACCAGCGGCGCGGAAATCGGCGGCGCGTTCGGCGGCGAGAAAGAAACCGGCGGCGGCCGCGAGTCGGGCTCGGACTCGTGGAAGGCGTATATGCGGCGTCAGACGAACACGATCAACTGGAGTGTCGACCTGCCGCTCGCGCAGGGTATTCAGTTCGGTTAGGGCGCGAGCGACGGACGCCTACTCGCGCTGGGCCCGGATCAGATTCACTTCGTCGACGGGCACGTCGTTGTAGCCGCGCTGCGCGGATGTTTCGACCATGCCAATTTCGTCAACGACATCCATGCCCGAAACGACGCGGCCGAATACCGCATAGCCCGGGAAGTCGGCGCGATAATCCAGCGAGTCGTTGTCGACGAGGTTGATATAAAACTGGCTGCGGGCGGAATCCGGGTCATTCGTGCGCGCCATCGCAAGCGAGCCGCGCACGTTGCGCAAGCCGTTGCTGGCTTCGTTCTTGATCGTGGCCCGCTTGTTTTCCTTCTCGCGCGGGCCGGAAACAAAGCCGCCGCCCTGCACAACGAAGTCGGCAATCACTCGGTGGAAAATCGTGTCGTCGTAAAATCCGCTGTCTACATAGGTCAGGAAGTTTGCGACGCTGATCGGCGCCTTGGCGCGATCCAACTCGACGACAATGTCCCCCATTGACGTTTGCAGACGCACGCGCGGGCTGGGGTCGGTATCCGTACCCGAATTCGTCGGCTCGCCCGTCGTGCCGAAGTCCGGATCGGCCATCAACACGACCTCGACATTTGAACTCATCACGGGCCCGCTGCCCGATCGCACATCCACGCGAAACCGAAGTGTCTGATCACGGGCGACCGACGGCGCGACGAAACTCGCCGTCGCTTGATCCGCGTCGAGCAACACAACCGCTAGGCCAAATGTCTGATACCAGGCGTACGTCACATCCGCGCCGCCGCCGTCGATGGTCGCCGACAGCGTCGCCGCCTTGCCGACCTCGATCTGCGTCGGGGCCGACGCCTGAGCGGCGGTAATCGGCGTGTTGTCCATCGGCGTCGAAGCCGGAACGCAACTCGTAGACAGAACCAGCCCGACTGCCAAAAGGAGCGCAAACGCGCGCGGGGTCGCCTTCATCGGCCTTTCACTCCGTTCATCGTCCCTGGAACCCTCGCCGCGATGTGCGGGGCGCCGCCTCGACGCCTTATTATTCGGCGTAAGTCCCTGTCGCTCAACCGTTTCGGGCGCGAATCGGCAGGAAGTGAGCCGCCGATCTGTCGCTCACGCGGCCAAACTGGCGGGCTCCCCGCGACCATCACATGACCATAACTCATTTCCGGCAAGCCAGTTACGGCCGCAGGACCCAATTGGCGCGTGAATTGCAGTCATCCCCAAATGCCGGAGGGCGGCGTTGCGGGTTTACTCAGGCGCCGCGCGGAAAGGAACGCTATGAATCTCGACAAATTCACCGTCAAGGCAGCCGAAGCCGTCCAGCACGGCTCTCAGATCGCCCAGGCGCGGGGCAACCCGGAATACACGCCGCTGCACCTGCTTGCGGCGCTGATCGATCCCAAGGTCGAAGGCGGCATCGTCACGCCGTTGCTCGAAAAGGCGGGCGCCAAGGTCGCTCAAACTCGCCAAATGACTGAGTCCGAGATTGGCCGCCTGCCCCAGGCCCGCGGCGGATCGCTTTCCGCCAGCGGCCAACTGACCGAGGTCTTTCGCGCCGCCCAGAACGAAGCCGAACGCATGAAGGATCAGTATGTCTCCAGCGAGCACCTCCTGATCGCATTGACTGAGATCCGTAGCGAGGCCAAGGAGATACTCCGGCTGTCAGCGGTCACGCGGAAGGACATCCTGACCGCATTGCGCGACATTCGCGGCAACGCCTCAGTCACCAGCCAGAATCCCGAAGGCGCCTATCAGGCGCTGGAGCGCTACGGTCGCGATCTCGTCGCGCTCGCTCGGCAAGGCAAACTCGATCCGGTCATCGGCCGTGACGATGAAATCCGCCGCTGCATGCAGGTGCTGGCGCGGCGCACGAAGAACAACCCGGTGCTCATCGGCGAGGCGGGTGTCGGGAAAACCGCGATCGTCGAGGGCCTCGCGCAGCGCATCCTCGCGGGCGATGTGCCCGAAGCGCTGAAAGACAAGCGCATCATCGCGCTCGACATGGGCGCCCTCATCGCCGGCGCGAAATACCGCGGCGAGTTTGAGGAGCGCTTGAAAGCGGT
>JAGQOO010000263.1 GCA_020427345.1 Phycisphaerales bacterium | reverse complement strand
AAGCCTGGAAGTGTTTGATAACCCGTCGCCATCGCGGGATTATGTAATCACACATCGAGCGCCCGAGTTCACGAGCATGTGCCCGGTAACGGGCCAGCCCGACTTCGGCGCCGTCATCATCGAATACACGCCCGACCGGATCTGCGTCGAACTGAAGAGCCTGAAGTTCTACTTGCAGGCGTTTCGCGGCGAGGGGATTTACTACGAGGCCGTGACGAACCGGATTCTCGACGACCTCGTAGCGCGGTTGGCCCCGCGCTGGATGCGGGTGACGACGGATTGGAAACCGCGCGGCGGAATGACCTCAGAGGTGGTCGCCGAGCACCGGCGGGATTAGCCGTTCAGCGTTCTCGCTTCGCCGCCACGAACTCGCGCACGCGCTTAGCTGGCCATGTGTTGACAACCTCGTCTTTCCGCAGGCCCGCCCGGCGGCCGGTTACGACGCCGTAACGCATCTGCTCAAACCCGTCGATCGAGTGCGCGTCGCAGTTGATGACGATCTTGCAGCCGCGCTCGCGCGCGAGGCGCGTGTGACGGTCGCTCAAGTCGAGTCGATGGCCGGTCGCGTTGATCTCGAGCGCTGTTCCGGTTTCGGCGGCGACGCGGCAGATCGCGTCCATATCCAGCGCGGCTTCCTCGCGCCGGCCCAGCAGGCGGCCGGTCGGATGGCCGATCGCATTGACATACGGATTGCGCATCGCGCGGATGATTCGCTCGGTGTTGTGCTCAAGACTCGCCTGCGGCCAGACATGGGCCGAGGCGATCACCCAATCGAGTGTCGCAAGCGTTTCGTCGTCATAGTCAATCGAGCCGTCGGGTAGGATGTCGACTTCCGAACCCATCCACAGGTCAAACTTCGCGCGCTTTCCCGCAGCCCGCACAGCCGCCGCGTGCTCGGCCATTCGCTCGGGCGTCAGGCCGTTGGCGATCACGCTCGAAGTGGAGTGGTCCGTGATGCACAGGTACGAGTAGCCGCGTTTCTTTGCGGCTTCGAGCATCTGTTCGATCGAATGGCGACCGTCGCTGGCGGTTGTGTGCGCGTGCAGTTCGCCGCGAATGTCCTCGACCGTGATCAGGTCCGTGGGTGTCTCAGTCCACTCCAACTCGCCGCGATCCTCGCGCAACTCCGGCGGAATCCACGGAACGCCAATCGCTTTGTAGATGTCCTCCTCAGTCTTGGACGCGACGACCCTGCCAGTTTCTTCCTCAGTCAGCGCATATTCGTTCAGCGTCCAGCCGCGTTTCTGGGCCATGCCGCGCAGGCGGACGTTGTGCTCCTTCGAACCTGTGAAGTACAGCAAGGCCGCGCCGAAGGCGTCCTTTTCGACGACACGCAAATCGACTTGAATCTCACGGTCCTCGCCGATGGCAAACAGCGCGGAGCCCTTCGTGTCACCCGCCGCGATGACCTTGCTCGCGCCGCTGAGCTTTGTGAACGCCTCGACGATCTTCGGCGGATTATCGGCGACGCAGATCAGATCGACATCATGCACGGTTTCGCGCCCGCGCCGCAGCGACCCCGCCGCTTCGACGCGCTTCACACCGGGCAGCTTGCGAATGGCGGCGCAGAGCGTCTCGGCCAGCGGCCACGCCTGACTGAGGCGCGTGCGGCCGGAACTGCGTTCGAGAAAGGCGATGCCCTCCAGCATCTTGTCGGCCGTCTTTTTGCCAAGGCCCTTGAGTTCCGCGACACTCCCATCCTCGATCGCGCTCTTCAGCGATTCGATGGATGTAATGTCCAGTTCCTTCCACAGCTGGCGCACGCGCTTCGGTCCCGTACCGGGGATTTCGAGGATGCGCAGCAGGCCTTCGGGCACCTCGCGCGCCAATTTTTCGCGCTGCTCCAGCCGGCCCGTTTCGAGCAATTCGTGGATTTTCGCCGCCTGCGATTTTCCGACGTTCGGGAGCTCCTCGAGTCTGTCGCGCGGGTGATCGGCGATTTCCGACGGCAGGTCGTCAATCGTGCGCGCGACGCGGCGGTATGCGTTGACGCGAAAGAAGTCCGTGCCCTCGATTTCCAGCATGTCGGCGACTTCGTTGAAGATGCGCGACAGCTCGGCGTTGGTCATTCCTGCTGGCTCCAAACGGGCGAGACGCCCGTACCACCCACGCGCGACACCCGTACCACCCACGCGCGACGCCCGTACCACCCACGCGCGACGCCCGTACCACCCACGCGCGACACCCGTACCACCCGCGCGCGACACCCGTACCACCACGCGCGACTCTCGTACCACCCGCCCGCGACAAGGCGCCACCGCGCGACACAGCCGTGCCGAAAGCGGTTTGACGCTCCCGCAAACCAACCTTATACCTGCCACGCCGGTCGACGCGAAGCGCGGGCCGGCGCGAACGGTCCAACCCCTGCGGAGATCGTGACATGCGCGAGCCCATTCACGGCGATAAGCCGATCGTCATTCAGGAGACGCCGGGAACGAAGGCGTACTGCCAATGCGGCCTGTCCGAACGACTTCCGTATTGCGACGGCGCCCATAGCCGTCATCAGACCGGCCTTACGCCCTGCGTGTGCGACGTAGACGCCGAGGGCAAAAAGGCCATTTGCCAATGCCATCGCACCGCGACGCCGCCCTGGTGCGACGGCACACACAAGAACCCGGCGACATAGCGCTTGGACGCGCCGGGCCTCCCATCGTGTGAGATAAACGTGCGTGTCCGTTACGCGGAAACGGATGCGATGGGGTATCTGCACCACTCGCGTTATCTGGTGTATTTCGAGATCGGGCGGACGGAGCTGTTGCGTTTGTCCGGGCTGCGCTATCGCGACATGGAAGAGCGCGGGTTGTTCTATGTCGTGGCCCGTATGGAGATTCAATATCGCCAACCGGCACGGTACGACGACGATCTCCTGCTGATCACCAGCGTTGAGAAGTTCACGCGCGTCCGCGTCGAACACCATTACGACCTGCGCCGCGACGGGCAAACACTGTGCGAGGCGCGTTCGACGCTGGTCCTCGTCGCCGCCGATGGACGCCCGACCGGCCTGCCCGATGACTGGCACGACCTGCTCTCAAGCGGGCAGGGATGATGGGTTGCATGTCGGGTCAGGTTGGGCAATAATCCATCTCATCGCGGGTCTTATCCCCCAAAGATACGCTTCGACTGCCCGACAACCGGCGTCGACAGCCAGACCCGGATCCGAGCCACAACCGACGCCTGCTATTCGTGCTTTTCGCGTCCTGAGTTTCCGTCGGACGCCTTGGGGATGGTTCAAGAATGAACAATGAGATGCGCGCGGCGCCGGCCCATGGCGCCATTGGGCGCAGCGATGCCGCGCAACCGTCAAACAACTCGCGACCCGGGCCGGGACGACGGCGCGGCGGGCGGCGCCCAGGCGGCGGGCAGCCCGGCGGCGGCAATCGTGGCCAAGGTGGGGGCCAGGGAGGCGGTCAAGGCGGCGGCAATCGCAGCAGACGCGGCCCCGCGCGGGGGCGTGGGGGTGGTGGCCCACCCGGAAATGGCGGCGGCAACGGCGGCGGACGCGGCAACGGCGGAGGTGGTGGCCGCGGTAATGGTGGCGGTGGCGGACGCGGCGATGGCGGCGGACGCCCGGCGGGACGCGGTGGCCCCAGGCGTAACTTCCGTGGCGGCGGACGCGATCGCGGCGGCGCTCCGCAGGCTCCGCCCCAGAAACTCGTCTCGACAGAAGCGGCCGGCCTGCGAACCGGCGTTTACGAGGCAAGCGGCGCCGGCGGCGCGCTGCGCGATTTGAACCGCCACCTCGTTCCCCATCATGAAGACCCCACCGTCCCGGCTGATCTCGCCCGCAAGCACGGCCTGCGCGGCGGCGAGACGGTAACCGGCGAGACCGTGGCCGGTGACCGAAACGGGACACGCGTCGTCCAACTCGTATCCGTTACGGCCGTCAACGATGTGCCGATCGACGAATGGACGCCCCCACCGCCACTCCAGGAGACGACGGCGATCGACCCCGACGAACGCCTTCATTTCGATACGCCGGGCGGCCCGGTATCGATGCGCGTAGTTGAGTTGTTTACGCCGATCGGGCGCGGCCAGCGCGGCCTGATCGTCGCCCCGCCGCGCACCGGCAAGACGATCTTGCTGCAGCAGCTGGCGCATGGCATTTCGACGAATCACCCGGACGTGTACATGATCGTGCTGC
>JAGQOO010000262.1 GCA_020427345.1 Phycisphaerales bacterium | reverse complement strand
ATGCTGGCGGAACTGGTGCGCGAAGGGGCCTTGAGCGCGGAGCAGGCTGAACTCGCGGCACAGCTACCGGTGGCCGAGGACTTGACCGCCGAGGCGGATTCCGGCGGGCATACGGACAACCGCCCGCTGGTCGCGCTCTTGCCGACGATGCTCGCGCTGCGCGACGAGATTCAATCGACGTACGGCTATCCCCGCGCGCTGCGCGTCGGGGCGGCGGGCGGAATCGCGACACCGGCTTCTGTCGCGGCGGCGTTTTCGATGGGCGCGGCCTATGTGCTGACGGGCTCGATCAACCAGGCCTGCGTCGAAGCCGGCACATCCGGCGCCGTGCGGCAGATGCTGTGCGAGGCGCAGCAAGCGGATGTGGCGATGGCGCCGGCGGCGGATATGTTCGAGATGGGCGTGCAGGTGCAGGTGCTCCGTCGCGGCACGATGTTTGCGCAGCGCGCCAAGCGGCTGTACGACTTGTATCGCGCGTATGAGCGCTACGCCGATGTGCCGGAGCGCGAACGCGGTATGGTCGAGCGCGACATGCTGCGTTGCTCGTTTGACGAAGCGTGGCGTTCAACGCGGGCATTCTTCGAAGGCCGCGACCCGGCGCAGCTTGATCGCGCCGCGCGTGACGAGCGCCACCGTATGGCCCTGGTGTTCCGCTCGTATCTCGGTCAGTCTTCAAACTGGGCCAATCGCGGCGACGCGTCACGCAAGATTGATTACCAGGTGTGGTGCGGACCGGCGATGGGCGCGTTCAACGAATGGGCGCGCGGATCGTGCCTGGAGGCGGCGGAAAGCCGCAACGTTGTCGCCATCGCAAAGAACCTGATGTTCGGCGCGGCGACGCTGACGCGCGCGAGCATCATCGCCGCGCAAGGCGTGTCATTGCCGCCGGAAGCCCGGCGATTCGCCCCAATGCCAACGGATGAGATTGACGCGCTGATGAGCGAATCCGAAACGGAGCCCGCATGAGCGAGCGCGACGCAACACCCACGCAGACGCCGATCGCGATCGTCGGAATGGCGTGCATGTTCCCGAATGCGCAGGGGCTGAAGCAGTATTGGCGCCTGCTGCGGCGGACCGAGGACGCGATTCGCGACGTGCCCGACACGCATTGGTCGCTGAAGGACTATTACGACGCCGACCGCGCTCGCCCGGATCACACGTATTGCCGTCGCGGCGGATTTCTCGAACCGGTGAAGTTTGACCCGGTGTCGTTCGGCATTCCGCCGACCGTGCTCGAAGCGACCGACACTGCCCAGCTGCTGAGTCTGATGGTCGCGCGCAATGCGCTTGACGACGCCGGCTATGGACAATCGCGCGAGTTTGAGCGCGAGCGCGCCGGGGTCATCCTCGGCGTTACCGGCACGCAGGAACTCGTGATCCCGCTTGGCGCCCGTCTCGGACATCCGCATTGGCGCCGGGCCATGATCGAGGCCGGCGTGGCGCCCGATGTCGCGGAAGACGCCGTTCGGCGCATGGGCGATACATATGTCGAATGGCAGGAAAACTCGTTCCCCGGCCTGCTCGGCAATGTCGTCGCCGGTCGGGTTGCGAATCGTTTGAACCTGCGCGGCACGAACTGCGTTGTTGACGCGGCCTGCGCTAGTTCACTGAGCGCCCTGCATCTTGCCGCATTGGAGCTGCACGCCGGCCGCGCCGACATGATCGTCAGCGGTGGCGTCGACGCGCTCAACGACATTTTCATGTTCATGTGCTTCAGCCGCACGCAGGCGCTGTCGGAGGCGGGCGATGCGCGGCCGTTCGATGCCAACGCCGACGGCACCGTGATCGGCGAAGGCGTCGGCATGCTCGTGCTGAAGCGGCTCGCCGATGCGCAGCGCGACGGCGATCGCGTTCACGCGATTCTGCGCGGCGTCGGGGCGGCGAGCGACGGGCGATCCCAGAGTATTTACGCGCCGCTCGCCAGCGGTCAGGCGCTCGCCTTGCGCGACGCGTATCGCGTCAGCGGCGTAGAGCCAGCGTCAATCGAGCTTGTCGAAGCGCATGGCACCGGAACAAAAGTCGGCGATGCGGTCGAGTTTGAAGGGCTGCGCGCTGTTTACGACGACGCGCGCGATGCGCGTCAATGGTGTGCGGTCGGCTCAGTAAAGTCGCAAATCGGCCATACCAAGGCCGCCGCCGGCGCGGCGAGTCTGATCAAAGCGGTATTGGCGTTAAAGCAGCGCGTGATTCCGGCGACGGCGAAAGTCGCCGAGCCGCATCCGAAGCTCGATCTCGCCGAAAGCCCGTTTTTCCTGCCGACGAAGTCGCGGCCTTGGTTCGCGGACGCCGATCATCCACGTCGCGCGGGCGTGAGTTCGTTTGGCTTTGGGGGCAGTAATTTTCACGCCGTTCTCGAAGAGACGCCGACGAGTGAGCGGGAAGCCGCGTGGGATGGCTCGGTCGAGCTGATCGCCATTTCCGCGCGTAATGAATCTGAATTGCGCGGCCAGCTCTCAGAGTGGCGCGCCTTCGCTGACTCCGCGGCGGACGCGAGTGATCATGCGCGGCGCGCCCACGCCTCGCGCGATGCGTTTGACAACCAAAGTCCGTTACGGCTTGTCATCGTGGCGCCGCGCGACGTCAGCCTCGTTGATCTGATCGCCGAAGCGAGCAACGCCATTGGAACAAACGGGCTCGTGGCCGAGTGGCACACGCCACACGTGTTCTTCGGCGGCCCGCAACCGGCCGGCGATCTCGCGCTCCTGTTTCCCGGGCAGGGCAGTCAGTACGTCGAAATGGGTCGCGATCTGGCGTGCGTGTTCCCGGAAGCGCACGACGCGATTGCAGACGCGTCGACGGCGTTCAACAGCGCAATTGATCAACGCCTCAGCGACTACATTTTTCCGACGCCGACCTTCGACAGCGACACACGCGCCGCGCAAGAGCGGGCGCTGACAGGCACGCATGTCGCCCAGCCCGCGATCGGCGCCGTCAGCGTCGCGATGCAGAACACGCTCGCGCGATTCGGCGTCCAGCCGGACTGCGTCGCGGGGCACAGCTTCGGGGAATTGACAGCGCTGCACGCCGCCGGCGTGATCGACGAGGCCACGCTCGCGGGTCTGGCCGCTGAGCGCGGCGCCGCGATGCATGCTGCCGACGATGGCGCCGGGGCGATGCTCGCGGTCCATGCGCCGGTTGATGAGATTGAAGCGGCACTATCCGCGCCCGACGCGCCGAGTGACATCACTCTCGCCAGCCGCAATGCGCCGCGGCAGGCAATCCTGTCCGGTCCGCGCACCGCGATCGAGACCGCCGCGGCGTGGCTCAAAAACGCTCGCGGGTGGCCGTCGACGTTGCTCAAGGTATCGGCGGCGTTTCATACGGCGGTTCTGGAGCCCGCACAGCGCCGCTTCCGCGCTGCGCTCGACGCGGTCCGCGTTGAGGCGCCGCGTATCCCGGTCTTTTCGAACGTGACCGCCGGCCGCTATCCGCTCGATCCGCATGCGATTCGCGATTTGCTGGCGCGGCAACTGACGCGTCCCGTGCATTTCATGGACGAGATCCGCCGCCTGTATGACGCCGGGGTTCGCACCTTCGTCGAAGTCGGTCCGAAGAACGTGCTCACCAATTTCGTCACGCAGACGCTCGCGGACCTTCCGCATCGCGCGATCGCGCTCGACGGATCCTGCGGGCAAAAGTGTGGCGTGGTTGATCTGGCTCGCGTTCTGGCGCTGCTCGTCGTGGTGGGGCACGCAGTCGATCTGCACGCGTGGGAAGGTCCTCCTCCGCCCGAGATGAACTACAAGATGTCCGTTGAACTAATAGGCGCCAATTATCGCGCGCCCAAGAAGACCGAAACAGGCGAGCGACGCGGTGCGGTCGCGCCGGCTCCCATAGGCGCCACTCAGATGAATCAGAAAACAAACGTGAGCAAATCGGAACGCGCAGCAAGCCGCGGCGCGAATGGAACCCACACTCCCGCTCCGCCAGGCGATGTGGCCGATCGCAATCTGACAACACGCCAGGGTGTGCTGGAAGGCGGCCCGACGCCGCCAGTGCAGGCAAATGCCACAATCGAGGAGGGCCTGCGCGCGCTGATGGCTTTGCAGCAGCAAACCGCTACCGCGCATCAGAGTTTCCTGAACGGGCAGGCGCGCCTGGCCGACACAATGCGGACATTGCTCGGGCTGCCGACGACTTACGGCGTGTCGCCGACGGCGCC
>JAGQOO010000261.1 GCA_020427345.1 Phycisphaerales bacterium | reverse complement strand
CGCGTTGCGCTAGTCCCGGCGAGCCCGGGTGATGACGTCTACCGCTATATGTGGGAAGGGCGCGTGCGACTCGCGGGCGGGAATCCGTATCTGAAAGCGCCGGATCATCCCGATCTGGCGCCGTTGCGTGACGACAATTGGCCCCGCATCAACCATCCCGACCATCGCGCGATCTATCCGCCGCTCGCGCAGGCCCTGTTCACAGCAATTGCGGCGGTTGGCCCGACGCCGATCGTGTTCAAAGTCGCGTTTGTCACGTGCGACGTCGCGGCGCTGCTAATGATTATTCGTTGGCTGCGGCGGCGCGGCGCGGATCCGCGATGGGTGATTGTCTACGCGCTGTCGCCGTTGACGATGTGGGCTTTTGCGCACGAGGGGCATTATGACGGTCTCGTCGCATTGGGCCTCGCGGGTTTGCTGATGGTCATTGATGATCCATCGGCGCGTTTGACGCGGACGCGCGCCGCGATCGGCGGAGCGGCGTGGGGCTTTGCCGTCGGCGTGAAAGTCGTGCCGATTGTGCTGGCGCCGTGGCTGATTGCGCGACTTTGGCGCGGAGGCGACCAAGCGCGTTTGCCTGAACAAGAACCCGCCAAGCTGACGCGGGTTCTCTTCGGACTTGGGGCCGCCGCTTTCGTCGCCTGTGCGCCGGCGCTGCTGTACATCGACGCCGGCAGCGAGATGCTTGCGCCGCTCCGCGGCTTTGCGCGAGGTTTCCATGTGTTCGACTTCACGCGGCAATGGCTGCTCGCGCACGTCGGTGTGAATGGCGCTGACTGGCTGACACTGGTGATTGTCGGCGCGCTGGCGCTCGCCGCCGCAATGCCGCGCATTCGCGGCGATCTCGCCCAACTGCTTGCCATCGGCCCGGTGATCGCGCTCGCGCCGACAATCCACGCTTGGTATCTGACGTGGCTGCTGCCGGCCTTGTGCGGACGGGTGAGTTGGGCGTGGCTGAGCCTGATCGCGCTGTCGCCGCTGATGCTGGAGGCGGAGCGTATGCGCGAACTCACTGGCGAGTGGGCGGCGCCGGCGTGGGTCGGCGCGGCGATGTTTGTTCCGTTCTACGCGATACTGGCGATCGAAGTCGCGCGTGCGGCGTTGACGCGCGGCCGCCCAGTTCCCGACCGGTAGCGTCGGCGTCTCGCCGGCCCGAATGCCGAGACGACGGGACAAAGACCGGCGAGGACGCCGGTGATACTCTGCGCGCGGCTCGCTAAGATGCCGCAATGCCAGTCAAGCCATCTACCGTAGACCTGCCGCTGCGTTTGAAAACGCCGGACGTTTGGGCGAGCCAGGCCCTTGAAGAACCGCTCGAGTTGCTCAATGACCATGCGCATCTTGAAAAGAAAGCGGCAACTAACGCGCTGGAGTTGCTGAACCGCTGGCCGGATCCGACGCCGCCGGCGAAGTGGGTGCAGACGATGACATCGATCGCGCGGGACGAGGTCGAGCATCTCGCCGTGGTGACGCGCATCCTCGCGCGGCGCGGCGGGCGGCTGACCAAGGGCCATCGCAGCCCCTACGCCAACAGCCTCCGCCGACTTGTCCGCAACGGTCAGGGCACGCGCGAATTGCTCGACCGGCTGCTGGTGTCGGCGCTAATCGAGGCGCGTTCATGCGAGCGGTTCGAAATGCTGTCGCGGTTCTGCGATGACCGCGAACTGGCGAAGCTGTACGCGGGCTTGTGGGCGTCGGAAAACGGGCACTACCGCGTGTTTCTGGAACGCGCCCGCGACCTGCACACGGCGGACGATGTCGAGAAACGGTGGGATTGGATGCTGAATCAGGAAGCGAAGATCGTGAAACAGCAGACGCCCGGGCCGCGGATGCACAGCGGGTGGGCGTAAGGGGAGCCGTCGGTTCGAGGTCCACAGGCTGATTGAACAGCAGTTTGTGGGCCGCGTTTGTCCCCAACCGGGGCGGCCCTTAAATTGCGCCCAGCGATGGCGAACGGCGACAAACCCACAACTCAGGATCACTCTCAGTCCGTCGACGCGGCAATCGATGGCGACGGCCGTATGCCCGCCGGGCCGCCGACCGATCTCGATGACCTCACGCCCGCCATGCGGCAGTACTGGGAACAGAAACGCCAGGTTCCCGGCGCGATTCTGCTGTTCCGCATGGGCGATTTCTATGAGCTTTTCTACGACGACGCCCAACACTGCGCGAAACTGCTCGGCATCACGCTGACCAGCCGCGACAAGGGGCGCACGCCGCTCGCGGGAATTCCGTATCACGCTTTGGAGGGCTACCTCGCCAAACTCGTGGCGGCGGGCGAGCGTGTCGCGATCAGCGAGCAGGTGGAGGACGCGCGGCAGGCGAAAGGCGTGGTGCGGCGCGAAATCGTGCGGATCGTCACGCCCGGCACATTGACGGATGACGCGTTACTGGAGCGCGCGGCGAGCAACATCGTTGTCGCCGTGTTCGAGAATGACGCGGAGGTCGGCATCGCGGCGCTGGAACTCGCCAGCGGCCAACTCACGGTGCGCGTCCTGCCGGAGCCGCAATTGGTCGACGAACTGGCGCGGATCGGGCCGGCGGAAATCCTTCTGCCCGAAGGGCTCGGAGTCGGGCCGCATCCGCGCGAGGCGGAATTGTCCGAGCGCGTCGGCGCGGCGGTGACGGTCCGACCGGCGGCGGACTTTGGCGCGAAGCGCGCCGAGCAGCTGCTGACGCGGCAATTCGAAACGCGCGGGCTGCGCGGCTTCGGGTTCGAGCACATGGACGCGTCGTTGCAGGCGGCGGGGGCGTTGCTGGCATTTGTCGATGAAACGCAGCGCGGCGCCGCGCGGCATTTGCAGCCGCCGCGACGCGTGCAGGACGGCGCGTTTGTCACGCTCGACCAGGTAACGTTGCGCTCGCTGGAGATTGAGCGGACGTTGCGCGAGGGCGGTCGGTCGGGCGCGCTGGTTGGCGCGCTGGATTACTCGACGAATCCGATGGGCGCGCGGCTGACGCGGCAATGGCTGTTGTACCCGCTGCGCGACATCGAAGTCATTCGCGGGCGACAGGCGCTGATCGGCGATTTGCGGGCGGCGTCGGCGCCGCGGACGGCGCTGCGCAGGGCCCTGCGCGATGTCGGCGATATGGAGCGGATGGTCGGGCGCTTGGGCGTGTTGCGAGCAACGCCGCGCGACATGCGGGCGCTGGGCGACGGGCTGTCGGCGCTCGGGCCGATACGCGACATGCTGTCAAGCGTCAGCCCACGCGCGGCGGCGCTGGTCGATCGTCTGGCGGGCGTGGATGAGATCGGCGAGCGCCTGCGCGGCGTTCTTTCGGAAGAAGCGCCGATCGCGATGCGGGATGGCGGAATATTCGCGGATGGGCATCACGCCGAACTCGACCGACTGCGGCTGATCGGCACAAATGGAGCGCGTTGGCTGGCGGACTATCAGGCGCGTGAGATTGAGCGCACCGGTATCGCGAACCTCAAAGTCGGGTACACGCGCGTCTTTGGCTATTACATCGAGATTTCCAACGCCAATCGTGACCGCGCGCCGGCGGACTATCAGCGAAAACAGACGCTCAAGAACTGCGAACGGTTCATTACGGACGAACTGAAGCGGTATGAAAGCGACGTGCTCTCGGCAGCGTCGCGGGCGCAGCTGCTTGAATATGACCTGTTCTGCGAATTGCGCGAGGAGACGCTGCAACACGCCGCGGCGCTGCAGCGGGTCTGCGCCGCTGTGGCGGAACTGGACGCGCTGTGCGGCTGGGCGGAGTTGGCGGCGCGGCGCGACTATTGTCGACCGGAGTTTGTCGACGACGCGACGTTGGAGATTACCGACGGGCGGCATCCGGTGATAGAGCAAACGCTTGGCGCGCGGTTTGTGCCGAACGATACAAGTCTGCAGGTCGGCGCCGCGGCGCTGGCGCTGATCACCGGGCCGAACATGGCGGGCAAGAGCACATATATTCGGCAGGTCGCGCTGTTGACGCTGATGGCGCACGCCGGCTGCTGGGTACCGGCGCGCGCGATGCGGTTGGGGGTTGTGGATCGCATTTTCACGCGCGTCGGCGCGAGCGACGAACTGGCGCGCGGGCAATCGACCTTCATGGTCGAGATGACCGAGACCGCGAACATTCTCCATAACGCGACGCGGCATAGCCTGGTGATTCTGGACGAAGTCGGGCGCGGCACGAGCACGTATGACGGGGTCGCGCTGGCGTGG
>JAGQOO010000260.1 GCA_020427345.1 Phycisphaerales bacterium | reverse complement strand
CGACTGGCCCTGGCTGCGGCCATACTCCACGAACCGAAAATGCTGTTTCTTGACGAGCCGACCAGTGCCGTGGATCCCCAGAACCGCCGGGATTTCTGGGAGATACTGTTCGGACTTGCCGAGCAGGGAACCACGATCCTGGTTTCGACTCACTACATGGACGAAGCGGAACGCTGTCATCAGTTGGCAATTCTTCACCGCGGCGTCAAGGTGGCTGACGGATCGCCCCGGGATCTGGGCAGGCAGATCGGTGCCAGCATCGTGGAAATCATTGCCGATGACGCCAACCGGGCCCGAATCGCCATGAATGACCTGAGCGAGGTGGCCAGTGTCACACAACTCGGTGTGCGGCTGAGAGTAATGATACCGGATTCCATTGCCCAGCCTGCGGAGCTGGTCAGGTCGGCGTTACGGGAAAAGCACATAGAGGGTCACGTGGAACAGGTTCCACCGAGCCTCGAAGATGTATTCGTGGCGGTTACCGAAATGCGGGGGCAGGAGGAACAGGCGGCGTGAAATCTCTATTGCGTATTTTTGCAATCATGCGCAAGGAATTGCTGCAGCTGTCGAGGGACCGATTGACCTTCGGCATGATAGTCGGCATTCCGCTGATCCAGCTTACCCTGTTTGGTTATGCCATCAACACCGATGTCAGAAACCTGCGAGCAGCGCTGGTGGATCAGGCCGATACGCATTTATCCAGGCAGCTGATCGCCGACATCAATGCCTCCCAGGTGCTGGTCTTTCGCGATCGGGTTGATTCTCCGCTGCAGCTGGAAACGCTGCTGGACAGTGGACAGATCGCCATCGGCCTCTACATTCCGCCGGATTTCGACCGCCGCGTGATCGAGGGTGATCGTCAGGCTGCGCAGTTGCTGGTGGATGGTACCGACCCGATTATTCTCGGCGTCGGGCAGCGCCTGACATCGATTGCAATGGGCTTCGATACACAGCGGCGCAGCGCTTCACCGGCGGGCCTCCTCGAGGTTCGCAACTACTACAATCCGGAACGCCGTTCCGCGGTCAATATCGTACCGGGCCTGGTGGGCGTAATTCTTACCATGACCATGGTGCTGTTCACTGCCGTCGCCATCGTGCGGGAAAGGGAACGGGGTAATCTGGAACTGTTGATCAATACGCCGGTCAGGACCACGGAACTGATGCTGGGGAAGATTGCTCCCTATGTCATTATTGGATTGATCCAGGTGGTGATAATTCTGGGGCTGGGCTGGCTGCTGTTCCAGGTGCCACTGCGTGGTGACCGGCTGGACGTGCTCTGGGCGTCACTGTTGTTCATCGCCACCAATTTATCCCTGGGTCTGTTTATCTCCACTTCCGCGACTACCCAGTTTCAGGCCATGCAGATGACATTCTTTATTTTCCTGCCGTCGATTCTGCTGTCCGGATTTGTGTTCCCGCGCGAGGGAATGCCCTTGCCGATCTATCTGATCTCGTTCGCGATTCCAGTGACGTATTTCATCGAGATTCTGCGCGGCGTGATTCTGCGCGGCGCCGGACTCGCGGACATATGGACGAGCGTCGTCGGGCTGGGTGTATGTGGCCTTACGCTGTTGAGCCTGAGCGTCGCGCGTTTTCAGAAACAGATCGCGTGAGTCGGGGCTGCGACCTGCGTCAAACAGTGGCCGGCGTTTCGCGTTTCTGGAGTTCGCGCAGCAGCATGCCGGGCAGCATTTCGGGCCGCCCGTGGATCGCACTTGCGCCCAGATGATCAGCGACCTTCGGCATGCCATACACCACGCAAGACGCGCGGTCCTGGGTCGCCGTGAGCGCGCCGGCTTTCCGCATCGCCAGCAATCCCCGCGCTCCGTCTTCGCCCATGCCCGTGAGCAAAACGCCCACGCCGCGGGCGCCGGCAGCGCTCGCAAAAGAGTCGAACAGCACGTCTACACTTGGGCAGTGCAGGCTGACTTTGTTCTGGTGTGTGTAACGAACGATGTAGTGGTCGCCGGCGCGGCGCAGTGTCAGGTGGGTGTCGCCGCGCGCGATCAACACCTGACCCGGCTCCATGCGGTCGGCCTCTACCGCCTCGCGCACTTTCAGACCGCAAATTGCGTTCAGTCGGGCCGCGAAGCTCGCCGTAAAGCCCGCCGGCATGTGCTGCACGATCGCGATCGGCGGAAAATTCAGCGGGGCGGCCTGCAGGAACGCCCGGATCGCCTCTACGCCGCCGGTTGACGCTCCTAATGCGACGATGACATCCGGCGTTCGCTCGAGCCGCTCCGGCTGGCGCGCGGGCGGCGCCTGCGGTGTGGCCACACGGAACGCGACTCTGACTTTCGTGAGATCCACGGGGCGCGCGTCGCGTGCGGCGATGCGGATTTTTTGCGCGAGCTCCGACGCGAATTCACGCAGCCGCGCATGGTCATTGGGCGGCGGCGCGACGAGGATTTCCAGCGCGCCCAGTTGCGCAGCGCTCAGCGCCCGTTCGTCGGGTTGGACGCCGTGCGGCGCGTAGACAAACGTCGGAGCCGGGTAGTAGGCGCGCAGATCGAGCATCGCTTTCAGCGGATTAGCGCTTCGCATACCCAAACCCAGCAGGATCACATCGGGGTGAGAACGAAGCAGTTCGGCCGGATAGTCGGAAGGCTCGGTCGACCGCCCGACAACCTCGATATCGCGCAGCCCGTTGAGCGAGCCCTCCAGCATGCTGCGCAGCATCGATCGGTCATCGAGCGCGAAGACGCGGATGGCGGATTGTGGCTGCATCAATGATCGCCACGCCTATTGGGGTAGCTGATACACGGTCGGACGCACGTAGTTGTACGGATGCTTGACGCTGTTGAGGCTCTCGGAGTGCCCGATCAGCAAGTAGCCGCCCGGACGCAGGTGCCGCGCAAAGCGGTTGACGAGCCCCTCCTGCGTGGGTTTGTCGAAGTAAATCATGACGTTGCGGCAGAAGATGACGTCGAACTTGTTGCGGAACGGGAACTTCTCCGACATCAGATTGAAGTGCGAAAACGTGATCATGTTCCGCAGCTTCGGATCGGCCTCGAAGGTCTCGCCCGTCGCCGTCTTGTTCTTCTTGAAGTAGCGCGATCGGAACTCGGTTGGAACGGCCGCCATTCGGTCCGCGGCAAACACGCCCGCCTGAGCCGATGCCAGCACTGACGTCGAGATATCCGTCGCCAGTATCTTCACCTGCACGTTGCGCGTCTTCTGCAGCGCGTCATCCGCCGTAATCGCGATGGAGTACGGCTCCTCGCCGCTTGAGCACGCCGCGCTCCAGATGCGACAGACGGACTGTCTGCCGTTCGCGGCTTGGACGAGTTCGTCCAGAACGCCGCGCAGAAACTCGAAGTGCGCGTTTTCTCGAAACAGGTGCGTCGTATTTGTGGAGATGGCGTCGAGCAGGTCGCTCAGTTCCTGGCCGCTCGCGTCCGCCTCTACGAGATCGATGTACTCGGTATACGTGCTCAATCCGCGCTCTCGGATGCGTTTCCCGAGCCGCGACCGCACAAGTTGCATCTTCTGCTCACCGAGGTTGATACCCGCGACGCGGTACACAAGGTCCGCGATCCGCTTGTATTCCTTCTGCGTCAGGTCGTTGAGTTGGTCGGATACGATGGCCATCGGGCGCCTCGACTAGCCGGGGATGTATTCGCAAATGACGGGTTCGCCCTCGATCGAAAAGCGGGCCCGGATCGGCTCCATCGTCGCCTCGCTCGGCGCTGACTCCAGTTCCGTCACCTGCGGAATGCCGATGTCGAAGACGCCCGTCGATCCGTGGATCGAGGTCACGAGGTTTCCGCACAGGACGTTCATGAATTCGCGCAGCGCGTCGGTGGCCGTCTCGTCATCGACCGCCTCACCCGCTTCGGCCCCCAGGAGATTCTGTGCGAGCATCGCCGCGAACCCGCGCGAGCACGAGCAGCGCACAACCCCTGACGCGTCGCCCGAGTATGACCCCAGACACTGCCACCATGACTGCCCTTCCGGCAGCGCGGTTTCGTCATCACGAATCAGAAACGCGAGACCACCCAGCACGTCATCGAGAACGCGCGTGAGCTGGGCTTCACTGGCTTGCGTATTTGCGGACATTGGCCACTCCCGCGACTGAAGGTAGTTCCTACTGTCGTGATCGACCGGCGGAAGTGGGGGCTTGAAAGGCCGAGCGCGCGGAAAAGCGCAAAAAGTGGCGACGCCGAGCCCCACGCAGGGCTCGGCGTCGCCGGAGGAGGATCAGCCACATCAACCG
>JAGQOO010000025.1 GCA_020427345.1 Phycisphaerales bacterium | reverse complement strand
GGTCGCGCTCCGCGAACGGCAGCGAATCGAGATCCTCGACCAGCGCCGGCATTTGCGGCCGCGCCAACCCGCTCTCATCGCGCAGCCACACGCCGCGCACCACCTGCCCGATCGCCGGGTCCTTCATCCGCTCAAAATACGTAATCAGCGACGCGTCCGGCTCGCCCAGCGCCACCGCCTGTACCCCCGGCAGGCTCAGCGACGCCGCCGGCTCGACCGTCGCGTACTGCCCGCCGACGACGACCGGCAGAAACTCGTGATCCTGCACATATCGCAGGGTCCGCTGCGCGATATCCGAACACACGGCGGCGATGTCGGCGTAAATCAACTGCGGCAGCCCCGCGGCCAGTGCCGATTTCACCCGCTCCTGCTGAAACCGCGACACGCCGAGAATCGACAACTCATGCCCGCGCTCGCGCAACAGGCTGATCAGCACGCCGAGCGACGGATCAAACCGCGGCACAACGAGCCCGCGCACGGCAGGGCGGAATTGGAGAATGAGAATACGCACGGCCGGGCATCATCGGCGGATTGGCGGGAAATGGCGAATGGGTTTACGCCTCGGCTGACAACGGGGGCGACATCGCTGTAACCGCCCGATCATGACAAAGGCCGGCAGCGCGAACGCTGCCGGCCAGGGTCTCCAAGAAACGCTCTAGCAACCGCGCGATTTAGCGGCGGCGGCGAAGGACGCCGAACGCGCCAAGGGCCAGCATGCTCAGCGAGGCCGGCTCCGGAACGACGCACGCGGCCAGGCCGACATTCGGCTCGGACTCGTACGCGTAGCGAACGATGCTGCGCGGCTGCGCCGCGGCGGTTCCGGCCAGGCTCACCTGCACCCAACCGTAGTGGGTATTGCCGTCATCGGCCAGGAACTTGAAGCCGATGCAGTTCATGTCGCTGTTGAGATTCAGCGGCGTGGCGGGGTTGATTGTGCCCGTTCCGATGTTTGAGAACGTGCTGCCGGGGCCGATCAGCGCGCCGACGGCCAGGTTGTCGTACTGGCTCGCGGTTCCCGACGTAACGTACATCGTCGGAGCGGTGGCGCCGGTACTTGAGAACACATTCAGCGCCGAGCTGCTCCACAGGTTGACGTCATAACCGGTGAACGAACTCGTGCCCGTCGCACCCGTAATCATGTTCAGATACACGCCGGCCGTCGTCGACGGAATGTTGATGTTGACGATACCGCTGTCGACCACGGCGGCGTCCGCCTGCGGCGCAGCCATCATGCCCGTTCCCACGCCGGCGGCCGCCAGCATGGCGCACTTGCCCAGATGCTGATCAAGATCAGAGATCAACCGTGACACTTTCATGTCTTTCCCACCCCTTAGATTTGACTTCGACAATCCGAACCGCCGCGTCGCGGGCGCTCCCGCGAGTAACCGTGCGGCGGAACTGATGCCGATGCTAGGCAGGGCCGCATACCGACCACAATGTGAATCTGCGCGCGGGTCAGTTCTTGGCGGACGTAGGGGCTTAGGAAACGGCGTCGAAGATATCCAGCCCGGCGCCAATATCGGACGAATCAGATTCCCACGGCATGCCATTCGCGGCGGACTCGTGCCGCAGCGCTTCCACGTCGCTCCCGCGACGCCGGTAGATAGCCGCGAGGCGGCGGTGCGCCTCCGAGAAATGCGGGGCCATACGAACGGCGGCGCCGAACGCCTCCAGCGCCCGATCCTCCATGCCGAGGCCTTCGAGGGCGATGCCGAGCTGGTAGTGGGCCTTTGGGAAAAAGTGAACTACGTCGAGCATCTCCAGCGCGAGCGACGCCGCCTCCTCGTACTTCCGCTGTTCGAGCAGTGCCTGCGTCAGGACGTGGCGCGCATGGAGCGAATCGCCATCGATCGCCAGAGCGCGGCGATAGTCCGCTTCCGCCGCCTCCCATTCGCGCCGCGCCATGTGTACCCGCCCGAGCGCGCACTGAATCGCCAGCGAACCAGGCGCTGCGCGATCCGCTTCCATGATCCGGTCCAGGGCGGCGGCCTCCTCACCAAGGTCCAGCAGAACCCCGGCCATGGCGACATCCAGATCGACGGTTCTTCCCCCATTAGACTCAATCGTTTCGAGCACCACTCGGGAATCGGCGGGCCGCCGATGCGCCGCAAGGGCCTGCGCCAACGACATGCCGTATCGGAAGTTCTCGGGATGGGCGGCAAACAGTTTTTCGAGCAGCGGAATGGCCCTGCCCGGGCGCGACGAGTTCATATAGACGACGGCCAGATTGAAATCAGCTTCGTCGATCGCGACACGCGCCGCCGCCTGCGGATCAGCGGCTTTCGAATCCATGTACCCCAGCGCGACAAGGCGATCGATCGTCGCCTGCGCCGATACCGGATCAACGCGTAGTTCCGGCGGATGCATGCCGGCGGCGCCCGGCGCCTCATCCCAGCTTTCGATCGTCTCGACCGTCAGCGGAGTCTCAAGCGCCTCCACCAACGGACGCCCATCCATGTCGCGACCACTCGGCAAACCGAACAACGTCAGCACCGTGGGGGCGATATCCAGCAGAGACGCGCCGTAGATACGTTCATCGCGTTTGATACCGTCGCCGGCGATGCACAATGCCCCGAGCGGCCGGTGCCAGTGCGCGGCCAGCGCCTCCGGCGAATCACCCACGGCTAGTGTGCGCGGTCGCCGATGATCGGAGTAGAAGCCGTGATCAGACAAGAGGATCACCGTCGTGTCATCACCCGCCAACTGGAGCAGCCGCGCCAGCATCTCATCGTGAAACAGATAAACCCGCTCCATCACGCCGCGATAGAGGTCATAGTCCCGCTCGGGAACGTGCTCCATCCGTGGTGGGTGATATGGCATGAACACATGACCGGCCGTATCGATCATGTCGTAGTAAACCGCCATGAAGTCCCATGGCTCGTTTTCCATGATCGCGGTCGCGGCTGAATGTACGCTTACGCAATGCGCCAACGACATGGCAAGTTCGAACGGGCGACGATCTGTATTGAGGTCGATCGAGTCGATATCCGGGATAAACGACCGCAGGTCTGCGACCGTCAACTCGCCGGGATGGAGCCGAAACGCGGCGACAGGCTCGCGCCATCTGGCCGGATGCACACTGTCCGCGGGCAACGGCCAAGGCTGACCGGGCGCAGGGGCGTTCTCGTCGAAGACGTTTGACACACACACGCCGTTGATCGGCTCCGCAGGATGCGATGCGTACCACCCGACAACGTGCGCCCGAAGTCCGCTTTGCGAGAGGATGTTCCAGATCGCCTTGGTTTCGCGCGTCGTGCTCGACGCGTGGCGGACGCCGCCGGCGCCGTCGGGTTCGACGAACCCAAGCACGCCATGCTTGTCAGCCTGTTTCCCCGTCGCGATGGATGTCCACAGGATCGGCGAGAGGCAGGGTTGCAGCGTCGCGATGTTTCCCATCACCCCGCGTTCGACCAGCCCGTTCAACGCAGGCATTTTCCCGGCATCAAGCAGGGGCGACATCACCTGCCAGTCGGCGGCGTCCCAGCCGACAAGCAGCACTCGTTTGGCGAGGCGTGGAGTGGTCATGGGCTATTCAGTCTGACGAATAATTCGGACTTCGAGGCAGCGCACACACTCATATGGTACTTATCGGCGTCTGATCGCGGACCGCCTGACCGCTGCGTTGCTCATTGTCGATTGAGCGGGGGTGCGGAGCCGCCGTTCGCGTCCGCCCGGCCGGGCCTTACGCTTGGGAGCGATAGCTGCGCGTTCTGCACGGACCCTGAAAGTCGTGGCGGCCCTTGACCGCCACAAGGCGGCTTATGCGATTTCGTGGAATCACGCGCAACGTCGTCATCCTCGGCCTGGTCTCGCTGTTTACCGACCTCGCCACGGAGATGCTCTATCCGATCATCCCCCTGTTTGTCGTCGGCACACTCGGCGCGTCGCCGGCTCTGCTGGGGCTGATCGAGGGGCTCGCCGAGGGAATCAGCAGCGGCCTGCGCTGGGTCGGCGGTCGCTGGTCAGACCGCCTTGGGCGGCGCAAGCCGTTCGTCATCGCGGGCTACAGCCTTTCGGCGCTGAGCAAACCGGCGATGGGCTTGGCGGCGTCGGTGCTCGGCTGGCCGCTCTTTCTGTTCGGGCGTTGCAGCGATCGCTTCGGCAAATCCATCCGCACCGCGGCCCGCGACGCGCTCATCGCCGATTCCACCGATCCCGCCTACCGCGGAATCGCGTTCGGCTTTCACCGGGCGGCTGACACGACGGGCGCCGTCGCCGGTCCGCTCGTGAGCCTCGCGATCCTTGGTCTTTGGCCCCATACGCCATTGGCGACGCTGTTTCTTATCGCGCTCGCGCCGGGTCTTGTCAGTGTGGTCATCGCCACACTCGGCGTGCGTGAGATTCGACAAAAAGTCGCGACGCCCAAGCGCGTCACGGCGACCGGGCGTTTCCCGCGCTCGTTCTGGATCGTGCTCATCGCCTTTGGGATCTTCTCGCTCGGGAACAGCAGCGATTCGTTTCTGCTCCTGCGTTCAAGCGAGTTGGGGCTTTCATTCACGCAAGTCGTTTGCGCCTACGCGCTATACAACGCCGTGTATGCAGTCGCCGCCCTGCCCCTCGGCGCCTTGTCGGACCGCATCGGTCGTCGGCCGGTCGTGATCGCCGGTTGGCTCTGCTATGCCGGTGTGTATGCGGCATTCGCGTACGCCCAAGCGCCAATCGCCGCGTGGATTCTGTTGCCGATCTACGGGCTCTATCAGGCGCTGACCGAAGGCGTGCTCAAGGCGCTCGTGACGGACATCGTTCCATCCGAGCAGCGCGGCAGCGCGCTGGGTCTGGTCGCGACGGTCGGCGGATTCGGCCAACTGGCCGCAAGCCTCCTCGCCGGCGCGCTTTGGCAGATCCGCATCATCGACGGCATGTTGGCGACGCCTTTCGTCATCGGCGCGGCTTGCGCGCTTGTCGCGGCACCATTTGTGCTAGGGGCAAGGCAGGTGAGCCGGGAAGGCGTCAAGAAATGAAACGACCCGCTGACCTAGAGTGTCAACGGGTCGAAATGGAGCCGATGAGATTCGAACTCACGACCTCTTGCATGCCATGCAAGCGCTCTCCCAACTGAGCTACGGCCCCATAGGTGATACATCGGCGTTTTGGGACACACCGAAGTGGTGAGGGGCGGACTTGAACCGCCGACACACGGATTTTCAATCCGTTGCTCTACCAACTGAGCTACCCCACCGGGGCGCCGACCCTGCCGACCGGCGAGCCCGGGAATGTAGCACGCGGGTCGAACCCGAGCAAGGCAAACAACGCCGGAAGCCCCTTGGGGCATACCCAACAGACGGCGGCCGATAGACCGTCAGACATCAGACCGACAGACCGAAGCCATCAGCCGTTCGGGAAATCCGGGTGGTACGGGCGTCTCGCCCGTACGGATCGCCGATGTCAACCGTTATCGCGCCAAACCCGGCCAGATCGCAACTACTTCAAACCCTGCAACGCGTCTCGCCCCACCCACCGAGCCGTCGCGTCCGCCGACTCCGACAGCCGCTTCGCCAGATCACGGGCCGCCGGCTTCAGGGACGGACGCCGACCGACCGATCTGAGGGCCCAGCTCACCGCCTTTTTGACGAAATTCCGCTCATCGCGGGCGCCTTCCTCGATCAACGGCAGGGTCTTCAACAGCGCGGCATCCGGCGCCGATTTGTTGTGCAGCGCCACGCACGCGATCAGCGCGAACCCCGCCCGCCTGGCAAACTCCTCGCGACCGCGGCACCACGGCCCCATCTTCCGAACCGCGTGCGGCGTCTGGTCGAACAACTTGAAACACACGGTGTCGCATATCGCCCAACTGTCGAAGTCGCGCCGCCATGCGTCCATCTGCGCGGCGGTGACCAGCGCGGGCTCATCCACAAGCGCGGCGACAGTGCGCGCTTCGTACCAACGGGCCTTCCAAAGCGCCAGCGCCAACTCGTGATTGCGCCGGGCGTCAGGCCCGCGCAGACGCTTCGCAATCGCCTGCATCTTCGCCATCGGCACGCCAAACGCGTGATCCGACGGAATCGCATAGCGCGAGACCATCTCGTTGCGCGTTTTTTGGGAGCCGAGTTTGCGAAGTTCGGCGACGACTGAGGCCACCACTTCGCCAACGGGCGGCCCTGCGGAACGACCCGCCTTCGGCGACTTTGGCGCGCCTGATTTCTTAGACGCCCGCGCGGAGCGCGTCGTCTCCGCCTTCGCGCGAGAGCCGGATGTTGACTTGCTAGCCCGCTTGACGGCCTTGGCCACGCGATGAACCTCTGACGGCGGGACGGAGACACCGCGCGCTCGCGGACCTCACTCGCCCGCGAGCACCTTGTCCAGTGCGGCATAACCCGCCGCAAGCCCCTGCTCCATACCCGAAGCCACGGCCCCGTCGCGCGCTTCCTTCGACGGATATTTGACGGTCAATGTCAGCGTGGTCTTTCCATCCTTCTCCGATAAGTCAAGCGTGCCGATCTGCTCACCGGCCTGTGGGGCGCAGCCGAACTCGAACGTCTCCGTCCGCACCAGCCGCGTCGGCGGCGTCACTTCGCGATAGACGCCGCTCATCGCCATTTCCATCCCATCCGGCCCGCGCCAGGCCCAGCGGAACCGCTCGCCCTCAACCGCTTCGCCCTCACACTGCGTCATCTCCCAGCCCGGCGGGCCGGTCAGCCAGCGCTTCACCAGTTCCGGCATAGTCATCGCGTCCCACACCATCCGCCCCGGCGCGTTGAAGACGCGAGCGATGACGATGTCGTGATCATTCGGCGTTGTGACTTTCAGCGTGTTCAGCATCTGTTCCTCCGTTCGAGTGCGTGAAGGGGCTTTTCCCAACGCGACGCCGTCACGCCGCCCCTCGATCACCCATGCGCTTGCCTATTTGTTGTTCCCGGGACCTTCGTCCGTCGTCGCCTCGGCCCGTTTCAAGTCCTCAAGCAAGTCGTCCAAGAGCCCCAACGACCTTTCCCAAGCCCGCCGATACGTCTCCGTCCAGTCCGCGACCTCCTTCAACGGCTTTGCGTCGAGCCGGCAAAGATGCGACCGACCGACCACCCGCCGCTGAACGAGATTCGCCCGTTCCAGCACGCGCACATGCTTCGAAGCGGCGGGAAACGTCATTTCCAGCGGAGCCGCCAGGTCACTGAGGTTCAACTCCCGGTCATCAGCGAGCCGCCGAAGCATCTCCCGCCGAACCGGGTGCGCGAGGGCCTGAAAGACACGGTCGAGGCATTCACCCGCTGCGCGAAAAGAGCTTCGTCGAGTCACAGGAACCTTGTGCGGCCTGTGGCAGGGCCCGGGGTTACATCTACCAGGGCCCTCTGTACGGGAAAGCGAGCAGCGATCTCAGAATCTGCCCGTGGTGTATCGCGGACGGATCCGCACACGACCAGCTCGGCGTCTTCTTCAACGATGTCATGATCTACTCGGATGATCCGTCTGCCGAACAACTGCCCCCTGACGACGCGGCGATCGTCGCAAATCGCACGCCCGGGTTCACGACATGGCAGGGCAACCATTGGATGAGTTGCTGTGGACGCGCGTGCATTTACCTCGGCGAAGCCGACGGAGGCGATCTCGCCGGCCGGTGGGCGGATGTGGTTCCGGGCATGTTCGCCGATGACGACCTCGACGAGGAGTACGTCCGACAGACCGTGGCAGACATTCAGCGCGGCGGCAGCCCCGCCGCGTACGTGTTCCAATGCCGGACTTGCGGCAAACTGCAGGGATACTGGGACTGCGACTGAAACCAAGTCAGCGAACGGCGGACGCAGGCGCTGAATTTCCGAACCCTCCCCTCTGCGATACCCTGCGCGGAAAACCGCAGGAGAAGCCGATGGCGCCGATTCCGCGTAATTCTCCCGATCTCACCGACAAGGCCGCCTTTCGCGAGATCGCCGACATCGCCCTCGACGCCACGCGCGCCGACCATTTGTTCATCGCGCTGTCCGATCAAGCCGGCGGAACCACTCGCTTCGCCAACAGCCAGATCACGCAGAACGTCAACACGCGCGAGCGAACCCTCACGATCGAAGCCGCCTTTGGAAACCGTCACGGCTCCGCCGCTACGAACGACTTCTCGTCGGCAGGCGTAAAGGAGGCCGTCGCACGGGCCGAAGCGATTGCCGAGGTGACGCCGGAGAATGACGAGTATCTTCCCCCGATCGAGCAGCCGCTCTACCCGATTCTGCCGACGTTTCGCCCCGAAACCGCCTCTCTCGGACCGACCGAGCTCGCGCAGCGCGCCGGCGTGGCCATCGACCTTTGTGCGGATGCGGGTTTGTCGGCGGCCGGCATCGTGGAGGCGTATACGCAGGCCGCCGGCGTGGCCGCGTCGAGCGGCTTGTTCGGGCACGAAACGCGCACCCGCATACGGTTTAGCGTGACCGCGACCGGCGCGGGCTCCAGCGGCAGCGCGGCAAACGAAGACCGTTCCAGCGATGCGCTGGATGTCGAAACACTGACGCGCTTCGCCGTCCGCAAGGCGCAACTGAGCGCCAACCCGCGCGAGTTGCCGGCCCGACCGATGACGGCGATTCTCGAGCCCTCCGCGATGGCGAGTTTTGTCGCGCCGCTGTTCTGGACACTCGGCGCGCGGGCTGTCGAGCGCGGCGCGTCCGCCTATGCCGGCAAACTCGGCCAACGCGTCATCGACGAGCGCCTCACGTTGCAGAATCGACCGGACCACCCCGCACTGCTCGGCGCCGGCTTCAGCGAAGAGGGATTGCCGACGGACTATCACAAGTGGTTTGATCGCGGCGTGCTGCAACGCGTCATGCACGACCGCTGGACCGCCAAACAGGCCGGCGTCACACCGGCGATCCGCCCGGACGCGATCGTGTTGAGCGCCAACGACGATGACAATGCCACCGCGGCCACGGTCGAGGAACTCGTCGCGCAAACAGACTTCGGCGTGCTGGTCACAACGTTCTGGTACATCCGCATGGTCAACCCGCAAGACCTGACGCTGACCGGCATGACCCGCGACGGCGTGCTGACCATCGAAAACGGCGCCATCACCGGCGCCGCGAAGAACTTCCGCTGGCATGAAAGCCCGCTCGCCGCACTGAATCGGCTGGAGGGCTACACCGCGCCGATGAATGCGCTGAACCGCGGACACAAGATGATGTTGCCGGTGTTGAAGCTCGCGGATTTCGGCTTTTCGAGCGCGACCAGGTTCTGAGACAACTTGAAACTCGGTGGGTTAAGGTTCATGCGCCCATCTCGAACGCAAATTGAATCGCGTCAAACACAGCCCGCATTCGATGTTCACCGAGCCTGGCGATCCGACTATCCAACATGCTGCGGGGAACTGTCATAATGTTGTCGAGTGAAACGGAACAGTCGGTTGGCACGCCGTCATCGGGCGTCAGATCAACCTCCGACTGAATCCCGCGACGCGAGCGCGTAAGCGGAGCGACAGTGACGTTCGATAGCTGCGGAATGGCGAATGATCGCGTCAAAATCAGCACAGGGCGTCGCCCTACCGGATGCGGCAGGTCGGCCCAGTACACTTCGCCCTGGCGCGGATTAGGCACCCGACTCTTCCCAGTCCGCAAACTGCTCGGATACCCACGTCGCTCCCGCGAGCGTGGCGCCCGCCGCCCCAAGCGCCTCATCGTCCGCCGCCGCTACAACGCGCCGATCGGGAACGACTTCAAGTAGGCATCGCGGGCCTTCTTTTTCGGCGTATCGGATAACGCGCGCTCGCAACTCGATCCATTCGTCGGCGGCGCCGAGACAGGATTGAATCCGTAACGCCAACAGGTCTGCGCCAATCCGCGTGATGCTGACGTTGCAGGACCGCGCGCTGCCGGTTATCCGACATATGTCACCGCGCAGATAGTCCGGCTCAGCCGACAACTCGTAGCCAGGCGGTGGCTCGGCCAGCACTCGTAGGCGGCCCGGATTTTCGCGCGTGGCCGTAAGAATGCGACCCGACGCCACCCCGGAGCGCTCTGTTAGCATCCCCACCAGACCCAGCGCGTCCGCAGTCGACAGCCGCACTAGGTAGCTACGCAGTCGCCCATTAGCATCGACTTCGAATCGAGCGCCCTGTCCCGCCACCGCGCCGATCCCCGCCTTGCCACTGCCCAAAACCCGATTCGCCATGAATTCAACCTCCAGCTTGCACTATTACACCTTGCAATGCCGGTGAATTCTATCAGGATCCGGACCATGTGTCAAACATATGTGTGAAGTAGGGTGCGAAATATGAATACCTGGCCTTACCTCGCCTGAATCGCCAGCGCCGTCACATCGTCGATCAACAGCCCCGACGCCAGACACGCGCGTCGCCGCTGTGCAAGGCCGGCCAGGGCCGTGTGGGCGTCATGGCGTGCCAGCTCCGCGAACCAGCGCGAATTCGCGACCAGTTCATCAGGGGCGAGCGTGCGTTCAACATCGCCGGTCTCAGGAACGAAATGCCCTTCCGCCTGCGCGGTCAGCAGCGGCTCTACGCCATCCGTGACAAGGTAAAACGCGTCGCCGGTTTCCATTGCCAGCCGCCGTGTCTCGAATGTCGCCAGCGGGTCCACGCCCAGCGCCATGCCGCGCGGGCGCAGCAACTGCCGGTCGCCATAGAAGCGCCGGTGAATCGGATAAGGCGCTCCGGCCCGCGCAAACGCGATCGACTGACGGCGCGAGTCAACGATTGCGCAAGTCGCCGCCACAAAGCGCGAATCCAACGCCTCAAGCGCGCACAACGCGCGGTTCATAGATGTCAATACCGCGGCCGGCTTCACAAACATCGCGGAACGCAGCGTAGAGCGCCAGATATCCCGCACAACCTGCGCGATCGCGGCGGCCCCTGCTCCGTGCCCGGCCACGTCCGCTACCAATACCGCCACGCGATCTCGTCCGATGCTGACCACGTCACACAAGTCACCTGAAGCGGCTTCAAGGCCTTCGCCGTAACGGACAAAAGAAAACGCGCCACGTTGCGTGCGTGGCGCGTGCTTTGATTTCGTATCGATGGGGCACGTCGAGTGTTGCGGTCGTGCAGAAACCGCCAGTGGCAGGCTTGCGATCGTCGCCATCCGTGTTCCCTTCCGTGGACGAATGTCCGGCACAGAAGGGATCGGCTGATTCCGCGCGGTTCTTTCTGACGGATTGCCGACATTTTTCGCAACGGGATAACGGCTCGGCTACGGCGTGACTTCCACAATAGATGTAAACCAGACGCCGTCCTCGGTGTCGGCAGGTCCGGAGATTGCGACAGTCAAACCGGCGCCATCCTGAAACTCGATCATCGGCGGCGCGCCAGTCAACAAGCTCCGCTCGTCAAGACCTTCGCATTCAACGAGTTGTGGCGCGCCGTCGTTCCAAACAACGAGGTCCAGCAAAGTCCGCCAGCGCTCCCCTTGCTGGCGAACAGCAGTGACCAACACCCGATCCCCCGCATCGCCAAAGTGAATCTCACCCTTGGGTCGCGCGACCCGGCGGAACGGCAGGTCGCGAACTTCGCTCGTTTCCGCGGCATCGCGGTCGGGCATCGGGCTGAAAAACCCGAGCGAGTCCGGCGTGATTGCGATCACCCGTTCGCCCACGCGCGCCAATCGGCGAACGTCGGCAAGATTCGCGCGATACACCGTTCCCGCCGGCGATCGCATGGATACGGATGTCGCATCCGCGAACACGAGATACGGCGGATCGCTCGGAGTGGGCCCCGGCAAGGCGGCCGTTTTCGCCGCACTGAAGGCGCCCTCCGCGAGAACCCGAGCGGCCGAGCCCGTGTGGACAATGCCCCGGTCGGGACACACGACGAATACGTTCGAGCCCACGGCCTCTACCCGGGTCGGCGTGCCCTCCAGCAAAATCCCCGGCGTCGGGCGCATTGCGGCCTCAGAGATCGTCATGGTTTCCAGTTGAACCATGCCGGGCGCTTGACGCACGATGATCAGGTCGGGCTCGTCGGGCGTGCCCAATCGCTCGCGCGGAAACAGCCCGATGACCTGACGCTCAGACAGGCGCTCCGCCCAGAACGGCTTGCCATCGGTCAGTCGCAACGCGGCGGCGTGTCCGTCATTTACGAACATCACCGCTCGATCACTCAGCAACGTCGCCGCCTGTACGCGCTGCAAGAACTCCGGATCCTGGTCACCAAAACGCGGCAGCCAGATGTCGCCGCCGAGCTGTCGCCAGGCTTCGCCGACCGGACAACCCTTCACGCGTATCCCGATCACGGCGGAACGATCGAAGCACAGCGCGAGGTCATTCCGGAACGCCACGAACTCAACGCCGGGCAGCGCTTCGATCCGAGCAACCGGGCCAGCCGAGGCGTTCCCGTCGCCTCCCTCGATCGCGAACAGCGACACATGGCCGTCCAGTGCGCCGCACAGCAACCGGTCATCACCCACCCAGCGCGTCCAGGCGAGTTCCCGATCGTGTTCGAGCCGCGCGACGATCCGGGCGCGCGGCTCTTCCGCAAACGCGGGCAACGCGACGCTCGCAACCACTATCAGCGCGTAATAGGCGCGCATATCAACACCCTCACGGCTTGACGAACATGGATCCGTTCGACCCTCGAAGCGCCTGCGCCCCACCATTCAAACGTGCCGGCAACCGGACCGTCATCCGCGTGCCGTGATCCGGCTTCGAGTCCACGGCAATTGTTCCACCGTGCGCGTCTACGATCCGAGCGGCGATCGCCAGCCCGAGCCCGGTGCCCTTGCCATCTGTTTTCGTCGTGTAGAACGGTTCAAAAATGTGAGCCAGATGCGCTGGCGCAATGCCGGCGCCGCTGTCGATAATGTCGACGCAGATGTGTCGCTCATCGCTCGGCGTTTCGGCGTTTCCGTCGCGATCATCGTCGGTCGACTCGCGGACGCGGGCAATGATCGATCCCCCGGGCCCCATACTGTCAGCGGCGTTCAGCATCAGATTGGAAAACACCTGCGCCAGTAAGTGGCGATCCGCCGGCACGTGATCGTCCGTCGTCTCAATGCGTGTATCCACGTGAATGTCGCGTCCGCGAATGCGCACATCCGCGAGTTCCACCGCCGCCTGCAACACATCACGCAACGCGACCGGCTCCGGGCGTATGACGTTCTCGCGCGCCAGCGTCAGCAGCCGCCGAACGATCAACTCGATGCGCTCCAGCCCGCCATCCATGAGGTCCAGCATCTGCCGTGCGCGGTCGGGCTTGTCGAGTGATTTGCGAAGAATCCGCGCGCAGTTCTGCACGCCATCCAGCGGATTGTTGACCTCATGTGCGACGCTAGCGGCGAGTTCGCCCAGGAACGCGAGCCGCTCGCGCTGGCGCAGTGCTTCCTGTAAACGCCGCTCTTCTTCTGACGCGTCCGCCAACCTCCCCGCGACGAGGTTGATCGACTTGATGAGTTTGTGCAGATCATCACCGGGCTGCACGGGCATCGTGTCGGTCGAGCGACCGCGGCCCAGATCCTCGGCGGCGCGCCGCAAACGCCCGAGTGTCGCCCGCAGGTACGTTCGGGCAAGACGTTCACACAAGATCGCCATCAGCATGCCGCCGCCCACGCATACGACAATCGCGCGCCACGCCTCCGGCTCGATGGCAAACGCCACGCCGCCGGAAATCAGCAGGCCGGCCTGCAACAACAGAAACAGGCGATGTCGAAAACGCCGCAGCATGTATGGAAGTATCCGGCTCCGGCCGACGCGTTACAAGACCGCCCGTCGCGTGATTAGAATGCCCCGCGATGGTCGAGTTTCCGACAGAGTCCCCGGAGGAACGGCTCCTGCGCGAGCAGGGGCTGGACGATCGCTATCTTCCAATCCGACCGGCGGAATTGGCGCAGTCGCTGGCGGACGACGAGTCATTCGGCCCTGACGCCCGGGATGTCGCACATGTTGCCAATGCGCTGGCCGACCTGATCGCGATCCAGGCGGCCGCATTGGAGCGTGACGTCTTGGATCGCTACGCGGCCTTTGACCCCGATCGCGACACGGTCAGTCTCGTGGATATCGATGCCCTCCGCGGACCGCAGGAGTTCGCCGACCTCAACCGCGCGCTCGGTTACGTCCTCGAAAAGGCAAACTTCGAACAGTTGGACGACGTCCAAATCGAAGAGGCGATCCGCGCGGCGAATTCGCATGGGCTGCGCGTTCATGTCGATCCGAAACGCGTAAAACTGCTGTCCGTTTTCGTCCGCGGCCACACGACAGGAAAGCTAACGCGCCGGTCATGGCGAAATCCTATTCGCGGCGTCACTGCGTCGCGTCGCGTCTTTCGGCGCATGGTCGTCATCGCGCAACTGGCCGATGAACCCTATCTGCGTGTCAAGATGTTCAAGGACATTCCGATGGCGGACCTGGAGTCGCTGCTGCCGCACGCCGAGGTACGCATGAACCTCTTCGACCGACTCGTTGTTGTCGGCGGTGGCGCCGGGGCGATGGGCTCGGTGGCGCCCAAGCTGCTGCTGCTGCTGAAACCCGCGCTGGGGCTGACCCAGCTCATCTTTTTGTTGGGGGCATTTGTCGTGTCGAGCGTGCGCGCGGCGCTGGGCTACAAACGCACCATGAGCAAACGTGATTCGCAACTCACACGCCATCTGTACTATCAGAACATCTCCAACAACAGCGGGGCCATCGATCGACTGGTGACGATGATCGAAGAGGAGGAAGTCAAGGAGGCGTTGCTCGGATACGTATTCTGCCACTACCGCCGTCGAAACGGCGACGTGCCCGAGTTGAAGGGTGAGATCGAGGCATACCTCAACCGACGTTTCGGCCTTCGCGTAGATTTTGAAATCGATGATGCGATCGAAACGCTGTCGCGCCTTGATTTGTGGACGGATCGCGCGGCGTTGGCCGTCATTCCTCCAAGAGATGTCGTCAGCCGTCTTCGAGACCTCGCGTTTCGTGCCGTCACACGCGAATACCATCGGGATAACCTCCGCGAACGCGGAGTCGAAGTGTTTCAGTCCTTGGACCTCGTATGATCCCTATCGTTCGGATTGCGGCGTGCGAATCAATCGATCTGCGTCGTATCCGAAGTCGGGCAGCATCCCGATCATGGAGTCGTACTCAGCGTCGGAAATCTGGGATTGCCGAGCCAAGATCCACAACATCGAGCGGGACGGTTCGCCAACCAGCGCCCATTGATAGTCATCACCGACGGCGAGAATCCAGTAATCGCCCTCGAACGGCCAGAAGAACTGAACCTTGAGCTTCGCGTTCGTGTCCGGATCAACGACCCTTGCGGTCCCTTGGATCGTATCGACGTAGTCGCCTTTGACACACCGATTAAGCACACTGACGCGACCGTCGTCCATCAACTCATACGTGGCAGTCGTGTCCTCGCAACCACCCTGAAACGTGTTTGGATAGCGGGCAATCTCGTACCACACACCCACATACTTGTTCAGGTCGACGAAACCCGCCGTCTTGAGCGGCGGGCCGAAACTGACGCAACCTGCCGACATCAAAAGCCAACCGACCAGGACGACGCCCAACCCAGACTTTTTGACCGTGTGCCTCATCCGCCGCCGTCTCCTTTCGAATTGCGCGTCTCAATCTGATGTTTCGCCGGCGACGACCGGGCGGATGCAGCGCCAAACGAAACCACGCTAAGATGCCGGAAATGCCCGTACTGCGTGTCACCAGCCTGAAAAAGACCTACCGGACCCCCGACGGCGAGCGCCACACGATCATCGACATCCCCACCTTCGAGCTCGCGGAGGGCCGACAAGTGGCGCTGCGTGGGTCGAGCGGCTCCGGCAAAACGACCTTCCTTCACATGCTGGCGGGCATTCTACGGCCCGACAGCGGCTCGATCGAGATCGACGGCGTCGACATTACCGCCGCTCCCGAGTCGCGACGCGATCAGATTCGCGCCGACGCGATCGGATACATCTACCAGACCTTCAACCTGCTGCAAGGATACACCGCGCTTGAGAACGTGCGCCTGGCGATGATGTTCGGACACGGCGTGGATGATGCCCGGGCGCGCGGTTTGCTGGAGCGCGTCGGCCTCGCCGATCGACTGCGATATCGCCCGCGCGCGCTCAGCGTCGGTCAACAGCAGCGCGTCGCGGTCGCGCGGGCGCTGGCCAACCGGCCGCGCATCGTGCTCGCGGATGAGCCGACCGGCAATCTCGATCATCGCCACGCGGCGGAGGCGTTGCGGCTGATCCGCGACATTTGCTTGGAATTCGGCGCGGCGCTGCTGCTGGTCAGCCATGATCGAGCCGTCTTGGAACAATTCGAGGACGTGCGCGAGTTGTCTGAAATCAACCGGGCCGCCTCAGACGCAAAGATCGCTTCATGAGCGTAACGCCCCACAAACCCGGCGTAGACGCGCGGTGGGGAGTTCGCGCGTGGCTCACCATGGTCCCGCGCAGCCTGCGCCAGCATGCGGTATCAACCAGCATCACCGTTCTCGCGGTAGCGCTGGCCTGCGGGCTGGTCATGAGCGTGTTCACGATTCAACGACAAGCCCATGACGCCTTCATCGGCGGCCCGGTCGGGTTCGACGCGGTTCTCGGGGCGCGTGGTTCCAAGCTGCAACTCGTGCTGAACAGCGTATTTCACCTGGAAACGTCTCCCGGCAATATCCCGTGGACGCTCTACGAGGAGATCCGCAAAACGCCGGGCGTGAAAGCCGCGATTCCAATGGCCGTCGGCGACAACTATCGCGGGTTCCGCATTGTCGGCGTGACGCCGCAGATGTTCGACATCGAGCTTGCGCAGGGTGTGAAGCTGAAGCCCGAAACGGGGCGGCTTTTTGATCCGACATTGCGCGAGGCGGTCGTTGGCAGCTTCGCAGCGCAGCGGACCGGCTTGCGCGTCGGCGCGTTCTTCAATCCGAGCCACGGCGTTTCTGAAGGCGGCGAAACCCACGAGGAGCAATACAAAGTCGTGGGGATTCTCGCGCCGACGAACACGCCGAACGACCGCGCGATCTGGATTCCGATCGAAGGCGTCTATCGCATGGCGGGACACGAGCTACGCGGCTCCGGCGAGCGGTACGTCGCGCGGCCGGGCCAGGCGATCCCTGATGAAGACAAGGAAGTCAGCGCGGTGCTGCTGAAGCTGGCGGCGCCGCAATTCGGCGCCGGCCTCGACCAGATGGTTAACAAACAGGGTAATCGCGCGACGCTCGCCTGGCCGATCGCAACCGTCATCGCCGACCTGTTCAGCAAAATGGGTTGGGTAACGCGGATCCTCGAACTCGTGGCGTATCTCGTCGTCCTCGTATCCGCCGCCGCGATCATGGCCGGCATCTACAACACGATCAATGAGCGCCGCCGCGAATTCGCGATCCTGCGCGCCCTCGGCGCGCGGCGATCAATCGTCTTCGGCGCGATTGTGCTGGAGAGTGGCGCCATCGCCGCGATCGGCGCTTTACTCGGTTTCGCGGTTTACTTCGCGATCGTCGCGTCGGCCGCCGTCGTGATCCGCGACCAAACCGGCGTCGTCCTCGACATCTGGCAATGGCACAACGCGCTGGCGCTGACGCCGGTCGGCATGACGCTTGCCGGCGCGATCGTAGGGATCGTGCCGGCCGTGAAGGCATATTCGACGGATGTAGCTGGCAATCTCGCGCCGCAAACATGACCCCGCGCGAGTATCATTTCGGCGATGAAACGCGTCATGATCATTCCGGAGGGCGTCGTCGACGGACCGGTCGAGGCCCTGCGCGAGCGCACGCCGCTCGCGGCGGCCCGCACGCCCGCGCTGGATGACTTGGCGCGACGCGGGCGCATCGGCGTCGCGAACTATGTGCCGCCGCGCGAACCCGCTCGCCCGCACACAGCGCTGCTCTCCGCGCTCGGCTACGACCCTCGCGAATACCCCGTCGGTCGGGCCTGGCTGCAAATCGCGGCGGCGGGCGCCGACGTGCCGGCGGACGCTTGGCCGCTGATGGCGGACTTTGTCACCGTTTCGCACGATCGCGTGCGAGAGATCGTGCGTGATCTGCGATCGGCGGAATTGTCGGCGCTACTCGATGCCCTGAACGAACTTGGCGCCGAGCGCGGTGTGCGGTTTCAGGAGATGGAGGGCCGGGCGGTTGTCACGGGGTTTGCCGACCTCTTGCGATTGCGCGCGATGCCGCCGGATGAGGCGCTTGACCAGCGCTCCAGCCGCTGCGCGCCGCGGGGGGCCGGGGCGCGCACACTGCGCCAATTCGCCTCGCGCGCGGCAGCCGTTTTGATGTCGCACGATATCAACGCGGTTCGTCGGGACCTCGGCGAGAACCCGGCGGATCAGCTGTGGTTGTGGGGATCCGGCCCGGCGCCGCGAATGCCGGCGCTGGGTGAGCGTTGGGATGTTGGGGCCGTAGGTATCGCAGTTGATCCCATGGCGCTCGGCGCGTTTCGCCTGGCCGGGATAGACGTCGTCGAGCCGAATGACAACCAGCCAACTTCGCTCGCGCACGCCGCGATCGACGCACTGCATTCGTGCCACCTTGTGATCGTATACGCCGATGCAGCCCAGCTGGCGTCACTTGCCGGTGATGTATTCGGCAAAGTCGCCGCCATCGAAGCGATCGACGCGGAACTCATCGCGCCCGTGCGGCGTCGTCTCGCCGAGGAATCGCAATGGCGCATGCTCATCGCGCCAACTATCGCCGCGGAAGTGGAACTGCGATGCTACTCGTCAGAATCCACCATTGTCTGCCTAGCCGGGCATGATATCGAATCGTCGCGCGAGGCGGCTTTTGACGAAGACCATGCCGAAGTCGGTGAAATGGACATTGAGCGCGGCTGGGAACTGATGGAGCATTTTCTGCTGCGCTGAGCCACGCCGTCAGGGCGTCTCGTGGGCTCGCAGCGAATCCGACAATCCCGGTGTCTGATCCGCGCCAGCTAACACTCTTAGCGACGAGCCACCAAACGCGTCGCCGATCGCCTCAACACGGCCGCCGAGATGCTCGGCCAGAAACGCCTCCGCGATCGCAAAAAACGACAGGCGGTTCTCAGGGCGTGCGAATCCGTGCCCTTCGTCCGGGTACAGCACATACGTAACCGGTATCGCACGCGATCGCATCGCATCCACAATTTGGTCTGACTCTGCCTGCTTCACGCGCGGGTCATTCGCCCCATGCGCGATCAGCAGCGGCTTGCGAATCTGATCCGCATGCGACAGCGGCGAGCGAGCTAACAACTCCGCGCGTCCCGTCTTCGTCCGATGATCCCCCACGCGCCGCACGAACACATCGATCACCGGCTGCCAGTACGGCGGCGCCGACTCCAGCAGCGTCACCAGGCTCGACGGCCCAACAATATCAACGCCGCACGCGAAAACGTCAGGCGTGGATGTCAACCCGACAAGCGTGGCATAGCCGCCGTAGCTCCCGCCCATGATCGCCACGCGGTTTCGATCGGCGATTCCATCGTCGATCGCCCATTGGACCGCGTCGAGCAGATCATCCTGCATGCGCCCCGCCCACTCTCGATCGCCGGCGTTGACGAAGTCCTTGCCGAACCCGGTCGAGCCGCGAAAGTTGACGCTCAGCACCGCGTATCCGCGATTCGCCAGCCACTGATGTTGCGGGTCGTAGCCCCAATAGTCGCGCGCCCACGGACCACCATGGACCAATAACACCGTTGGCAACGACGACTCGGGTTTGCCATCATCGTCGGTGTCGCTTCCGACCGGAAGAGTCAAGTAGCTCACGAGGCGCAGCCCGTCGCGCGCCTTGATCGAAGCCGGCCGCATCGGAGCGAGGGTGTAGGCCTGGAGGTCGGGCCGCGCGCTGAACAACGCCGTCAACTCACCCGAACGCCGGTCGTACAAGTAATAGGTCACACCGAAAGTGTCGGAAACAAATGCGATCGTCCAAAGACGATCGTCGAGCGAACGACTTGTAACTATGGGGTCACCCTGGTTCACGCTCCGCAGCCGGGCGAAGTCTTTTTCAACGGTGGGATCCAGGCAAACCCACCGCCGCCGCTCATCGTTCACCGACACCGCCTGTACCGTCTTCTGGGTCGGGTGAATCAGCCATTTGTCCACATCCGCGCGAGCGTCGGCGAAGATCGGCTTCGTTTCCCCGGTATCCATGTCGAGCGCGACCAGGGCGGCCGTGTTACGCCCGCGCGTGTCCACCATGTACAGGCGCTTGCCGGTCGAATCGAAGCCGACCGGGATCGTCATCAATGCGTCTTCGTGCGGTACGGCGAAAAACGGCTCAGACACTCCGTCCACGATCTTCGCGTATTGTTCCGACCCATCCTGACCAAGCCCGATCGTCAGCCGCAGGTTGAGTTGATCGTCCGTGATTGCCGCGGCGGCGCCGTCGTTTTCCCAAACGCGTCGCGAAGACCCGTCCCGCAAATTGACACGATAGATGTCGTGCAGGCGTGGATCGCGATCATTCACGCCAATCAGGACTTCGTCAGGAAAGTACGCCGACAACTCCTGGATCCTCGCGGCGACCAGCGTAGTCGCGTCAACGGCGATCGGCGTGACATCGCGCGATTCGCGGCGGCTAACGTCACATACCCACACATGCCAGTTTTCGTCGCCTTCCTTATCCTTCAGAAACAGAATCTGCTCGGAATTGAATGCCCAGACATACGTCCGCACCCCGCGCCCGGCTTCACTCGTCACGGGCGCCGCCCCGGCGACATCGTCCAACGTCGCGACCCATATGTTCATGACGCCGTCGACCGGCGCCAGGTATGCGAGGCGCCGACCGTCCGGGCTAAGTGTCACTTCCGCTCTCTGCGGGTTGCCAAAGAGCGCGCGGCGGGGAATCAGGCCGGGGGACCCCGGCTGCGCGCTGGCAGGGGCGCAAACCGATTGCCCGATCAGGGTGGACAGCACTACGATTCGACGGATATCCATAGATTGAGCCTATATCAAAACGTGTTGCACGCTTCGAAACGTGAAGTGGCGACCTCGCCTGGTCGACGCGACCGGAATTGTAGTCGATGGCCGCATCACCAGCGAAACAGGCCATGTTCGTGCGCGAGACACGCAAGTGAGGACGCTTTCCAGGCAGCGCCTCCGCCAAATAACTTGCGGGCCGCGCCCTGCTCCGTCGCGTTTTCGGACGCAAAAAACGCATGGACATCCAAAGCCCCGTCAACTAGCATTAACGCTTCAGGTCCAGCAGGCCACCGGCTCGGTGGCGTTCGCCGCTCCAGCGGCGCTGAATTTCTGAACATTGCCCGATCAAGCCGCGTATGATCTTTCGGCTTCTGCGGGTTTGGTTGTCAGGCGAGCCGACCAGCCCGATCGTGGAGCCGAAGGCCCGCCCAGCAATGGGCGGGCCAAACTTTGCGCCAATGGCCAGACATGGCGCACGCCGCTCGCTTTGCTACCCTCACCCGGTCATGAACTTCGCCAACGAGCTTCGACGCAAATCCATACACGCCGCGTCGTCGGTGTTTCCAATCGCGTATTGGTTCATCGATAAGCGAACCATGCTGCTCATCCTCGGCCCGATGCTCATCGTCTGGCTGATCATCGAGGCGCTGCGGCATCACAGCCCGACAGTCGGCGGCCTCGTGAAACGCTACTTCGGCGGGTTGTTTCGCGATTTCGAAGACAAGGCGCTTTCCGGCGCGGCGTACGTCCTTATTGCCAATGTCCTGACGATTGCATTATTCCCAAAGGAAGTCGCCATTCCCGGATTGCTGATGCTCTCGATCTCGGACGCGCTGGCGTCGCTGGTGGGAATGAGCGTCGGCGGACCACGCTTTCTCGGCAAAAGCTGGTCGGGTAGCGCGGCGTTCTTTGTCAGTGCCGCCGCCATCGCGTTGACTACGCTGCCCGATCACCCGATCGCGGGCGTGATCGCGGCGGCGGTAACAACGGTCGTCGAAGCCCTGCCGCTGCGCTGGCGCCACTTTCGGATCGACGACAACTTTTCAATCCCGCTCAGCGCCGGCCTGTCGCTGATCGCGGCGATGCGCCTGTTCGCCTGATTCCTGCGCCCCATGCCCCGCGTGCCTTGGCGCCCCAAGTCCCAGGGCCACGCAGTCCGCCGGCAACCGCGCTCGTATCGCCTCAGCGCATTCGCGCCCCGCGCCGTCGTACAAAACGTGTGCGCCCCGTCGCGACTCGCGAATCGTCGGCTTTCGCAGGGGCGACAGCCACACGCCGAAACGGCCGAAGTCCGCCCGGCGGATTTCCTCCCACCGCAAGCGCCGCGTAGAAAACGGCTCGCGCACTTCGACAGCCTCGTCTGTCAGCACGACGCGTGTCGGCAGAAAGAACCGGTGCAACGCGACCAGCAGCACGACCAGCGACACACCCGCCATCCACCGTTCACCCGTCGCAAGTTCAACGACCACGCTGAACGCGACGATGACCGCGCTCGCGAACACCGCCGCCCCGGGTCGCTGTCGGGCGGGATGGGCGGTCCAGTCATCGACCGGCGGCGTCGGTTTCGCGTCCGAACGCGTCATCTCTGCCCCGTCCCGGCGCTAGTTTCGACGATCGCCTTCGGTTGCCTTCGCATCGTCTCAGCATATCCCAATCGTCGCCTGTCGGCCGCTGATTGCCGCTAAAGCGCCTTCCGCGTACGCTTTCCCGCGTGACGATCGAAACACAAGTCGAAAGCTCCCTGTCGCTGCCGCGCTGGCCGCAACGCATCCGCTTTGTCGCCGCCATCGCACTAATCTATGCCGGACTGCACTACGTGGTCGGCTGGTTTCTGCCCGACCGCGGACCATCCGCCGCGCGCACGCTGCTCGGCGGCTGGGCGCCGCTGGCTTGGATCGCGCTATTCCTGTTCGCCAAGCTCGGCGAAGCCGTCGCGGGTGAGGGGAAGCGGTTTCGCGGGATGCTGGCGTTGCTGACCGCGCTCGGCCTGTGGGCGTTCTTCGGCGGCACGATGGACGCCTGGCTGATCGAGCAAAACGTCGACCCGAGCAAGCCGTATTCGGGCCCGTATCTCGCGCTAATGATCGACTATCTCGCGCTTTTCCTGATCATCGCGATGTCATTCGACCTCGGACATCGACCCTTGGACAAATTGCTGCGCGATCAACAGGGCTGGCTCGCGATGCTGGTTGAGGTCGTCGTCGCCGGCCTGGCGATCTGGTTCCTGATGGGGCCACGCAACCAGGGCACGTATCATGGCCAAGTCATCTTCGCGGTCGGCGTTGGATTCTGGCTGGCCACGCAGGCGTCGATGTACGTCTGTCCCGATCAAAAACCCTTTCACCGCCTGCTCGGGCCGGTTGCCCTTGGAATCCTCGGACTACTTTGGGCCGTGGCCAGCCCGGCGCCCGCTCCGCCCTATGATCATCTGAACAACATCCCGGCCCAGAATCTGGTGCGCCCGCTTCCGATCGAAATGGTCGCCGTCGGGATG
>JAGQOO010000259.1 GCA_020427345.1 Phycisphaerales bacterium | reverse complement strand
CCCCGAAGCCGTCCAGGTGTTCGATTCCATCGGCAAGTGGGTCGGCGCGCCCGCCGGCACACGCGCCTTCATGTACAACGTCATTGTGCGCATCGCCGTGCTGGCGATATCTGTCGCGCTAGTCGCGGCGGCCGTGTGCGGCTTGGGATACGTTATGCGCGCGCGGGACGGATAAGACCGCTCGCGCAATCAAGGCTGAGGTTGCGGCTCTTCCAGCCCGCGATTGATCGCGTCCAGCAGCGCCTGCGTGTCGCGCTGCCCCGGGGCGGCGGCCAGCGAGCGCTCGCACCACTGCTTCCCGCGCTCCAGCCATTGGGCGCTCGCTCCGGGCTCGCTGATTGACAACGCATAACACAACGCGGCCAGGCGGTTGAGCGCCGGCACATCCTTCGGACGGCGTTTGATCACCGGCGCCAGTGTTTCATATGCCAGTTCCACTTCGCCTTGCCGAGCGCGGACATGTGACAGGTTCAGCCAGCCGTCTGACGCGTTCGGATCGAGTTCGACCAGGCGCGACAAGTCCCCTTCCGCGGCGGGCCAGTCGCGCAGGTCCATCGCAACCGTCGCGCGCCCCGCCAGGGCATCGACATCGTCCGGCAGTTGTTCAAGCACATGCCCCCACGCGTCGCGCGCTTCGGCCAAACGCCCCAATTCCTGCGCGGAAACAGCCAGGTTGTGCCACGCCCGGGCGTCGTCGCTTCTGACCTCCACGACTTGCAGCCACTGCGCGTGCGCCAGTCCCCACAACCGCCGCCCGGACAGCACCGTCGCGTATTGCGTACGCGCCTGCACGTCATTCGGCTCCGCTTCCACCAGGCGTTTGAGCAGCGGCAGCGCGTCGACCGCGCGATCAAGCTCGAGTAGCGCGCCGATTGCGTCGCGCAGCGCCGTATCATGCGTCGGGTCGTCCGCCAGCTGCGCCTGCGCAGCGGCCAGTCGCGCCTCGGCTGACTGCGCGGGGGCGTCGCCGGCCCAATTCACAGTCGAGACTTCCGTTTCAGCCGGCGCGGTGACGTCCGCGGCTTCGCGCTCCGCCGTACCGCCATCCGAAGCGGCCGCGGTAGCGGGATCCTCGACGGGTTCAGAAAGGGCATCTGTTCCAATGTCACGTGGGATCGGTTCTTCAGCGCCGACCGATGGCGCGTTCGCTTCAGCCGCGCTGTCCCGATCGGCGGTCACCGCCGGAGTCGTGCTTGTCGCGGGGAGCGGCACATCCGCGACAACCGTCGGCGCCGAAACGGTCGCGGCGCTTCGCGCTTCGTCCGATTGCGCAACGGTGTACAGCCGCCAGCCGGCCATTGCGGCCAATCCCAGGCACAATGCGACAAACGGCACGATCGTCCGCATAAGTCCCTCCCCTACGCCACGTGCAGCGCATCAACAATGTTGGTCCGGGCCGCTCGACGCGCGGGCGTAACACCGGCGATCAGACACAACCCCACTGTCAGGCCGATCGCCATCCCCAGATAGCCCCATGGCAGCGTGATGTCGATGACGAAGCCGTACATGCGATCGAGCAGCACGGCGATATCCCCGGCGAGTCGCATTCCGAGCAGCACCCCCAACCCGCTGCCGACGATGCCGAGAACCAGCGCTTCGCCGATCACGAGCCGCAAAACGAGCCACCGCGTCGCGCCGACTGCTCGCAGAATGGCCAGTTGGCGCGATCGACTCGCGACGTTCGCGCCCATCAGGTTTGCGACGCCCAACGCCGCGATAACCAAGGCCATTGCCGGCGCGATCGCCAGCAAACTCGTGGTCCGCGTCAGTTGCCGATCAATTTCGCGTTTCAGCGATGACACAGAACCGGCGTGGGAACTTGGGAGCCGCACGAGTTCACACGCCTTGTTAAGCGTGTCCCGTTCGTACTGCTGCCTCCACAGCGTCGCCCGCTGCTCGTCGCTCAGCGTCGCGCCGGGTTCGATGCCGTTCGCCGCGAGCATCCAGCTCTTCGGCGTCCAGTCCGCCGGCGGCGGCTCGGTCGGGCGATTGAAGTTCAGAAGAAACAAACGGCGCTCATCGACGCCGCCCGTCATTCGCTTCAGATCGGCCAATGTCCCAAGCACCGACCCGCTCGCCGCGACGGCGTACTGGGTCTGCAACTCAAAATATGTCGCCGCGATATCCAGCGCCGGCGACTCGACCACCGCGGCGACGGTGAATTCCGCCGGTCGCGTTTCGGTGAGCCAGATACGCACGCGATCCCCGACTGTTTTCTTGCGCGATCGCGCGAAGTCCTCGGCAATGATGACGTACCCACCACTGCGGAGTTTCGGAATCGCCTCTTCGGCGCTGCCCTCAAGAAACTCAAGGCGCGTCATGTTCATGAACGTGTCGGGGTTCACGGCGAGAAACCACGTCATCGACATCTGCACTTTGTTGAGGATGTGCCGCTCTTCCACGCCCACGCTCAGCGCGTTCGCCGCCATCAGCTCGCGCACGCCCGGCAAGGAGGCGATGCGCTGTTCCGACTCCGGCGGCAGCCCCTCAAAACTCCAGAGGTAGCCCTCGGGAAACTGCGTTGGGAACTTCCAGCCCGCGCGCACGCTGTCATTCACCACGACAATCCCAATGATTAGCGACAAACCCACCATCAGCCCGCAGCAAATGCCCGCGGATCGCCAGACCGCGTGCCCGACCTGGTCCATCAGCAGCCGCGCGGGCGTCTTCAACGTCGCCGCCGCGACATACACAGCCGACGCGGCCGCGATTCGGACCAGCAACGGCGTGAAGAGGGCGAACGCGAAGTAGAGAGATACGACAGCCATCGACGCGCTGGTCAAGAACCATCGATCCCGCTGCAGTTCACCGACGATGAGGAACTGCTGCATAGCCAACAGCCCCAGCCCGACGACGCCGACCGCCAACACGGGCAGAAACCGCGTCGGCCGCGCGCTCGGGCGCGTCGCCTCAAGCGGCGCGACGCGCAACGCGGCGATCGCCGGCAGCGCCGCCGCGACAAGCGTTGTTACGACGCCCGCCACGACCGCGAGCAGGACCCCCGATCCGCTGACCGTGAAGCGTCCCACATAATCGGGTGCGAGGTAATGCGTCATCAGCGTCAGCGCAAGTCCGATGGGCACGCCGAGGGCGATACCGATCGCGCCGATCGGCGCTACCTCGATCAGTGTCATCCGCGCGAGTTGCCCCCGAGTCACGCCGACGCAACGCAGCAGTCCCAACTGACGCACGCGTTCGATCATGCCCATGCTGAGCGTGCTGAGAATAATGAACAGCGCTGTCAGCATTGACACGCAACTCAGAATCACGAGCACAAGTCGCTGCTGGCTCTGGGCAAACTCGATCTGATTCATTCGCGCTTCGGCGGTGCGCACGCGCGCGCCGGGGATCCGCCGGGCCGCCATGCGGATTTGCGACGCGCCGCGCGCCAGACCATCTGGCGAGGCGTCTTTCATCATCACGTCGATCGACGACACCTGCCCGAACGCGACCCGCATGCGCTGTACCGCCGACAACCGCATCAGTGCCATGCCGGCCTGTAACGCGCCGATGCGACGCCGATCAACCAAACCGACGATGTTCAGCTTCCATGGCTCGACCGACGCGTCGGTCCAGATCAGCAATTCGTCGCCGAGGTCCAGCCCCCACTCCTCCGCGACGCGCGCTTCCAACACACATGCGAACCCGTCTTCCGATCCGAACATGCGGCCCGCGACGATTTTGCTTCCGTGGTCACGAAACGCCGATTCGTGCTCGGCGTCGATGCCGATCAGGTCGATCTCGGGCAAACCTTCCGGCTTGCGAAGCGGGACCTCGATCGAACCTGAAACGCGCTTCGGCCACGACAGCACCTCCGTGCGCACTGACATCGTCGTGGTGACAGCGGCCACGTCAGGCATTTGGGCGAGTTGCTTGGCGAATGTCTCGGGCACAAAGTCGTAACGCCCGCCTAGCGCGCTGACGGTAATGTGCGCCGCGCCGACGTAGTCGCCCGCCCATTCGAAAACGGCCTGGCGCACCGCCTCATACGACGATGTCACCCACACCACCGAGCCGGTCCCCAGCGCGATCGCGAGAATCGCGCCGGTTGTCCGCAGCGGCTTAGCCAGCCAGTTCCTGATAGCCAGTCGCCACAGCGGCCCCATCCGCGGATCCTTTCGGCTCAAGCCTTCCGATCAGTTTCCCGTCCTTGAGAATGACGACCTCGTCCGCGTGCGCGGCGCCGTGCGCCTCGTGCGTCACCATCAGAATCGTCTTGCCCTGCTCATCG
>JAGQOO010000258.1 GCA_020427345.1 Phycisphaerales bacterium | reverse complement strand
AATCCCAAACGCCTTTCTTGTCGCCTGTTTGCTTTGCTTGAGTCAGCCATGCGGCAGGCAGGATGCCTGCCCCACCCGAGAGCAACGCTCCCTCCAGACGCTCCCCTACTACTTCGCGCTGTCGCGATGCGCCGGCAGGTAGTACTGACTCACGTAGTCGCTGACCATCCGTGTCGTGCTGAACGGCGCCGGGATCGAGCGCATCGATTCCTTCATCATCGCCACCCAGCCGCCCGGCACGCCCGACTTGTCGCGATCGTAGAACAGCGGCACAACCCGTTTCTCAAGCGTTTCGTACGCCGCGTTCGCGTCAAAGTCATCCTGTGCCGCTGACGTCGGCAGCGATCGACCGTCGCCGATCATCCAGCCATTCTTGCCGTCATAGGCCTCCGGCCACCAGCCGTCAGGGATCGAGCAGTTGATACCGCCGTGCAGCGGCGGCTTCATCCCACTCGTGCCGGAGGCTTCCTGCGGGCGAACGGGATTATTCAGCCAGACGTCCGAGCCCGACGTCAAAACGTGCCCCATCTGCATGTCGTAGTTCTCAAGCAGCACAACTTTGCCGCGGAATGCCGGCTTCTGCGTGTACTCGAAAATCTGCCGCACAAACGCCTGCCCGCCAAGGTCCTTTGGATGGGCCTTGCCGGCGAACACGACCTGCACTGGGCGTTTTGGATCGTTCAGGATTTTCGCGAGCCGCGCTTCGTCGTGGAAAATCAGCGGCGCCCGTTTGTACGTGGCGAATCGCCGCGCAAACCCGATCGTCAGCGTCTTGTCGTCCAAGGCCTGATGCGCATTGACCAGATTCTCAATCTGCCCGCTGCGCGCCAGGCTCTGAAGCCGCAACCGGCGACGCACATAGTTCACCATGCGGCTGCGCAGCATACACCGCGCTTCCCACAACTCCGCATCGGGGATCGAGCCGACCTTGCGCCACCAGTCGTCATCCGGCCCGGCGCCGTTCCAGCGCGGCTTCAAGTACTTGTCGTACAACGGCTCGATTTCGGCGGCGAGCCACGTCCGCGGATGAATGCCGTTCGTCACGTGGCCGATCGGCACGTCCTGCGGCCGCTTGGCGCCATACACGCGCATCCACATCTCGCGCGACACTTCGCCGTGCAGTTTCGCGACGCCGTTGGCGCGGGCCGACAGGCGCAGCGCCAAGACTGTCATCGTGAATTGTTCCTGCTTGTCCGTTTCGTCCTCGCGCCCGAATGCCAATAGCTGTTCAGACGAGAGCTTCAGCCGCTGCGCGTACGGCTTCAGTGTTTTCGTCAGCAGCTTCGGGTCGTAGCGGTGATTGCCCGCGGGCACCGGCGTGTGCGTGGTAAACACGGTCGAAGCCCGGACGGTTTCGATCGCATCGGCGAGCGACTTGCGCCGCGCGGTCAACTGGCACAGCCGCTCGATCAGCGCGAAGGCGGCGTGGCCTTCGTTAATGTGATACACGGTCGGACGCAGGTTCAGCGCGTCCAACGCCCGAACGCCGCCGACGCCGAGCAACGTCTGCCGGCGAATCTGGTGCTCGATGTCGCCGCCGTAGAGATACTGCGTCAGGGCCCGGTCTTTCGGCTTGTTTTTCGGCAGATAGGAGTCAAGCAGCACCAACGTGACGCGACCGACGCGCAGACGCCATACGCGGGCATACACGATCGATGTCCCGATCTCGACCTTGATGGTCTTGCCGGTGTCCTCGACCGGCCAATCCGCAAAGTCATAAGTCGGGTACGCGACGCGCGTCGTGCCGTCCGGCGCGAGGCTCTGCTCGTAATAGCCGCTGCGGTACAGCAGCCCGACTCCGAGCAGCGGCGCGCCGAGATCCGAAGCGGACTTGACATGATCCCCCGCGAGCACACCGAGTCCGCCAGCGTATTGCGGCATGAAGTCATGAATCGCGTATTCAGCGCAGAAGTACGCGATGAGCGCCTTCTTGTCGCCGGCCGACGCGGTCTTGTCGAACCACGTGCGGCACTTCATGTGTTCGTCAAATTCCTTTTCGGCGCGGGCGAGTTGATCGAGGAACATCGCATCACCGGCGAGCAACTCGCCTCTTTCGGGCGGCAATGACCGAAGCAGTCGCAACGGATTGCGGGTCATCCCCTCCCATGCGGAGGGATCCAGCGCCGCGAACACGCGCTGCGCCGATGTGCTCCATGTCCACCATAAGTTGCGGGCCAGACGCTCGACGCGCGGGGCGATCTTGTCAAATGTAACGGCGGCGCGAGCGGCCGATTTCTTCTTTGCGGCTACGGCTTTGGCCATCGTGTGATCCTCAGACTGAACTCATCGAAAGTGCGAATCGGGGCGGATTCTAACGTGCTCGCGAAGACGGGTCATTTCGGCGCGTCGCCGCGCTGGTAGGTCTCCACATTGGCCGCCAGCCAGTCGGCGTGTCGCGGCGTGAACTGCCCGCTTGCGAGCCGCCAACCCCAGTTGCCCTCACAGGTGGCCGGCGTATTCATGCGGGCGGCGGAGCCGAGACCAAGCACATCCTGCGCGGGCGTAACGACGACATCCGCCGGAGACTGATAGAGCGCCCGGATCATGTTCTCGTGGATCGATTTGGCCGTTCCGCCGACATACCGCAGCGTGCGGGCGGCTGTCGTCAGGCCGTCCGCGCCGCGATCGCTCCGCGCAGCCTTGAACCAGCCGACGATCGTGTCGTTGTCGTGCGTGCCCGTGTAAGCGGCGCAGCCGCGCGGGTAGTTGTGCGGCTGGTCATAGCGCGAGCCATCGTAGAACCCGTTCTGAAGCACGCGCATGCCGGGGAAGCCCAGTTCCTCGCGCAGCGCAAGCGCCTCCGGCGTCGTCGTGCCGAGATCCTCGGCGACAATCTCCAGGTCGCGAAGCTCCTCGCGGACGCGCTGAAACAACTCGCGACCGGGTGAAAGCTCGTACTTGCCGCCTGACGCCACCTTTGCCCGGCCCGGCACAACCCAGCAGCGATAGAAGCCGAGGAAATGGTCGATGCGCACTGCGTCGAACATTTGGAAAACGGCGTCAAACCGCGCCACCCACCACGCGAAACCCGTCCGCAGGTGCTCGTTCCAGTCGTAGAGCGGATGCCCCCACAACTGCCCGGTCTTGCTGAAATTGTCGGGCGGCGTGCCCGAAACCACCGTCGGTTTGCCCTTGCTGTCGAGTCGAAACAACGCCCGATTGGCCCATACATCCGCGCTGTCGTGCGTGACGAAAATCGGAACGTCACCGATCAGCCCGACGCCCATTCGATGGGCAAACGCCCGCAACGCCCGCCATTGCTCGTGAAACAGGTGTTGAACAAACACGTGATAGAGCACTTCGTGATCGAGATCGCGTCGGGCGCGTTCCAGCGCCGCCGGTTGGCGCTGCGCCAGCGCCTTCGGCCATGACGTCCACGCGGCGCCGGCGTGCGCTTCCTTTAGCGCGAAGAAAAGCGCGCAGTCCTCAAGCCACCACGATTGCGACGCGCGAAAACTGTCGAGCGCCGCCATTTCAGGCCGACCGGCGCGCGTGAGGTAGCGCTCAAACGCCAGGCGCAAGGCCCGCTCTCGAAATCGTCGCGTCGCCGCGTAGTCCACGCGCCGTCCGGACAGCCGGGCCGGCGCGCGCAGCTCCGCCCGCGTCAGCCAGCCGCGCTTGCGCAAATTCTCAAGATCAATGAGCAACGGGCAACCCGCGAATGCGGAATACGCCGCGTAAGGCGAGTCACCGGGCCCGATCGTGCCGACTGGCAGCATTTGCCACCATCGCTGCCGCCCGCGCGATAAAAGGCGGACAAACGCGCGAGACGATTCGCCAAGATCGCCGCAGCCATACGGCCCGGGAAGCGAAGTCGGGTGCAGCAGCACGCCCGCGGCGCGATGACTCAGACTGAAGCGACGAGGCGGATTTTCGGGCATGCGGGGTCGCTCTATCGCGCTTTCAACACAACGCCGCCGATCGCCGGGACGCGAATGTTGATCGCGCCATCGGCCGCCTTCACATCGGCGCCCTCGCCGTACACAGCGCCCCACCGATCGGCGGCGCCGGCGGGCAGCGGAATCCGGACTTCGCGATCCTCGCCCGACGCGTTCAGCGCGACAATGAGCGTCTCGGTGTCGTCGGCGCGCTCGAAGGCCCAGACGTCCTGATCGTCATCGGCGAGCAGGCTGAGGAAACGCCCGGTGCGAAGCGCGGAGTGCGCATTCCGCAGCGCGATGATCTGCTTGTAGTACGCCAGCACGTCCTCCATCACGTGGTTGTCGTCCGGGTGGTCGTACGG
>JAGQOO010000257.1 GCA_020427345.1 Phycisphaerales bacterium | reverse complement strand
GAAGCCGAGCGGACGGCGCCGGGCACTAAGAAGTGGAAGGTCGACAAACTGACGCAGGAACTTGCCGACGAGCGCGAAGAACTCGGCGATCTGGAGGTCGAGGTCGAGAATATTCCCAAGCACATGGAACTCGCCGCGAACTTCGAGTGGGGCGGCGATCTCGGCGGATCGGACGAAACGATCATCGCCCGGCTGCACGATCGGCCGGTGTTCGTGACGCACTATCCGCGCGACTGCAAGGCGTTCTACATGCGCCGCCACGACGCCGACCCGCGGCTGGTCGAGAACTTCGACCTGCTGGCGCCGGAGGGGTATGGCGAGATCATCGGCGGCTCGCAGCGCGAGGAACGGCTGGATGTGTTGACGGAACGCATGGCGGAAGAGCAGCTCGACCCGGCGCCGTATGAGTGGTACCTCGATCTGCGGCGCTATGGAACCGTCCCGCACGGCGGCTTCGGCCTAGGCGTGGAACGGACCGTGGCGTGGATCTGCGGATTGAAGCACGTGCGCGAGACGATTCCGTACGCGCGGATGATGGGGAGGATTTACCCGTAATCTGTGACCCCGTCATTCCCGCGCAAGCGGGAGTCCCGCATACGGAGTGGATCCCCGCTTTCGCGGGGATGACGCGAAGATAGGTGGAGCCCCCCGCGCACCGCTGGGATGACGAGCGTGGCAATGGCCGATCCGTTTACGATCATCGACATCACCGGCGCATCAACGGTCGCTCCGCTGCGCGCTTCCGCGATTGGCGGCTTGCAGAAAGATGCCGGCGTGTGGCGGTTTGACCTCCCAGCCGGCCAGCACGCGTATCTGACCACGCGCGACAACACGCGCTTCGCCGAGCCGATCGAGCGGAACGCGTTTGGTTTGTCAGCCGGTCAACTGGTGCGAGTGGCCATCGACGCGCGCCTCGACGGCGGCGCGGCTCGCGCGTCTTTCATCGAATACGACGAGACCGGGCAGATCGCGCATACGGATTGCCAACTCGGCGCCGGGCCGAGCGACCTGGTGTTTCGCACGCATGAGCGCCATCGCGCCGCGTGCGTCGCGATTCGTCTCAGTGGACGTGGCGCGCTGCGAATCTCGCGCGTCTCTGTGGCTGCGATTCCTGAACTGCCGGGCGTAACCGCGGATTCACACGTGGATGACGCCTGCCTGTGGGCGCCCGTCGCTTGTTCGCCGGACGCGGACGCGGCGCTGCAAGTCGCGCGGAGTTCAAATGGGATCACCCTGATCGTCCCGGCCGACAATCCGCCGATCGACGGCGTGGGCGTGCTCGCGATGCGGCGCGGCGCCGATGCAAACGCGTTTCTCGCCGCCCGTTGGGCGCCTGTGGATATCGGCACGCCCGCCGGTCTTGAATTCACGATCAATCAACTCGAATCACTGTGGCGGCAGGGGTGGCTGCACGCGCTGGCGATCGATCTTGACCGCGACGCGCCTTTGCCGCGCGAAGCGCTCGAATGGCTGGCGCAGCGCCGCACGCCGCTGCTGGTACGTTCGGACGGCGCCGCGAACCAACACGCCGTCGTGCGCGCCGCGCGTGAATACGACAAGGTCCCCGTCCTCGTTTCGTCCCCAAAACGCGATGCGCCCGGTGGGCTGTCGCCGCTCGCCGGCCCGCCGCTGCGTGACGCGCTTGCGATCGCAGCCGATGAGCGCCGCTTGATCCTGAGCCGGGTGGAGAGTCTGCGTTACCCGCTGTTGCCGCGGACCCCCGTCGATCTGGATCAGCAAGGTTTCGTCATCACGCGCGCGATGGACATGCCGGCAAGTGAAGATGACTTCGCCAAGGAATTCTGGAGCGAGTACGAGGTCAAGGCCTGGTACAAGAACCCGAAGCCGTGGGCGCTACTCGTCGCGGATGTCGCCCGCGCGCTGGGCGCCGAGAGCGTGCTGGAGTTCGGCTGCAACGTCGGGCGCAATCTGACGGCGGTGCGCGACGCGTTGCCGGATACGCGCATCGTCGGATACGACATCAATCCCGAAGCGATTCGGCTGGGGCGCGAAGCGTCGGGGCTCGATCTCCGTCTCGGAAACGAGTCGACGCTGGCACAGCACGCGGATAGCGAGTTTGATCTGGTGTTCACGGTGTCTGTGCTCGATCACGTTGCGGAGCCCGGGCGTGTGTGTCGCGAGTTGATCCGCGTCGCGCGAAAGGCCGTTTACATGCTCGAAGTGCGGTTGCCGGTCGAGGGCAAGGTGCTGCGGCATTTCGATCATTTCCGCGACGAGGTGCGCGACTCAACCGGCGCGTCATACAGTTGGAATCTCGAGACATGGCTGGCGGACACGCCGCGACTGCGCAGCCTGGATCGGCGACCGTGTTACCTGCATTCGGGCTCGCTCGGGCCGTACTACTGGGCGTATCTGGCGCGATTTGCGTAGCTGCTCACGCACTCGCTTCTTGGGCGCCCAACGACTGCATTCACTGTCGAGACAGTCTCGTCGCTTACGACCGTTCGTTCAGATACGCCTGCGCCGCCGGGATCACTTTCGCCACGACTTGCTCGATCGTGCCGTCGAGAATCGCGCCGGCGGCTTGCGAGTGTCCGCCGCCGTGAAACTGCTGGGCGAGTTCAAGGATCGAACAGCCGCGATCACCGCGGAAGTTCATGCGGATTTTGCCCTTCACGCCTTCGGAGAAGAGCACGGCAATCGTAACACCGCGAATCGAGCGCGGGATCTCCACCTGATCGTCAATATCCTCGGCGACGCAACCCGCATCGTGAATCTCGTTGTAATTCGCCGTGCTCCATGACAGCCGACCGTCTTCGCTGACGCGCGTATTGCCGTAGACGACCTTCAGCAGGTTGAACAGATGCGGCGTCTGGCTGCGACATAGCTGCTCGCACGTGTCAACGATATCCGCGCCGGCCAGCGACAACTCAGCCGCCACTTCGAGGCTGCGCGGCGTCGTGTTCGGCAGCGAGAATCCGCCGGTGTCGCTGTGAATGCCGGCGTATAGCAGCGTGGCGATCTGCGGCGTAATCTTGACCTCAAGCGCCTTCAGCAGCTCATACACCATTTCGGCCGAACTCGACCGCGCGCCGTCGATCCAAAGCGCATCGCCGAAACGCGTATTCGAGCTGTGATGATCGACGTTGACGATTTTCGCCTTCGGCAGGGCTTCCAGCTTGCCGTCAACATTGACGCGTTTGTCCTTGGCCGTGTCCATCACGAGGGCGACGTCGCACTCCGCGAGTTCCGCGCTCGAAGCCGGCTGCCAGCCGCCGATGTCCACCATGAACCGCAGCTTTTCGGCGACGCTGCCGGCGGGCATCGACGGAGCCGGCTGCTTGCCCATCGCCCGGAGTCCGTGGGCCATGGCGCCGATCACCGCCAGACAATCCGCGTCCGGCGTAACATGCCCGACCAGCGCGACCCGCCGAGCGGCCCGAATGGCGCTCAGCACTTCCGGCGAAATCGGCTCGTGTTGGATCGTATTCATCGTTCCCCTGCTGGGATTCTTGTTCCACATCACCGGAGTTCGCCCAACCGGCTTGGCTTGGAAGCGGGATTCTGGCGAAAAAAGGGGGGAATCGCAAACGTCGAGGTGGGCGTGCATTCACCGAAGGTCTTAGCGCGGGCGACAGCGATGCGAAGCGCGGGTACCCCATTTTCACGCATTTCCGCCTTTCCCTATACTGTCCCTGAAACAGACCCGACTCACGCAGAGGAACCGCTATGACGACGAGCGCCCGGACGATTCGCGCCCCGCGCGGCGCGCAACTTTCCTGTCGCGGCTGGCAGCAGGAAGCCGCGATGCGGATGCTGATGAACAACCTCGACCCCGAAAACGCCGAGGACCCCGATCACCTGATCGTCTACGGCGGATCGGGCAAAGCCGCGCGGAGCTGGGAGGACTTCGACCGCATCGTCGCGACGCTGCAACGCCTCGAATCGGACGAGACCATGCTCGTGCAGTCCGGCCGGGCGGTGGGCGTGATCCGCACGCACGCCGACGCGCCGCGCGTGCTGATCGCGAACAGCAACCTCGTGCCGAAATGGGCGACGTGGGACGAGTTCCGCCGGCTCGAGGGGCTCGGGCTCACGATGTACGGCCAGATGACCGCCGGCAGCTGGATCTACATCGGCACGCAGGGCATTCTGCAAGGCACCTATGAGACGTTCGCCGCCTGCGCGGAGCGGCACTTCGGCGGCGACCTGAAGGGGCGCCTCGTCGTCACCGGCGGACTCGGCGGCATGGGCGGCGCGCAGCCGCTGGCGGCGACCTTCAACGGCGCGGCGTTTCTCGGCGTGGAT
>JAGQOO010000256.1 GCA_020427345.1 Phycisphaerales bacterium | reverse complement strand
GCTCGGATGCGGCAATCGCTTCGGATCGATCGGCGCTTCTGAGCGCGCTGAACGCCGACGAAGGGTCAGGCGCTGGTGACTATGCGAATACCGGCGATTCGCAGGAAGCGGGCGCGGATTACTTGACGAGCAATCTTGGAACGGCTGGTGCGGCTGCCACCGAGGCGGGAGGCGATGGCGACCACCTGACCGAAGCGGGCGGAACCGGAGATCAGCTCACTGGCATCGCATCGGTCGGGGCTGTGACCGGCGGGATCAATACCGGTTCCGGCACGATCACGACTCTGGACGGACTCGATACGGCGCAGGATGGGCAGCACGCAACGACGCAAGCTGCGATTGCGGCGATCACGACGGCTAGTGGCGGCTCTGGTGGCGCGCTGAATTACGCGGCGACCGGAGACAACACTGGCGGAGCGATCAAGACGGTTACGTTCGTCGGTACGGAGAACTCAGGCACCTACGCAAGCACCGAGGCCAGCGACGACACGCGGCATCAGATCACGGCTGCGACGAACGACATCGACATCGTGTACTCGTTCAACGTCGGCGGCGGCAGCACGGCGGTCGAGTTCATTGTTGAGGGGTACATCGGCAGCAACGACGACGCCGTGATTCAGGCGTACGATTTTGTTGGAACCGACTGGGAGACGCTCGCCGTTATTGACAGTGGCACGTCTGATGTGACGTACACCGGCAAGCTGCTTTCGAAGCACACTGGCACGGGCTCTGATGTCGGCTCCGTCCTGATCCGTATTGACGGACAGAACGATGACAGCTCTCCGCAGCTCAACGTCGATCAGATCATCGTTTCTGCGGTGACGAGCACCAGCACGGCGGGTTACGCGAATGCGTCTGTCTGGGTCGATGAGGCGAACGGTACGTCGAGCGGCACGTCTCTTGGGTCTGACGGCATTGTCAGTAACAGATCGGACGATTTCGACAATGCGCAGGACATTGCTGACGCTCTCGTGTATCAGACGATCACGATTGCCACGGGTAATTCGATCACGCTGTCTGATGACCTCGAAGGGTATCAGTTGCTCGGTCGCGGCTCGACGTTGGCGTTTGGCTCGCAGAATGTCGGCGGCTCGATCTTCCGTGAGTTCGGAAGTCTGTCTGGCGTAGGTACGACGACTGGCGCTATCGTCTTCCTGCAAGATTCGCTGATTCGCGGCGCAACCACGTTGCCGCCGTTCGTTGCGGATCATCTCGGTATTGGCGCAACACTGACGATCGGTTCCGCCGGAGACTTCGATTGCTACGACTGCTACAGCTTGGTCGCAGGCGCGGCCGCTCCGACGATCGACATGGGCGCGGCTGTCGGTGCTACGACTCTTCAGCTTCGCCGCTGGTCTGGCGGCCTGACGCTGAACAATGTGGCTACCGGCGACGTGGTATCGGTGGATGCGGTGAGCGGCGGAACGATCACAATCAACGGCACGGGCGGTACGGTTCATATCCGCGGCATGGTGAATGTCACGGATGGCTCGAGCGGTTCGGTGACGATCGTGGAGACGAACGTCATGGACAGCCGATTCGACGGTCTGAACGATCTGAGCTCGGCCGAAGTGACGACTGCCGTCGAAGCATCTGAGGTCGACGTGCACTTTATCGGTGGCTGCGAAATCACGGGAGATGGCAATGCGACTCCGTTCGATTCTGGCTGCTAGTGCTGCGGTGCTCGCGTTGTCTCTGACGTCGAGCGTCGGCAACGCGAGTCTTTCCGTGACTGGCGTATGGGAGGCCGGCGTATGGGAAACGACGGTATGGGCCGACGGTGTGTGGCGTGAGGGTGATCCGGTGGTGCCGGTCGAGACTGATGCTGCTCCCACGTTCATCGGGCTGAAGATCGGAGTCTGATCGTGGCCACGAAGAAAAAGCCGGCCAGCGAAAAGAAAGCGAAAAAGCCGGCTCCGTTCCAATGGTCCGCGCGTCGCCGCGCGTTCGTAGACGAGTATTGCGTCGACAAGAATGCGGCAGAGGCGGCACGTCGCGCAGGGTTTGCTCCGAAATGGGCTGACCGTGAAGCATCGCGGTTGTTGCAGATGCCGGAGATCAAGGAAGCGGTTGATGCCAAGCTGGCGCGTCTTTCCAAGAAAACGGAAATCACTGCCGAGTGGGTACTGAAGCGTCTCGTCGAGAACGATCAAAAAGCCTTCGAGGCGGGAGATCTGAATGCGAGCACGCGCGCCCTGGAAGCCATAGCCAAGCATCTCGGCATGAACATGCTCAAGGTTGAACACACCGGGAAGGACGGTGAAGCGATTCAGGTGGGAATGATGTCTCCGCTGGAGCTCGCCCGTCGTGTGGCGTACCTCGTGCACGAGACGCAGAAAGCTGTTAAGAGCGGTACGTCGTGAGCGAACTCGATCCTCTGATCGCGCTGTTCGAAAAGGCGCCGCCGGAAATGCTGGCCAAAATCGAGGAACTGGTCCGGTCCACGCCAATCGCAGAGATGCCGATCGTACCGACGAAAGGGCCGCAGCTCGACGCCTACGAGTGCGAGGCTGACGAAGTGTTCTACGGCGGTTCGGCCGGCGGTGGCAAGTCCGCGCTGACGATCGGTCTCGCGCTGAACGAGCATCAGAACTCGCTTCTGTTGCGTCGCTACGTGGCTGATGCCGAAGAGTTCGCGGAGGACGCGCTCGACTTCATCGGTACTCGCGACGGTTACAACGGCCAGCAGAAACGTCTTCGGTACAAGGGGCGCACGCTGAAGTGGGGCGGCGTTCCGGAAGAGAAAGACAAACAGCGATACAAGGGCAAGGCACGCGACCTGATGGTCTTCGACGAACTGCCAGACTTTCTCGAATCGCAGTACGTCTTCATCACGACCTGGAATCGATCGAAAGATCCGAAGCAACGCTGCCGCGTGGTAGCGACCGGCAATCCGCCGACGGAAGCGACCGGCCTGTGGGTCATCAAGCGATGGGGTCCGTGGCTCGATCCGACGCATTCAAACCCGGCCAAGTCTGGCGAGATTCGCTGGTTCATCAATACGGCCGAAGGACGCGATACAGAAGTGGACGGCCCGGGCGAGTTCGATGACGGAACTGGCCGCATGGTGCGCGCACGGTCACGGACATTCATCCGGGCGAAGCTCGACGACAATCCGGATCTCACTCAGACCGACGACTACAAGCGGACGCTGGACGCGCTGCCAAAGGAACTCAGGGACGCGTACCGCGACGGTAAGTTCGACGCGTCTCTGAAGGACAAACAGCATCAGGTGATTCCGACGGACTGGATTCGGGCCGCACAGAAGCGCTGGGAAGATAAGCCGCCCTATGGGATTCCGATGTGCGCGATCGGTGTCGACGGCGCCAGATCTCACGACGAGGTCGCCATTGCGCCACGATATGACGGCTACTATCCGCACGTCATAACAGTGCCAGGCAAGGCGACTCCGCACGGTCGCGATCTCGCTGCGCTCGTTATCACGCATCGGCGAGACCAGGCGCTACCAGTCATCGACACGATCGAGACGACCGGTGCGCAGGCGTACGCCCATCTCGAGGATCAGGAAATCGAGTGCTACGCGTACCGGGGTAACGATCCTGCCATCGGTCGCAGCGAAGAGGGGCAGCTCTCTTTCTACAATCGCCGCGCCGAAGCGTACTGGCGTTTCCGTGAAGCACTCGATCCTGAGCAGGACGGTGGCAGTCCGATCGCGTTGCCGGACGATCCCGAGCTCGTCGCGGACCTGACGATTCTCGAATGGACGCTCAGCCCGCGCGGAATCAAGATCACGTCGAAAGAGGACGTCGTCGAAATGCTCGGCAATCGGTCGCCGAACAAGGGCGATGCGGTTGTCATGGCGTGGTATCAGGGCGCACGAGCGAAGACGCACATTCAGGTATGGATGCCGGACGAACGGGTCGATCCGCGCATGAGGGGCAAGCAAGGGCGGCGCGCGAGCTATAACCGCGGACCGCGCAGGAGGCATTGAAATGGCAAGCATGACAGCGATGGCAGTCGGCAAACTGCTGGCTGCGAAAACGGTTCACTCGGCAGTGAGCGGATCGAAGAATAAGTCCGCTGCGGCTCCTGCAAAGTCGCCGCCTGTAATTCCTGATGACATGGCGCAGCAGCGCGCTGCCAGGAAGCGATCGGCCGCGCGTTTCGGCCGTCTCGGTTCCGGAAGAGCGTCGACCGTGCTCACGGATTCGTCGCAAAGGCTCGGCGGATGACCACGCGTCACGAAACCCTGATCGACCGGGGCACGCAGCTTTTCTCAGAGAAGTCGTCGCTCAACTCGTTGCATCAGGAGATCGCGGAGCACTTCTACGTCGAGCGCGCTGACTTCACAGTGCAGCGGTATCTCGGCCGCGACTTCGCGTCGAACCTGTCGACCAGTTATCCGCTGATCGTGCGTCGTGAGATGGCGAACGCGATCTCGTCAATCTTGCGGCCGTCCGAACTGAACTGGTTTGCGGCGACGGTCCAGGATGACGA
>JAGQOO010000255.1 GCA_020427345.1 Phycisphaerales bacterium | reverse complement strand
GAAGCCCGCCGCGTACTCGAGCACCGTCGGCAGCGGGGCAACGGCGCGGGCCGTAACGGCGTCAAACTGCTCACGCAAACCCGGCTGATGAGCGAGATCCTCGGCACGGCCGTGATAGGCCTTAACGTTCGTCAAGCCGACGCGATCACAGATGCGGCGAATCGCGTCCACTTTTTTGCCGACGCGGTCGATGGCGACGATGCGCATCTGCGGCGCGACACACGCGATCGGAATCGCCGGAGCGCCACCGCCGGAGCCAATGTCGACGAGACTAGCTGCGCCCGATTCGCCCAGCATCGCGGCGAGCGCGAGGCTGTCGCACACATGCAGTGCCCATGTATCGGGTGGGTTGCGGATCGCCGTCAGGTTCACACGCGTGTTTTCATCGAGAAGGGCTTCGACAAACGCCGCCAGGCGCTGATGCGCCGCGGCGTCCATTTCGAAGCCCCACGATGCGATTTCCTGAATTGTCAAACGGGCGCTACCAGGCGCATGTTGCGCATCATTTCCCGTTGACCACCTTCACGGCTTCCAGGACGGCGAGCCAGTTCGGGCGCGTGCGCACCGTGCCCGGGAAGATATCGCGCACAACGCCTTCCTTGTCGATCAGATACACCGACGTCTCGCGAAAACGCGACGTCTGATGATCGAGGTCGGCCAGCAGCCGAAACCGCGGCTGCGGCTGGAAGTGACCATAGAACCACGCGTGCGATTCCAGGTCCTTGTCTTCCTTCGCGACCGCCAGAATCACCGTGTTCTGATCCGTGAATCGCTTGAACAACTCTTCGTCATGCAACTGACCCAGTTGCGCAGCGCAGAACGGTCACCAGAAGGCGCGGTAGCACGCGATGATGACGTTTTTCTTACTGCGATACTCGCTGAGCGACGTCTGCGAGCCGTCGCCGGACTTCAGCGTGAAGTCCGGCGCCTTGTCGCCGATCGTCAGCAGCGGATTATCCGCCGGCCCCCATTTCCACGGCCCATCGGCGGACACTTTCGCGGCGCCGTCGCCAATCAACGGCACGCTGACGCGCCGACGGACATGAAATGCCGATTCGCTGCCGGTCTTGCGGATGTACGCCTGCGCGATGAAGTCCACACGATCGTCTTCTTTGGGCTCGCGCGCGAGGAAGAACTTGTGCTTGCGCTTGAGCGTTTCCCGCATGTCCTCATACGGCAGCCGGAGAAAGCCAGTTAGTGGCGAGCATTTCTCCGGCCCGTCCAAACGAATGGCGGGGTTGGGGGCGATCTGCACCATTGGCGGCGGGGCGTCTCGCACAATCTCCCAACCGTCGGCGACGGCCAACTCGATCCGCAACTCCGCCGGCGCCCCAACGGCGCGACTGTCCGCCGCCACCGCGGCCGACACCTTGAAGGCGTCAGCCGGCGGGCCGCTCAGCAGTAGCGTCAACATGATTCCGGTCATGCGCCCTCCTCATCCGTTGGCCGCTGAACAGAAGCTCGCCGGCCAGCCCCAACGCGCTTGAGAATCGAAGAACCAATGGTTGGAAGTGTAAACCGCTTGAGGACCGAGGGGAATTCCGCCTCAGTTCGAGTTGTCGGCGTTTTCCCAGCAACCGCGGACCAGGCGCAAGCCGTGCACGCAGCTTTCGAACTCTTCGCTGAGTTGGCGCAGCACTTCGGAAGGTGGATCAAGTTCGGGGTCTTCGAGCTCGCTGGCAATGCCATAGCCACGCTTGCCCTGAAGCAGATACTCGTTCAGCCGGTCCACGCCGGCGAGGCGCGGTCGCAGTGATTCGGGATAAACCCCGATCCAGAACAACGTGAAATCGCCGATGTACTGGTGCACGATCCGGCGTCGCAGGCGCGTATCGCCGTCGGGTCCAAGAAACGCGTCTGCTTCGACGCGCGAAATGTCGCGAATCGCCTGGCCGTCGATCGCCCGCATTCGAAAGATCTGGTCCATGTGGATGAATTCGCTGAGCACTTCGGCGAGGTAAGCGGTCAGGCGCGTGTCCGCGATGCCGAGTTCGGACATGAAGACCTGCTCGACCAGGCCGGCGAACATCAGCCGGAGCGGGTGATTGGGTTCGAGGCGACGCGGCATCACACACCTGCACAATCCCGTCTCGGGCCACGCGCGGGCCGTTCGAAACTAGTGACGGTTTGATTGAATATATTATTCGGTTCGATCAGGGCCCAAGTCGAAAGTCGAAATGATCCGCAAGATTTCAGCGAACTGAGCGTCTCATAATGGGCGCGGAATGGCGCAAATGTGCCGAAACGCCTTCTAGTAGCGTCGGCGCCGGGTCAAGCTCACCCCCCAAGCCGCCATAATCAACGCCGGCGCGAAGCCGCACGGCGCCGCCACGGCAGCTGGGGCTGTCGGGGTGGGCGCATTGGCTGCGGAGTTGTTCGGCTCCGGGGCGGGCGTGTTGACGGGTGTTTCCGTCACGTCGGGCGTTGTCGGCTCCGGCGTGGCCGGCCCGGGGCTCTCAACGGTGATTCGATTATCCACCGGGTCACACGCGTCGCCGACGCCGTCTCCGTCGCTGTCCGCCTGATCGGCGTTCGCCGTAACCAGGCAGTTGTCGCACACGTTACCGACGCCGTCGGCATCCGCATCGGCCTGATCGGGATCGGCATCGTCCGGGCAACTGTCACACACGTCGCCATCGCCATCGCCGTCGCGGTCAGCCTGGTCCGGATTGGCGATTTCGGGGCAATTGTCGCAGGCGTCGCCAAAGCCGTCGCCGTCGGTGTCGATCTGGTCTTCGTTCGCCGCGTTCGGGCAGTTGTCGCACGCGTCGCCGAGGCCGTCGCCGTCCGCGTCGGCCTGATCCGGATTGAACAGCCCGGGGCACACGTCACATAGGTCGCCGGCCCCGTCGTTATCGGCGTCCGCTTGGTCCGGGTTCGCGTCACTCGGGCAATTGTCGCAGGCCGTCGCCACGCCATCCGCGTCGTCGTCCTCGTCACTCGGGCCTTCGGGGCAGGGGTCGCACGCGTCGCCGATGCCGTCATTGTCGCTGTCGCGCTGATTCAGATTGGCGGTGTCCGGGCAATTGTCACAGCCATCGTAGATACCGTCGCCATCGGTGTCGTCGACATTGCTGCCGTTTGGGCAGATGTCGCAAACGTCGGGAATCCCGTCGTTATCGCCGTCGGGCTGGCACTGGTCCGGCACGCCGTCGTGATCACAGTCGCGGGCGTCGCCGTTAGCGATTTGCTCGCTGTCCGGCGTGCCGTCGCCGTCACAATCGGCGTCGGTGGCGGCGAAGGTGAGTTTGTACATCTGCGGCCCGGTTCGGCCGCCGGCGAAACTCCCGCTGACGCGCAAGCGCCATTGCCCGGCGCCGAGCGCGACGGGCCCAAGTTCGACGGTTTGGCCGACGGCGCCACTCGCGGAGTCGCGAACATCGCCAGCGATTGAAGACAGCTCGAGTTGCAACCCGGCTTCTGTGGCGCTGTCGATCGTCGGGCCTGTGTCGCAGGAGAAGTCCTGCGGCGCGTTGCGATACGAGCGGCCGACCGGATTCGCGGTGATCGTGACGCCCGACGCCTGCGGCAGTTCAAACACATACCAGTCCACATCGTTACGAATCAGGCTGAACAGCGATGTGCTCGCCAGACCCGCGTCGCCAAATCGCGTGGTTTGATCCAATTGGATTCCGCCCAAATCTGTCGCGAAGGCGGGGTCGTCGTTGGTCTCCATCGCGTCGCCGTACAGGAACTGCGCCCCGCGGACATCGTCATGCTGCTGTCCCATGAAACGGGTGGTGGCGATTGGCTCCATCAGTTTCGACTGCTCGATCGGGCAGGCGTGCAGCAAACCGATCGAGTGTCCGACTTCGTGGGCGATGACGTTGCGCAGGAGCGTGAATGGAGCGCCCGTGTCGCGCCAGTCCTCGGCCTGGTCCATCACGACGTCGCCGTCTTGCGGGAACGAGGCGAATGCGAGGATGCCGCTGGCGCCGTCGACGGGAATCATGCCGATGCGAATGTCGCCGCGCATAGCCGAGCCGGGCGAACCCCACGAGGCTCCGTCGTCCCAGGCGACGTTGTCCGCAGTGATGCGCACGAGGTTGATGCCCGACACTTCGCCCCAGCGAGCAATCGCGCTGGCAATCTGCGATTGCCACGATGAGCCGGCGAACTGGGCATTCATCGTCGCGAAGAGGCGGCTTTGGCCAAACCCGCCGAACCCATCGGGAACGGACGTGCCGTCCGGCACAAAACTCCAGGTAATCGTGAGTGGAGCGGCGCCGCCCCAGGGGCCCGTGGCAAAGAACGCCAGCGGGTTGTCGGGATGTCCATGGACGCGGGCGAGAACTTCCTCAATGTATTCAGGCGATGTGCCCGGAGCGAAGATCACGCATGACGGCCCGGGTAGCGCGTTTATTGCTGGGGCGTGTTCAACCGGGGTGGCGGGTGAACGCCACACGAGCGCGAGAAACGGGACCAGCAGTGCGGCGAGCGTCGTCGGGCGACTCACAAGGGACTCCGGCTTTCTGGGACAGATTGTCCCAACAATACTAAC
>JAGQOO010000254.1 GCA_020427345.1 Phycisphaerales bacterium | reverse complement strand
CCGCGACTTCGCGGCCGCGTTTGCCAATGTGATGAATCTCGATCGCTTCGACCTCGCGGACTGACCGGGCGGATTAGCGTTGGACGACAGAGTTGCGATCAGGAACGGGGACCTGCTCGAATGCGCATCGGGCAGGTCCCCGGACTCGCCAGCCAGCGCGTCCGCGCGCAATGCGGGAACCACATCCCCGTCATCCCCGTCATCCCCGTCATCCGCGTCATCCCCGCGTCATCCCCGCGTTTCAAAGTCGTCATTCCCGCGAAGGCGGGAATCCAGCCGGGCGAGCAATGGACCCCCCGCTTTGGCGGGGGTGACGGTCGGAGCGGTTGGCGCCGCTCTCTCGGGGTGACGACAAGGCCCGGGCGGCCGGCGTAAACCCCGACCCACGCCATGTCATGCTATAATCGAATGAAGTGGGCGAGAGCCCACGCCACGGCTCGCTCGGCGATCGCCGCTATCGGCGTTTGTCGGACGGGCCGCTCCGAGTTTTCGGGGGCGACTGGCTTCGACCGGGCAGGTTGAGGGCTGAGTGGCGCGCCGAGGTTGTCGGGAGGCCTCGTAAATCACCCGGCAAATGCTTTACATGCCAACAATGGCTACCGTCTGGCTGCCTAGAAATAGGTAACCCGTTGACCCCGCGACGCCTGCTGGCGGGAGTTCAGCGACGACAAGCGGGCTGGCCTGCGCCTTGTAGTCACGTGGAGCGCGGGCGAGACAAAACGGGACTCGGAACCCGGATGCCCTGTCGATCGGGCTGCCGGCGACCTAAACTGAAATAGATCGAACACGCGCGTAGAGGCTTAGTCTGAAATGCTTCGGGACGGGGGTTCGATTCCCCCCGCCTCCATGAGACCCCGCGAGTGAGCGGGGTTTTTTGTTTACGATCTTCCGGGATAACTACGCACGGGCCGCGCGAGCTGCAGGGGAACATCTGAATTGCGCTGATGCCGACGCCGTGTTTTTGGACCATGCTGGTTGGCGCCTTTGAGAAGCCGGTCGGGGAGATGGGTGATGGCGGAAGTCAATATCAGCCAATCGGAGGCCGACGCCCTGTTACGGCTAGAAAAACACCGGCTCACCGACGAGGAGTGGGAGTATCCCTTTACGGGGGGTAGACTGACTGTACCGCTAGTCTCCGCTGACCGACGAGAGAGTTTCTCGCTGGACTTGAGTCGCAGCCGCATCATTCTGGAGAAACAGACGTACCAAAAGCGCGGTCGCCAGGTCATCGTGCTAGCGCGCTTGGACTTGGGCGGGGCACCACATCGCAACCCAGATGGCGAAGAAATCTCATGCCCGCACCTTCACATTTATCGGGAAGACTACGGCGATAAGTGGGCCCGGCCGGTTCCCACCGATGTGTTTACGCAACTCGACGACCCACAGGGAGTCTTAGCTGACTTCTTGCGATTCTGCAATGTTACTCAGCCGCCACGATTCTATTGGGGGCTATTTAGATGATGACCGAAATCCAATCACTGCTCGACCAGTACATCCACTGGCTCAAGGATAAGACGACTCTCCGCCAAATCAACGACTGGGTTGAGATCACAACGCCGTACCTGGACCGCCACAACGATGCTCTTCAATTGTATGCCAAGGGAGACCGAGGTGGTTTCCTGCTGACAGATGATGGCTACATCATTGACGACTTGGAGCAGTCGGGCTGCAAGCTCGAAAGTCCGAAGCGGCAGCAGTTGCTCAACATCACGCTCAACGGCTTCGGAGTGAAGCTGGTTGATGGTCGACTCGAAGTCCGAGCAACGGCGGACAACTTCGCCCTGCGCAAGCACAACCTTGTCCAGGCGATGCTGGCCGTCAACGATCTCTTCTATCTGGCTGCTCCAACAGTGGCCACGCTGTTCTACGAAGACGTGACGGCCTGGCTTGACTCTTGTGAGGTTCGATACACCGAGAGGGTCAAATTCACGGGAACGAGCGGATACGACCACCTGTTCGACTTCGTGATTCCGAAGTCGAAGAAGCAACCTGAGCGAATCATCCAGGCTATCAATCGCCCGAGCCGTGATACGGCACAGTCCTTGACGTTTTCGTGGATTGATACGAAGCAGGTGCGGTCAGTTAATGCTCGGGCGTATGCGATGCTCAACGACGGTGAGCAGGCCGTTTCCACATCCGTCATGGATGCCCTACGGAGTTATGACGTGACGCCCGTCGCTTGGAGCCGTCGTGAAGCTGTCAGGGAGGAATTGGCAGCGTAAGTCGCTCACTGAACCGTGCTGAAAGGCGCGAACGCCCCACTCTCGCTTCGCTCAGGATGGGGCGCCTCGGGAAGAAACACCAGGGCGACCGGCCATCACTGGCGACATTACATCATCGGCTCCCCTACGTTGCCTATCTACTCTCCCGACGAACGCGAAGTCGCTCATGGCGCGCAAAGGAAAACAGCGGCCCCATTTCGGAACCGCTGGCTCAGGTTTGCGAAATACCACTACACCTTAATGCGGAGGAGAGTGAACGTGAAAAGGCCGCTGATGCGGATAACGACAACGGTAAATAGGCGGCGCGGGTGCCCCATCCTGGAGCGCAGCGCAAGGGTGGGGGACTGATCTGAATGTCGAGCACCACCCCCCTACTCGTCAGTCCCCCACCCTTCGCTTCGCTCAGAATGGGGCACGTTCAACTCTCCGATGACAGGGCGCCAACTCACCCTCCCGCAGGCGCATCAGCATCAAAATCGGCCAGCCGATGTACTTCTCGCCGCGCGGGCAGTTTGTCGCCGCTTCTTCATCAAACCGATGCTCGGAAAAATGGTCGATCCGCAGGCCGGCGGCGAGCGCGCCGTTGATGTAGTCCGCGATCTCGTTGGCGGCGCTGCGCGGGGCGATCTTCACGCCGCTTTCCGGGTCGAGGAAACGCGCCTGCACGCCGCGCAGCATCATTGCCGGGTGCATGATCGACAGCAGCACAAACCCATCCGGCCGGCACACGCGGCCCAGTTCGCCGATCAGCCGGCCGGGCCGCTCGATGTGGTCCAGCACCAGCCGGCTGACGACGCGGTCGAAACTCGCGGCCGCAAACGGCAGCGGCTGATGCAGATCGTGCTCGACGAAGCGGACCTCGCGCCACTCAGGCCGTCGCTTCGCGCGGGCGATCATGCCGTCGGAAAAGTCCACCGCCGTTACGCGGGCGCCGCCCCGCACGAGCGGGATCGTGCCGCGCCCCGTGCCGCAGCCGATGTCCACAACATCCACCCCGCGCACATCGCCCAGCAGCGGCGGAAAATACCGCTCTTCCAGCACGACCAGCGGATTCTGTTCGTCGTCGTAAATCTCGGCCCAGCGGTCGTAGCCTTCGCGGGTCGGCACAACCTCCGCGAGCGGTTCGTCGGCGGGATTCATCGCGTCTTGTCTCCAGTGCGCCGTCGCCCGAACAGCCGTGGCGCGCCGCCAACCTATTCGCTCCGCGAGGCGATCCGAATCAGCCCCACTACCGCGCTGATCAGTAGCGAGATCACCAGCAGCAGTATCAGCATCCCGACCGCGAACGACAGAATCGGCCACGCGCTTTCGATCGCGCCGCGCCAGCCGGCGAAAATCAGCCCGATCAGCGCGATGATCGCGCCGGACAGCAGGATCGCCACCAGCGCCCCGCGCCGAATCCCCTCGAACGGCGCCATGCGCACCGTCAGACAGATCGACAGGTACAGAAACAGCAGGCTCTGCCACTGCGTGAGATTCGCCTGGATGATCGCGGTCAGCGTCTGCTCGGCGCTGCTCACAAAAAAGCGCAGCAGCGACCAGAAATCCGCCAATGAGCGCGGCAAGTCCGTCGGCAGCTCCGGCGCGCCCGAAACGATCGACCCGCCCCACGCGTGCGCCGCGTAGTACAGACTCGTCGCGCACGCCAGCAGCGGCAGTAACCCCACCACAACAGCGCCGACCACCGGCAGGCGCTGCCGATCGGGCGGCTCGCTTTGCGGATCGCCGGTTTCGTCGTCACGCATCAGCGCTGTGTTGCGCACAGAGTTACCGGTGATCAGCATGCCGAGCACGTGACCGAGCTGCGCCACCAGCGTGCCGGGTAACAGCGCCACGTTCACCACGCGTGGCTTCACCAGACGCGTCAACAGGAAATGCACGCCCCACGCCGTGAAGACAATCACCAGCAGCCAGAGCGTCAACGCCGCGTACAGCATCCGTTCACCTCGCGCGGGTAAGGACGGTTAACCGGCCGCCGTCCGTGGCGACCATCAAGGGGATTATGGCCGGGGGGAAACCGGCGGACAAACGCCGCCCCCACCGCAACCGACCCGGAAAACCCCGGCGGCTGGACTGCCGAAGAAGCGCCGGCCGAACGCCTGGCAACCAGAGTCCCGCGTCGTGTGCCACTGCCGTCCCGGCAGTGGTGGGATTGAGGAACGCCTGTCCCAGAAACCACTGCCGAGACGGCAGTGGCACACGGCGGCGCGCTCAGCCTGCCTTGGGATGCGCGAAACTGAAATGCAGTTCGCAATGGCGGAGGTGCATTTGCACCCATTCAT
>JAGQOO010000253.1 GCA_020427345.1 Phycisphaerales bacterium | reverse complement strand
AGCTTTGAGCGTTTTGTGCCGTCCTGGGCGGTCCAACTGTCGTACTTCAGGCGGCCTTCAATCAGAATCGGCTTGCCCTTCGACATGTACTGATTGAGCGTCTCCGCCGCGCGACCGAAGCAGGAGCAGTCCACAAAACATGTGTCCTCCTGCTGCTGGCCGTTCTGATCGCGCCAGGTGCGATTCACGGCGAGGCCGAACTCAACAACCGCCGTGTTGCTCGGAAGATACTTAAGCTCAGGATCGCGCGTCAGGTTGCCCATCAGGATGACTTTGTTGAAATTAGCCATGCGTCCGACCTCCGCGTTTTGCTATTCGTCGTTCTTCGAATCGTCGCTGTTGGAGTCGTCACTGTCACGGCGGCCGCGCGGACGGTCATCGCCGCCCCGATCGCCCCTATCACCGCGGTCGTCATCTCGATTGAAACGCGGACGGCGTTCGCGACGCCCATCACGCCCGTCACGTCCGTCACCATCATCCCGGTCTCGTCCGCGCCCCTCGCGCCGATCGCTGACCGGCTGGAGCGGTGTCTCAACGGGATGCTTCTTGAGCTCTTCCACCTTGTCATCCGCGATGTCCGTGCGCAGAAACAGCGCCCGCAACACCGGCTCGCTCAGGTGAGTGTCGTGCTCCAGCGCGTCGATCTTCTCCGGCTCCGCCTTGAAGTACGTCAGCACATATGTGCCGCGCTTGCGCCCGTTGATCTCATAGGCGAGTTTGCGCTCGTCGAACTTCAGGCACACTTCCAAGTCGGCCCCGATGCGCTCCATCAGACGCCGCACTTCCGCATCGACCGGCTGCCACTCGTGGGCCACCGCATTGTCGAACAGGAACATTCCTTCGTAACGTCTCACGGCCGGTTCTCCTAAGTAACGCGCCAGCCGGCGCGATCAGTCCGCTTTCTGATTGAACCGGTTCATCGCCGGCTCGAGTCCTTCCTTTATCCAACACTCCACCGCGTCAGCCGCCCTGCCAATCGCCGCTTCCATCACCTCGCGCTCCTCCGGCGAGTAGCGACTCAGCACCCACTCGGTCGCAGTGCCGCGCGGCGGCTTGTCGATTCCAACACGCAAACGGGCGATATCGTTTGTGCCCATCCGCGTCAGGATGTCCGCCAACCCCTTCTGCCCACCGGCAGACCCGGTCGCCCGCAATCGCAGCCGCCCGAGCGGCAGATCCAGATCGTCGCAGATCACCAGCATGTCGGCCGGTCCGGTCTTGTAGAACCGCGACGCCGCCTGGGCGCTGGCCCCGCTCAGGTTCATGAACGTCAGCGGGCGGATCAGCAACACGCGCTCGCCGCCAAACGTGGCGTCGCCGAGCGCTGCTTCAAACTTCTTGTCGTACGCGTTGGCGTCCGTTTTCCAACGTCGCGCCAACTCCGCCACCACGTCGAAACCGACATTGTGGCGCGTGCCTTCGTAACGTCGGCCGGGATTCCCAAGTCCGACGACCAGCTTCACGGCTACTCGGGCTCGTCAGTCTTCGCCACGCGCCCGATCATCTCGGGTTCGGCGGCGGCTTCTTCGCCCTCAACCACCGGAGCTTCCACAACGCCGCGATGCGCCTTGACCGTCGCGATTACGTCATCCGGATCGCTCAGCGCCACAACACCCTCGGGCAGCTTCAAGTCGCGGACGTGCAGCGACTCATTCAAGCCGAGGTGCGACACGTTGGGCTCGATCAGTTCAGGAATCGCCATCACGCCGCATTCGACTTCGATTTCGGTCATGACGTGCGTCAGCACGCCACCCTCATGCGCCCCGTGCGGATCGCCCTTCAACTCGACCGCGACGCGGACGCGCACGCGCTCATTCGCGTCAACCCGCATCAGGTCGATGTGGATCGGGTCCTTGTTGAGGTGATCGTACTGGACGTCCTTGATCAGGTACTGCGCGACGCCTGCGCCGATATCAAGGCTGACGACGTGCTGGAGTTCATCCAGCGCGAGGCGCAGTTCCTTGACGCCGACCGATACAAATTCCGGGTCTTCCTTGTGCCCGTAAATGACGCCAGGGATCAAGCCGCGGTTGCGAATGCGGTTATTCTCCTTGCCGCCGAGCTTTCGACGTTCACCCTTCAGATTCGCGACATGCATACGAACTGACTCCTCATACAGCGGGCGCCGCCCGCGTCAACACCTACTTGATAAACAGACTGCTGACGGATTCATCATGGTGAATCCGTCGGATCGCCTCACCCAGCAACTCGCTGACCGACAAGACGCGCAATCCCGGAATCTGGGCCGCGCCTTCGGCCAACGGAATCGTATCCGTGATCGCGAGATGATCGATATCCGCGTCGATCAGTCGCTTAACCGCCGGCCCACACAGCACACCGTGCGATGCGGCGACAATCACGCGTTTCGCGCCGCGTTCGCGCAACAGCCGGCAACCTTCAACGATCGTCCCCGCGGTCGCGATGATGTCGTCCACCATGATCGCCGTGCGACCGGCCACATCGCCAATCACCGTGTAAGAAACGGCTTTATCGCCGCTCACCCGGCGTTTGTCGATAATCGCCAGATCCACGCCGAGCCGCCCGGCGAACGCGCGCGTCTCTTTGGCGTTGCCCACATCCGGGCTGACCATGACAATCGGGCCGTTGTCAACCGACTCCATGAAGGCCGTCAGCACCGGGCTCGCGGAGAGGTTGTCCACCGGAATATCAAAAAAGGCCTGAATCTGGGCCGCGTGCAGGTCGATCGTCAACACGCGATCCGCGCCGGCGCCGGTCAGCAGATTCGCCACGAGCTTCGCGGTGATCGGAACGCGGCCTTCGTCCTTACGATCCTGCCGGGCGTAGCCGAAATAAGGAATCACCGCCGTGATGCGATCCGCCGAAGCGCGCTTCAGGCAGTCGATCATGATCAGCAATTCCATCAGGTTGCGATTCACCGGATGGCATGTCGACTGAATGATGAACGTGTCGCGGCCGCGCACATCCTCATGCAGTTTCAGCGAAAGCTCGCCGTCGGGAAAATCCTCCAGCGCGCGCCGCCCGAGCGAAATCCCCAGATAGTCGCACACCTTCTGCGCGAGTGCGGGGTTGCTGCGGCCGGCGAATACGCGGAATTCCTTCACGCCAACGCCCCCGCCGCGCCCACGACGCGCGAACCGTCGGCGATCTCGTCGCCGTCCAGCCGCGCGAATGGGCCGATGTGGCATTCGCGGCCGATGCGGGCGGCGCCCATGATGACGCTGAACGGCTCGATGACCGTGTCAACGCCGATGGTCGCCCGTGCGTCGATCCACGTCGTCTGCGGATCGACGATCGTCACGCCGTTGTCCATCCAACGGGCGTTGATCCGATCACGCATGACGCGGTTCACCAGCGCCAGGTCGCGGCGCGAATTAATGCTGTAGATATCGTCCGGCGGAACGGCCGTAATCGCGTCGACCTTGTGCCCGGCGCCGAGCATCAGGCCGATGCAATCGGTAATGTAATACTCGTTCTTGACGTTATTCGGCTTGAGCTGCCCCAGCGCGACCAGAAACTCCGGCACGCTGAAGCAGTAATAGCTTGGATTGACTTCGCGAATCTTGAGCTGAGCCGGCGTGCAGTCGCGATGCTCGACAATACCGGTCAGGGCGCCCTTCGCGTCGCGCGTGATGCGGCCATAGCCGGTCGCGTCTTCGAGTTCGGCGGTCGCGAGCGTTCCCGCCATTCCCTCGGACAAATGACGCTTCAGCACCGTCGCCAGCGTTTCCGCGCGAATCAGCGGACCATCGCCGCACAGCACAAACACATGATCAAACCGATCTTTGAACGCGTCGCGGCAGACCATCGCGGCGTGCCCGGTGCCGAGTTGCTCGGTCTGATCCACCCACTGCACGTCGGTCGCGTCGGAAAAGGCGTCGACCACCTGATCGCGGCCGTGGCCGACGACGCCGATCAGCGCTTCGACGCCGGCTTCGCGGCACGCGTCGAACACATACGCCAACATCGGCCGCCCGAGGATCGGGTGCAGCACCTTCGGCAATTCGGACTTCAGGCGTGTGCCCTTGCCCGCCGCCAGAATGATCGCCCCGATTCGCGGCTGACCCATCACGTTCCCTTCGTTTCGCCGGGGCGTCGGGGCAAACCGCCCGCAAGCCGCCTGTGCGAACACGCATTCCGACTTCGACGCCCGTGCGGGCAGGATCTACCCGGCCTGGACTCGAACCAGGAATAGCAGGACCAAAACCTGCTGTGTTACCGATTACACCACCGGGTAATACACCCGTCGTAATCCGCCCGATCGGCCGAAGCCGACCCGCCATCCGACTGTTCAGAGGTCGCGGTCGTGGACCTGCCCGGGAGCCTGAACCCTCAGCCGCGAGACTGAAAGCCCATTATGCGGTAATGCCGCATGCGCCCCTTGCGAACAGGCGTAACCCGGCGTCGATGGCGAACGCCGAGCCCGGGGAGAGTATCCCGGACCGGGAGGGGTGTCAAACTGGGGGCCAACTAACTGCGCCGGGCGCCATGCTTTCGGCGCAGCCGTAAGCATGCCCAATGTGCGG
>JAGQOO010000252.1 GCA_020427345.1 Phycisphaerales bacterium | reverse complement strand
AGCCTCGAGTTTGAAGTTCGGCCGGGACTCTTCATTCCCCGCCCCGAGACCGAAACACTGGTCATGGAGGCGCTGCAACTCTTGCAGCCCCGATCGCAAGCACGGGTGCTGGACCTGTGCACCGGTACGGGCTGCATTGCAGTGACGATCGCTCATCACGCCCGGACGGCCGACGTCACCGCGGTCGATCTCAATCCGCTCGCGGTCGAAACAGCGTCAGCGAATGGGCAGCGACACAACGTGTCTGATCGACTGTCTGTGTTGCTCGGGGACCTCTACGCTCCGCTTGACCCGACCGCGACGTTCGATCTGATCGTCAGCAATCCGCCGTACGTGCGGGACGACGAAATGCCCGGCCTGCAGCGCGACGTCCGCGATCATGAACCGCATCTCGCCCTCGCTGCCGGTGCAGACGGTCTGGACGTCGTCCGTCGTATCGTGGACGGATTGAGCGCGCGGCTTGCGGCTGGGGGAGCGCTGCTCCTGGAAATCGACCCGCAACAGGCCGACGCCACCATCGACATCGTTCGTGGTTCCGGCCTGTTTCAGGACGTGGTTGCAATCAAGGACCTCGCGCGCGTCGACCGGGTCGTCCGCGCGGTTCGCTGAGTCCATCCGTCAGCGTTGGTCCCGTCAGTCGAGGTAGACGAATTCGTTGAGGTTCAGGGCCACGAGGCTGAAGTAACGCCGGGCTTCCCCGGCCGTCAGCCCATGCTGCTCCTGCAGATCGCGAATGAGCGTCAACCCCCGGTCGATCTCATCTCCCGTCGGCTCACGCTGCATCACCCGCCGCAGTGTCTCTGCAACCTGATCCGGCAGGCCGGCAGCCGCCTTCGAAGCGGATGCCTCCAGCAGCGCCGCCTGTTTTCTGAGGAATTCGCTGTTGAGCATCCCCAGCGCCTGGGTCGGCTGAGTACTGACGAACCGCTCGGGGCAGGTGGAATCTGTCTCGGCCATGTCGAACGCCGCCAGCAGCGGGACCTGCAGAGAACGCTTCACATGGATGTAAACGCTGCGCCGTGCAGCCTCGTCCGGGGCTGATGTATGCCACCCTTCGCCGGGACGGGACTGCCCCGCCAGCACCTCCGGCGGCAGCTCCGGGTAGATGCTCGGCCCATACATCCGGTCGAGATTCAGTGTGTCGTTCACCGCCAGAATCGAATCGCGAATCTCCTCCGCGCGTAACCGCCGCGGATCGAATCGCCACAGCAGGTCGTTCAGCGGATCCTGCTCCAGGGCGGCAGGGTTCGGCGTCGACGCCATCTGGTAGGTGCGCGACGTCAGGATCAGTCGGTGTAACGCCTTGATCGACCAGCCTTGCTCGACCAGTTCGGCCGCCAGCCAATCCAGCAGCTCGGGGTGGGTCGGCCGATCTCCCTGCAGACCGAAGTTGTTGGATGACCTCACGAGGCCGCGACCGAAGTGCCACTGCCAGATCCGGTTGACGATCACACGGGAGGTCAGCGGGTTTTTCGGCGAAGCGATCCACTCGGCGAGCGCCCGTCGCCGTCCTGTGCTCTCTCCGCTCGCGGGGCGATCAACTTGTGGCGCTTCCTCGCCGAGTACGCTGGGATAACCCGGCTCGACAAGGTCTCCTTCGGACATCGGATTGCCACGCAGCAACACGTGGGTGACCGGAGCTTCCGGACCACTCTCTTTGACGACCAGTGCCTGTTGAGCCGACTGCGGAGGGTTCTGTTTCGCGTCGGTCCATTGTTTGCGAAGGCGGGCGTAGTCGTCGAATTCTGCTTGGGTGATCAACTTGCCGATCTGTTTGCGGATCACTCACAGCCGGACCGAGTCCGCCTTGAAGTCATCGATCTCTCCCCCCGCCAACTGTGGCTGGATGCGCTCTTCAACCGCGTCTAGCCGGGCACGCAGTTCGCGAGTCGTTTGCTCCCATTCGGCCTTCTCGGCGGCGAACTGTTGCTCCTCCTCAGGGGATGCAATGCTCCGTACCGATGCTTCCTGCACCGAGGCCTCGCTCCGCTGGCCGTAGTGGCGGACGTTGCGGAAAAACGCGACCAGCCGGTAGTAGTCGGCCTGTGGGATCGGATCGAGCTTGTGATCGTGGCAGCGAGCGCAGTTCATCGTCAGTCCCAGGAATGCCTGCGACGTCGTAGCGACGATGTCATCCAGGCCGTCGTAGTACGCCAGCAACGGATCGGCGGGCTCGTCATCCCAGAGTCCAAGACGGTAGTAGCCCGTGGCGATCAGCGACTCCGTTGTGACGTGATCCTGTTCGTCGCCCGCCAGTTGCTCCCGAACGAACTGATCGTACGGCTTGTCGGCGTTGAACGCTCGAATCACGTAATCGCGATACCGCCAGACGAACGGCTTCGGATTGTCTCGCTCAAAGCTGTTCGTCTCCGCATACCGCACAAGGTCCAGCCAGTATTTCGCCCAATGCTCTCCGTAGTGCGGAGACTCAAGCAGTTCATCGATCGCGGCCGTCCACGCCTGTTCGGGATCCGCCTCGTAAGCCCGGGCAAAAGCCTCGACTTGCTCAACGTGCGGCGGCAAACCGAGCAGGTCGTAGTGCAGGCGGCGATAGAGCAACTGCGGATCGGCCGTTGAATTCGGGGACAGACCAGCCGACTGCAGCTTCGACAGGACAAACGCATCGATCGGGTTCTTACGCCACTCTGCGTCGTCGACCTCGGGAACCTCGGGACGCTTGACCGGCTGGAACGACCAGAAGGCGCGCGTCTCGTCGTTCACTTCCGGTGCGTGATGCCCCGGGTCGGCAATCGTCACCTTCGCCGGCATCGGCAGTCCGCGCTGGACCCACTCGGTCAGCGTGGCGATGTCCTGCGGCGACATCTTTCCCGTCGGCGGCATCTCGTACGACGCGTAGTTGATCGCCTCCAGCAGCAGGCTCGCGCCCGGATCATTCAGATCCACCGCCGCGCCGCTTTCCCCACCGGAGAGAATCCCCTCGCGCGACGCCAGGGACAACTCGCCCTTGAAGTTCGTCGTCCCGTGGCACTTGAAGCAATTCGCCTCCAGCACTGGTTGAACGTGGTCCGCGAAGAACTGAAGTTCCTCATCGGCGAACTCAACACCCTTGGGGAGATCGTCTCCTGGAAGCCAATTGGGCAGGCCCACCGCCAATCCGGACATGATGGCAAGCCAAACGAGGGGGCGGGCCAGTCGCCGATTCGAAGTATTCATTCGTCTCAATTTCTGCGGAGGGCTTGTCCGCCGGCTGACGACGCGACAAAGATTCTCAATTCACCCTGCATTGCCCCGAGGCAATCGCGGCTTGGCGCAACGTCACCAGTATAGACTGAGTGGCCGCAGAACTCTACAGATTCCGCCCCTTCGATCTGTCTTTCTGGCTGCTTTCTCCGCGAAAAGATTCGCAAGGACTGTGTTAACGATTCTCAGCGACGCCAGTCTGGCCGCGAACACGCTGCTTGCTGGCGGGAAGCGCTTCTGGCCGGCAGCACCAGAATTCGGACGGGACATCAATCTCAGTCACACCGTCCTTCCATTTGACGACGACTCTATTCCACAATGCCATGCGAATCTCGGTTGCTCACGATTTTCTGCCAAAACACAACAGCGTCCGGGCGGCCCAGGTGATGGACCACTTTGGCATCGACTTCGAACACGGTCGACATGTGATCGCCGCAGACCTTGAGATTCCAATCGAGCCGGGTCAGGTCGTCCTCTTCACCGGGGCCAGCGGTTCCGGCAAATCGTCCCTCATGCGGGCGTTGAGCGAGCAACTCAATGACCGCCCACCCGCCTCCCGCAGATGCCGCGGCACGGTGGTCGTCGTCCTCGAGTTGCTCCCACTGCCGGACGGCTTGCTCGTCGACTCCCTGAACCTGCCCGCCGGCCAGGCGATGAACCTGCTGTCCAGTTGCGGTCTCGGCGAAGCGCACCTGATGCTCCGGACGCCGACGGAGCTCTCGGACGGTCAGCGCTATCGGTTTCGTCTGGCGCTGGCTCTGTCGATGAACCCGCAGTGGATCGTGGCCGATGAGTTCACGGCCACCCTCGATCGGACGCTCGCACAGGTTGTCGCCTTCAACGTGCGGCGCCTGGCCGATCGAACCGGAACCGGCTTTCTCCTTGCCACCACGCACGAGGACGTAACCACCGACCTCGCGCCGGACGTCCATGTCCATTGTCGCCTCGACGGGGAGATCAGCATCGAGTCATCACCTCCGTCTGTCGAGACAGGTCACGGCGTGGCCGCGAACCATCCAGCACCGCACACGTCCGCAGTCAAAAAAAAAGAGCCATCTCCTTCACCGACCAACTCTGGCTCTCCCCGGCGACCCGACGCGACTGGCCGTACTTCGCTCGGTGGCATTACCGCAGCCACCACCTCGGGCTGACTCGAATCCTGACGCTCCTCTGGCACCGGGACGAACCGATCGGCATCTGCGTGTTTGTCGCCCCACCAATCTCGCTCAAGCTGCGTAACCGGTTCTTCGGTCGCAGTGGCACGTGGAGCGGCGCCACGCTGCGAGTCCTCAATCGACAACTCTTGCTTCTGCAGCGCGTCGTCGTTCATCCCACTTA
>JAGQOO010000251.1 GCA_020427345.1 Phycisphaerales bacterium | reverse complement strand
TGACAGTCGTGCACAATCGTGACGTGGCAGGCGAGCATGTTCGGCAGGAACTTCAGCAGCCAAAGCGGCGTGAGGTTCTGCATGCCTTCCGCGCCCCAGCGCTTCAGGCAGAACTTCCCGCCATCGACGGCGGAAGCCAGCGCTTCGGACAGTTCCGCCAGATCAGCACATATCGTGCCCGCGCCGATGTTCGCGCCCATGCGCGTCGGGTCGACATTCGGCTCGCCCTCGGCGTCGCCGCGATCGATGAGTGACTTGGTGACAATGCCGGCGTCGGTGATGGCCAGATGGGCGGCGGCGACGGCGAGCTCGATATCGCGGGCCATGATGCGGGCGCTTTTGCGATAGCGCTTCGGCACATAGTCTGCGACGTTCAGGCCTGTTACTTCGGCGGCGACCTGCGAATCGAACCCCGCGGGATCAAAGGCCTGTGTGCGGGCGACGCCGTTGCGCCCTTCGAGCAGGGCGTTCCAGAAGGCGCCGGCGCCGATGCCGATCGGCGTAACCGGGCCGAGGCCGGTGATGACAACACGTCGCTCGCTCACAGCGTGACCCTCGCTTCGCCGTTATGTCGATAAGTCCGCAGCAGGGCCATGAATTCCTCTGTGAAAACGAAATTCTCTTCGGGGAAATCGAGACCGCTCATGTTCTGGTCAATGTGGGAAAACACGATGTCTACCGCGCCGATCTGTCGGTCGCCCAGCCACACGCGGCCGGTTGTGGCGGCGGCGGACTCGGTGAGCTGCTCGATCTCGGCTTCGTAGCGTACCTGATCGCCGGGGCGGACGATCTCATCGAAAGACGCTTTGCGCACCTTGGCCAGGATGACCTTCTCGCTGAACTGCTTGGCCTCGCCAACAAGAATGCCGGCGGTTTGGGCCATGCCCTCGATCATCAGGCTGGCGGGCATCAGCGGGTAGCCGGGGAAGTGATCGTGCAGATGATCCTCGGCGAGCGTCACGTTCTTGACCGCGACCGCTCGCTTGCCGGATTCAAACTCCTCGAATCGATCGAACCAGATCCATCGCACCGGAAGTTACCCGTTGTTCACTTTCCCCTCGACAAAGTTGACGATCGCGGCGACGGTGAACACGTCGGCGAGCTTGTCGATGTCGGGGTTTTTCTCGAAATCGGTCAGATTGGCATATGGCATGGCCTTTTTGAGAGCGGCCACGCCAGCGGCGTTGAGCTTGCGGTCGTTCAGGTATTCGGCATTGCTGACAATGTCGCGATTGAACAGCTGCTCCTGCGGAATCTTGATGCCGAATTCCTTCTCCAGCCGGAATAGGATGTCGAGGAAGTCGATCGACTCCGCGCCAAGGTCGGTCGTCAGGATCGCGTCATCCGTTACCTCATCCTCATCGACGCTCAACACGTCGACCAGAATGTCGCGGACCTTGGCCATAATTTCGGAACGGGGCATCGTCGACATCAAGATTCTTCCTCCACTCGCGGAAGCGCCAAAACCAGTTCGATTCGCCGCGGAGCTTATGCGACCGCCGTTGTCGGCGTCGTTCTCCACAGCAATGCCAATTGCTCGCGGGCGCGCGTTCGCAACTGATCGTCAACCGACGACAGCGCGGCGTCGCTATCCGCGAGGCTGAGGTGCCGCAGTGTCAGGCGGCCCTTTACGATCTCACGTCCGTCAACAGAGCCGCTGGCGTTGTATTCGCTCATAGCGGCGTCGATTGAGCGGCACTCGGACTCCACTCGCATGATCTGGCCGGGGGCCAGGAAACTCTTGTATGTGACGTTCCGCGCTTCCTTCAGCACCACGAGGCTGGGCGCGAAGTCGAGCGTCACCCGGGCGAGCCAGGCGGAGGCCTGCGTCATCGCCTCCAGCATCAGCACGCCGGGAAGGACGGGAAAGGTCGGAAAGTGGTCCGCAAGATACTCCTCGGCCAGCGACAGCGCTTTGTGGGTCACCACGCGCTGCCCCGGTTCGAGGGCGTCAATCCGGTCCACCAGGATGAACTTCACCCGCCCGCGTCCTCTTTGCGCACAATCAACCCGTCACGCCCGGCGGGCGTTTCGGCCAGATTTTGGGGAGATTCTATCGCCGATCCGCCGAGCCTTCCAGCGCCCCGGCGGGGGTGAGCTACCGCGGACGGGAGCTGCCGCGAGAGGAGCGCGACGAGCCCGAGCGGCTGGAGCCGCTGCGCTTGGGCCCGCTGCTGGCGCCTTTTGAGAACGACTTGGTTCTCGATGAGCCGCCCGAGCGCGAGGCGCCGGAGCGGGAAGACGTCCGAGATCGCGACGATGTCGCCGAGCGGGGCCGGCTGGACGAATGTCCACGCGTTGCGGAGTGAGACGACGAACTCCGCGATCCGAAACTCCGCGAAACCGAGCTGCGCGGCGAGCGAAGCTGGCTCGCGCTGACGCGCGGGGTAGAACGCGAGGTCGCGCCGCTGCGGGAACGAACAGCCGAGCCGCCGTGGCTCGGGCTGACGCTGCGCTTCTGAATCGACGCGCCGCTGCGCGATGTCGCCGCGCGCGGCGTCACGGTTCGCGTCGCGCTGCTCGATCGCGGCGAAGCGCCGGAACGGATCGCGCTGCCGGAACCCGAGTTGGGTCGGCGCGACGAATTCGACGTTACCGAGCGCGGGTATACCGTTCCGACGCCGGCCGAGACACTCGGGCTCACGCGCGCTCCGCTGCGCGGGAAGGTCGTCCGCGGGTGCGTCACGCGCGGCGTGACCGCATTGTTGCGATACGGCGTTGTGCGGAAGCTGCCGATGCCGCCGATCGTCCGCGGCGTAACGGTCGTCGAGCGATTGAACGCGCCGCCGTAAGTGCGAGTTGAGGCGCCGTACCGGCGGTTGCCGTAGTAGCGATTGCCATAATAGCTGCTCCGACCACTGTAGAAGCTGTTCCCGCCGATGTTGATGCCGACGTTGAATGAACGACGGTGGTGGTCGTAGTCGTGATGGTGATAACGGGCAAAGAAGCCGCCGCCGTAGCGGTATGGCGATACATAATCGTAGCAGCGCGAGCCGTACCAGCCGCCGAAGTAGTAGGGCGTGTAAAACGGCGAGTAGAACGAAGCGCCGAAGTATCCGAACGACGGGCCGGTGTCGATGTACGTCACGACGTCGTCATAGTCGGGCTCGACGTAGATCACTTCCGGCTCGTCCAAGGGGTCGGCGTAATGCCGCACGATCACGTCGTCGTCGCGATATTCCTCGAAAATCGGCGGCTCTGTCGACACATAGCCATCGTCGTAGCCTTCGCCCACCGGCGTCATCTGATAGACGCGATCGTCGGTCGTGTCGATGATCGGCGCCTGCGCGGTCAGCGGCGCCGGCGTGATGAACGGGTTGTCGACATTCTGATCCTGCGGCGCGGCGGCGATCGCGGGTTCGGGCGCGACCTCATCCGCCGGCTCGCCGGACCGCCAGCGGCGCAGCGAATCGAGCACCGCGGACGCAATCTGCGCTTCGGCCGGCTGATCGGCGGACGGCTGTTGAATCACCGGCGCGAGACCCACCGGCGCGGGCACATCGGCCAGCGGCTTCCACATGTCGGCGCGGGTCGAGGGGCCGGCGGCGAAAAGTGCGCCGGCGTCGCGCGGGGCCGAGATCACCTGGCCGGAATCGATCAGCGCGTCCGACTTCTCGGGCGCGTGCGCGTCCCAGAATCGCTGCATCAGCGGGAAAATCGAACTCGCCTCGGCGTCGTTCGACGCGAACTCCATCAGTTCCGCGTGCGGCGGCAGGGCGTAGTAGTAACGACGATCAGTAACGGCGACCGCGGCGTAATCGGGGAACTCCGCGCGACGCTGATTCACAAAGCGCGTCAGCAAGTCGCGATAGGCCCCGAGCGCGACGGGATCAGCCGCGAGCGACTCCTGCCAATCCCGCGCCGCTGAAACACGCGCCGCCTCGCGCGACGCCTGCACGCGGCGAATCGCGTCGGCAAAGCCGCGCGGGTCCGCGTCGCGGGCGGCGGCGATCGCCGAAAAGTTGTCCTGTTCATCCGCGACGAGATAAACGAGATCGATCGCCTCGCCGAGTTGGTTCAGCGCGGCTTTCACATCAGGCGACGCGCCATTCGCGAGGGTCTGCAGGTTTTCGGGATTCGCGCGGAGGCTGTCGAGAAACGCCGACTGCTGGCTGAGCCGCAGCAGGGCGTCCAGCACACGGTCCGGATATCCCGCGACCGCGAGCACATCGGGCTGAGCCGCGTTCGGCGTCGAAACCGCCGCTCGAGCGGATGGAACAACGTCCATCGCCGTCATCGCGGCGTTCTGAGCGGCGGCGAGGGCCGAGGAGAGCAGCAAAAAGGGCGTCAGGAGCGCCAAAGAGCGGTTTTTGGTCATGGTGAGCATCCTTTCCGATCAATGGACGTTCGATCGCCCGGCATTATTCAACAAGAGTTGGCCGTCAGATTCTGTTTCCGAGAAATCGCGGCCCCGATTGAGCCGTAGACACGAGTATTGTAGCGCGGGTTTGGGCGGATCGGGCGGTTTTCGGGTCAGACGCTCGGGCGTCCCGCGCCAGCCCGTCATTCCCGCGAAACAGCGGGAACCCATCCTCCAGCGTCATCCCCGCGAAAAGCGGGG
>JAGQOO010000250.1 GCA_020427345.1 Phycisphaerales bacterium | reverse complement strand
ATAGCCGCAGATCAACGCGACCTTGCCCGACAGCATCACATCCGTCGCCCGGCAGATGCCATCCACAAGCGAATGCCGGCAGCCGTAGATATTGTCAAACTTGCTCTTCGTGACCGAATCGTTCACGTTGACGGCCGGGAAGAGCAATTCGCCCTTTTCCATCATCTGATACAGACGATGAACGCCGGTGGTCGTCTCTTCCGAAACGCCGATCATGTTCTTCGCCACGCGGCGCCAGAACGTCGGATCCTCCTGCAGCTTGTCGCGCAACAGCGCCAGGACGATCTTGAACTCGGCGTTCTTCGTCGAAGCCGGATCGGGCAGCTTTCCATTCTCCTCAAACGCCTTCTCGGCCTTCACGCCTTCGTGAATCAGCAGCGTTGCGTCGCCGCCGTCGTCGACGATCAGCGTCGGGCCGGTCGCGCCGTCGGCGTCGGCCGGGAATGACAGCGCCTGCAGCGTGCACCACCAGTATTCTTCCAGTGTCTCACCCTTCCACGCGAACACCGGAACCGCCTGCCCGGGCGTGCGACCAGCGGCGACCGCGGCCGCGGCGTGATCCTGCGTGCTGAAAATGTTGCACGATGCCCAACGCACGTCCGCGCCGAGATCCTGCAGCGTTTCGATCAGCACCGCCGTCTGCACCGTCATGTGCAGCGAGCCCATGATCTTCGCGCCTTTAAGCGGCTTCTTCGGGCCATACTCGCGGCGGCAGGCCATCAGGCCCGGCATTTCATGCTCGGCCAGCTCCGTTTCCTTGCGACCGTAGCGCACGGTCTCGGCCGACATGTCGCGCACCTTGTGCGGCAGATCAGAATTGAGGGGCAAACCCGTCCGGCCAAATGTCGAAATCGCTGTCGTCACGTCCATGCACTCCTTGGTGTGTCCTTGCGCGCTTGTGTTGCGCGTTGTCTCTCCAACTCAGCCCATAGCACGCGGCATGCGCCGCGATCAGTTACTCTCGAACGCCGCGGGCCGCGAACAGCGCCGGCCCGCGCGCTTCCGCGTCGATCGGCAGGCGCCATGCGCAGGCCTCGGTCAATCCCGCCGCCGACATCCGCGCCTCGATGTCACCTTCGGCGAAACCGAGGTGCTTGTGCCCCATCGTTTGCCGATACTCCGCGCGATCGTGCGACACCATGTCCACGACCAGCGCCACACCACCCGGCCGCAGCAGCCGTGCCATTTCACGCAGCACAAGTTCCGGCCGATCAACGTGATGCAATACCAGCAGGCAGATCACCGCGTCCGCCGAAGCGGCCGGCAAACCGGTTCGCTCAACAGGCGCCGGGACCCACGCGACATTGTCACATCCCACGAGTCGGCCGCGCCCCGCGTCGAGCATCGCCGCCGATTGGTCAACCGCCACAACCCGCTCAACATGAGGCGCAAGCGCCGCCGTCGCGCTGCCCGTTCCGCAACCCAGATCAACGACAGTCCACTTGCGCGGCAGTAGACCCACGAGCGCGTGTGCAGTAAAGCTGGCGCCGAACAGCTCGCGCCGAATCTCCTCCCACTGCCCGCCGATGTGGCCGAAATACGCGGCACTGTCCATCGACCGGTCGGCGACCACCGCGCGTACCCGCCTCATTAACTCTTCGACGGTCTCCGGCCTGTGCTCCCGCAGCGCAAGCCAGAGCCCCCGCAAGTGCGGCGGCAAATCGTCCATTGACAAGCGATAGAACACGGTTGGTCCGACGCCGCGCTTCTGAAGCCATCCGGCATCCGATAACTGCTTGAGTCGCCGACTGACGGTCGATTGGGGGAGTTGAACAACGCGGCAGAGCTCGCCGACCGTAAGCTCTTGATTTTCAAGGACATAACAGATCGACAGCCGCCCACCGTCCGCCAGGGCGGCGAGGCTGTCCGGGATGAGTTCGGCGGCGACCTGGTCCATTGATATCCCTAAAACCGGATATATGGTAATCGCCAGTTTGATCAGGTCAAGGGGCCGAGTTTCGGGTCACTCGCTCTACTTCGCATCGCGCCGCCGCACATCCCTTACGGGCGCGCAATATCTGCGCTTGCCAGCGTGCGCGATCTTCCTGCACGGTCTGGACCACGAGTCGGACAAAATCGGGATCGAACTGGCTGCCGCTCTCGCGCTCGAGTTCGACCAGCGCGTCCTCAATCGGAATGCCCGTGCGATACGTCCGCGAGCCGGTCATCGAGTCAAACGCCTCAATCACGCTCAGCAAGCGCGACCCGATCGGCGCGCTGGCGCCTACCAACCCGTCGGGGTAACCCGCGCCATCAAACCGCTCGCGCAGATGCCGGATGATCGCGATCTCAGTCTCAAAGACGCGCAACGGTTCCAGAATCTTGCATGTAATCAGCGGCGCCTGGCGAATCGTCGCGAGTTCCTCCGGCGTAAGTTCGTCGCTCTTGAGAAGCAAGGCGTCGGGTATACCGATCTTGCCAAGGTTGTGGAGCATGGCGGCGTTGATCGTCGCCTTGCGCAAGGCGGCCCCCCAATCCACTCGCTCCAACGCCCATGTCGCATACAGCGTTACGTTTCGAGAGTGCCACGCCGTAAACGGATCACGCGCTTCCAGCGCCTGGATCAGCGCCCAGACACTCTGGAGACACAGTTCTTTTGTGCGAAGACTGAGCGAGTGGATTTCTTTCCGCAGCCGATCCACCTCATCCAAACGCACCGGCGCCTCGCTGCGCTCTCCGATCTGGTCTGCACGCGTGACCCGATTGCGTCCGTTACGCTTGCTCTCGTACAGCGCCTGGTCGGCCAGGTCGATCAAGTTCCCAACGGACCCCACGCGCGGATCAGACGCTGACGCCGCGCCGACTGACGTGAAAACAGCAAGGTCGGCGCACGTCTCGACTCGCACATTCTTGTGGATCGCCAATCGGATACGCTCGCCGAGAAAGGCGGCGTCATCGAGCGACGTCTCGGGGCATATGATGGCGAATTCTTCGCCGCCGTAACGGGCGACGTAGTCCGTATCGCGGACAGCCCTCAGCAACTGGCGGGCGGTCTGGCGGAGCACCTGGTTCCCGACTTCATGGCCGTAGGTGTCGTTGATCGACTTGAAATGATCCAGGTCGACCATGAGCAGCGACAAGGCGCCGCCATAACGGCGCACGCGCTGGTACTCCTTATCAAGCAACTCGCGGAACTGATGGTGGTTCCAAAGGTCGGTCAAGCCGTCCGTCAGCGCCACGCGCTGAAGACGCTCCTGCAGCCGGTGAAACCGCAACCCATTGCGAATCCGAGCGCGGAGTTCGTTCGGGTCATATGGCTTGGCGAGATAGTCATCCGCTCCGGCGGCGAGAGCGCGCTGCTTCTTGCGCCCGCTGTCGTACGCCGTAATGATGATGATGTACACGCCATCAAGCGTCGGGTCGGCCCGGACGCGCTGGCAGATATCAATGCCTTCCATATCCGGCAGCAGCACGTCACAAATGACGATTCGCGGCCGGTATTGGTATACCGCCCGCAACCCCTCGGCTCCGGTCGCCGCATGCGCGACCTGGTACTGCTGGCGCGCCAACCGCTGCACGAGGAGCGCGCGCTCGGTGGGATCATCATCAATGATGAGGATGTCCAGTCCATCGCCAACCACTATCGGCCCCCCATTTGCCGACATCGTGGGCGCCACTCCCGCGTATAGGGAGCGCCTCTGGCGAAGGATTCAATTGAATGCGGAGGAGGGCCAGGCGCATGATGCGTCGTCGCCAACGCCCCGATAACAAGTGGCGCCGTCCGATCCGATCTTCACCGGCCCCTGACTACCCGCCCATTTCTTCCACGGACGGGCACAGGCAAATCGGATTGCGGTCGCCCCAGACATTATCGATCCGCGCGACCGCCGGCCAGAATTTGTGGGCCCGCAGCCACGCGGCCGGATAAGCCGCCTTCGATCGCGGATACGCATGCGACCACTCGTCCGCCGACACCATCGCGGCGGTATGCGGCGCATGTTTGAGCGCATTATCAGCGCGATCCGCCGAACCACTTTCGATCTCGCGGATTTCAGCGCGAATCGCAATCAACGCGTCGCAGAATCGATCCAGTTCCGCCTTCGACTCGCTCTCCGTCGGCTCGATCATCAACGTGCCGGCGACCGGCCACGACATGGTCGGCGCGTGAAAGCCAAAGTCCATCAGGCGCTTGGCGACATCCTCCGGCTCGATGTCCGCCGACTTGCGAAATGCGCGAAGGTCCACGATGAATTCGTGCGCGACGCGACCATTCCGGCCGGAGAACAATACGTCATAGTGCCCGCGCAGCCGCGCGGCCATGTAGTTCGCGTTGAGTATCGCGACTTGCGTCGCGCGGCGCAGCCCGATCTCGCCCATCAACCCGATGTACATCCACGAAATCGGCAGGATTCCCGCGCTACCCCACGGCGCTGCCGACACCGGGCCGATCGCCTGCGAACCCGCCACGCGTCTGCCCGGCGCGGATGGCGCCATTGCCGTCGTCGCGTCATTGTCCGCGTCGAAGCGCGATTGCGTCGCCAGGCCGCCACTCGCCGCCAGAAACGGGCTGACGACCGGATGCCCCGGCAGAAACGGCGCCAGGGCGGCGGTGACCCCGATCGGCCCCATCCCG
>JAGQOO010000024.1 GCA_020427345.1 Phycisphaerales bacterium | reverse complement strand
CGCCCGGCACGAGATGATCGTCTTTCACGTCATGGATGATCACGAGTGGAACTTCCCATTTGTCGAAAACACCATGTTCGAGGGGTTGGAAGACGAGACGCGTCTGCTGGCCGATCCGCAGGCGCTTCGATCGAGCTACATCAAGGCCGTGCGCGACTACGAGGCGCGGGTGCGGGCGGCGTGTCTCAAGCATCGCGCCGACTATGTGCCGGTTAACACGCGCGATCCGCTGGATGTGACGCTGTGTGGCTATCTCGCCCGTCGAGCCGGGCGGTTGGCGGGAGGCCGCTCTTGATCGGCGTCCGGCTGGTACTGGCGCTGGAGTTCATGAATCCCGCGATGCTCGCGGGGCTGGCGCTTGCGATCGCGCCGATCATCATTCATTTGCTGTCACGCCGACAGTATCAACGGATCCAATGGGGCGCGACGCTTTTTCTGCTGCAAGCCGAAAAGGAGACGCGGCGGCGATTCCGGTTTGAGCAACTGCTGCTGGTCGCGCTGCGCTGCCTCGCGCTGGGGTTGCTTGCCCTGCTGATCGCGCGGCCCTTCGTCAAACCCGGCCTGATTTCGTCCCTGCTTGGCGGCAGCGGCGGGGCCGACCGCGTGCTGATTCTCGACGACTCCGCGAGCGCGGGCTATCGCGTCGCGGGCATGACCGATTTTTTGCGCATTCAGGACAGCGCCGCCCGGCTGCTGTCGTGGATCGAGCAGGAATCCCCGACGGACCCTGTCTGGATTTATCGCATGACCGAGCCAGCCAAGCCGATCGCGCGCGGTGAGCGTACGACGCTTCAGAACAACTTACCGCAGAAGCTGAAGGAGTTGCGGCCGACTGTATTGCCGGCTCCGCCGCGCGCGGCGCTGGAGGCGATCGCGCGCGATCTCGGCGCCGATGCGTCCGGGCGGCAGCGAACGGTGTACGTGATTTCAGATTATCAGCGAAGCGCGTGGGCCGCTGAAACCGACGAGGGCGCTGTGCTCGGGCCGATTCGCGACATACTGACCGAACAGGATCGGGTTGTGATGATTCCGGTCGCGAAGGAACGCGCGAACATGGCGATCATCTCCGCCTCCACCGATCGCCCGCAGACTGTCGCCGGCTTGCCCGCGGCGATCAGCGTGACGGTCGCGAACTTCGGCGCGGAACCCGCTCGCGATGTCGACATTCGCGTAGACCTCGACGGAGCGGCGTATCCGGCCGCGCGCATCGATACGATCGGCCCGGGCGAAACTGCGCAAGCGTCTTTCGAACTCACCGCCCCGGATCCCGGCACACGGCTGCTGACGCTCGCCCTGGAAAACAGCGACGGCTTTGACACGGACGACGTGTATCGACTGACGCTCGACGTAAAGCCGGCCGTGCGAGTCCTGATCGTCAACGGCGAGCCGGCGACCGATCCGCTTGACGACGAAGCGTTCTATCTCCGCAACGCGCTGGCGCCGGTCGGGGTCTTCGCGTCCGGTCTCGACGTGACCGTTATCACCGACGCCGAGCTCGAGGGCACGGAACTGTCTTTGTATGACGTCGTGATGCTATGCAATGTCGTGCCGCCGCGCCCGGCTACAGTCGAATCACTTGAGCGGTTCGCAAAACGCGGCGGCGGCGTGGCGATGTTCATGGGCGATCACTGCGAGGACATCGCCGCGATGAATGAGGTGTGGTATCGCGCCGGCGCCGGGATTTCGCCGTTGCGGTTCGAGTCAACCCAGCGGTATGGCGCCGTCAGCGACGCCGTCGGGCTGGCGCGTGATGGCGACCGGATGATAACGGCGCTCCTGCCCGGCAGTGGCGCGGATAGCGCGCAGATTCGCGTATTCGCGTTGCTGCAGGCGCGCGACGACGACGGCGCGCGTGAAGCGACATTAACGGATGACAACGCAGATTCGGCCCCCGCAGTCGACGGCCAGGCGTTCTCATCCGCTCGTAACGTCGAGATCATTGCGCGATTCACCGACGACGCGCGCTCGCCCGCACTCGCCATCGGGAGTTACGGTCTCGGGCGCGTCGCGCTCTTCATGTCGTCGATCGACGCCGAATGGAACACATGGCCGCGCACAATGGACGGCAGTTTTGTCGTGACGATGCTCGAACTCGCCCAGCACATCGCCCGCCCGGCGCCGAACGCCGCCGCGATCGTCGGCGGTGAGTCGATCGAGTTGTCGCTTCCGCCCGAAGGGTACGCGCCGCAGGTCGAGTTTCAGCCACCCGATTACCCACGCGCGCCCGCCGTTCCCGGCGTTGTTCGAACCGAGGACGCGCGACTTGGCGAACGGCTGCGAGTCGCCGGGCCCATGGCAAGCGAGCTGGGCGTGTATCAAGCCAGGATGACCCGAACCGACGGCGGTTCCGAGTCGCGGCCGATCTGCGTCAACTTATCGCCGGATGAATCGGATTTGTCGGTTGCGCGGCAGCGTGACCTGGCTCCAGGACTGAGCGGCCTGCAGGTTGAGTGGGTCGAAGCGGGATCGGCGTTCGCGGACGCCGGAACCCGTTCGAAGCGCGAGATCTGGCCGACGCTGCTGATCGTGCTGGTCGGGATTCTGATGTCGGAGCAATATCTGGCGTGGTGGTTCGGCCGCCCGCGCGGAGAGTCGGCGTCGCAGCGACGTCGCGTCGGCGTAACGGGCGCCTGGGGTCGGACGCGCAACGCGTAGGTTCCTTCAGGGAACCTGGATGACGCGGACAGCGTCAGTCGGAATGAAAGGAAGCGCTAGAGCCGGATCGCATGAACACGCTGGCCGCGATGACAGAACAGCGTTCGCTCATTACCGAGTTGGCCGGGGCGCCGACCGGGTGGGGGCGCATTCTGGGTTTGTTCGTGATCGCGCTGCTGGTGTATGTGATCATCTGGCTGTATCGCCGCGAGGCCCGGGCCGGGGCCAGCGCCGGCTTGCGCCTCTTTCTGGCCGCGTTGCGTTGTGCGGTTCTCGCGTTACTCGTCGTGGTCTGGCTGGAGCCGGTGCAGGTTGAGTACATCACGCGGACGATTCCGGCGACGACGATCGTGCTGGTCGATCAATCGACGAGCATGGCGATTACCGACGCGAGCGCCGGCGAGGCGTGGGACACGGAGCAGTCGCGTGCGGCGCGCGTGCGGCGCCTGCTGACCGATCGCGACTACACGTGGCTGCGGCGCATGCGCGAACGGAATCAGCTCGCGATCTACGGATTTGGCGAGCGTTCCGAACGGTTGCCTCCGGCGCCGGGAATGATGGCGCCGGTTACGCCAACGCCCGAGAAGCAAGCAGCGCCGGTCAACGCGACGACGCCAGATAGCGGGGTGACACTTGTTGGGGCGCTTGCCGAGGCGACGCGTCCGCGCACCGATGTCGGGAAGGCGCTCGACCAGGTGCTGGACGATCTCGGTGATACGCCACTGGCGGGCGTCGTGCTCATTACCGACGGAGAGGTGAACGCCGGCATGTCGTTGGGCGACGTTGCGGCATACGCGGATCGCCTCGACACGGCCTTTTACCCGGTCGGGATTGGCGACACCGTTGAGCCGCCGAATGTCCGAATTGCGCAGTTCGTTGCGCCGGGTTCAGGGGCGCTGGGTGATCCGATCGAAATGCGCGTTGAAGTGGCGGCGACCGGGTTCGAGCGGACAAGCGCGACGCTGATGATCACGCGGCAGCGATTGCGCGAAGGCGGCGAGGAAGGCCCGGAGGAGCGCGTGTACTCCGAGGAACTGGAACTGAGTTCCGACCGCCCGATTGCCGAAGCGCGTTTTGAAGCGCCGGCCGACGAGGCGGGCGAGTATCTGTTTCGCGCGCGGCTCGCGCCGGTCGATGGAGAGGCGATTGAAAGCGACAATCTGCGGCAGGCGCCGGTTGTTGTGCTGGACGAGTCGGTGCGCGTGCTGATTGTCGCCGGTCGGCCGAACTTCTCATATCGCTACGTAACGCGCTTGCTGGAGCGGGATCCGTCGATCAATGTGAGTTGTTGGCTGCAATCGGCGGACCGCACGGCGATACGCGACGGCGACACGGTGATTACCGAACTGCCGCAGCGCGACGACCTGCTGCAGTATGACGCGATCCTGTTGCTCGACCCCAATCCGGCCGATCTCGACTCGGGTTGGGCGATCAACGTGCGGCGCTTAGTGGATGAACTCGGCGGCGGTTTGCTGTATCAGGCGGGGCCGCAGTTCTCCTCACAGTTTCTGCGCGATCCGCGACTGGAAGACATCATTTCGATGCTACCAGCTCAACCGGACACCGAATCTACCGGCGCAACGCGCAGCGCCTTTCTGACCGACGCCATGTCGCTGGTTCCCGGTCGCGACGGCGCCGCACATCCCCTCACGCAACTAAACGCTGATCCGCAACTGAACGCGGCAATGTGGGCAGCCCTTCCCGGCGTGTATTGGTTGGCGCCGGTGCTTCGCGAGAAGCCGCTGGCCAGCGTGCCGCTGCGTGTCGGGCGGGAAGACGGGCCGGTGGCGTTGGCGACGCAGCCGTTCGGCGCCGGGCGGGTTGTGTTTGAAGCGTTTCCGGATGTGTGGCGTTGGCGTTCCGTGGCGGAAGCGCGCTACAACTCCTTTTGGATTCAAACTGTCCGTTATCTGTCCTACGCTCGGCGACAGGGGCAGAGTCGGCGCGGTGTTTTGTCGATTGAGCGCGACACCTTGCAGGTCGGCGAGTTTGTTCGCGTCGAAGCGCAGGTGCTGGATGAGCGTTTTTCGCCTTGGGTGGCGGATTCGGTCGATGCGCTGATCGAGGCGGCCGACGGTCCTGAGCGGCGCGTGACATTGGAGGCGCAGCCGGAGCGACCCGGCTGGTTCGCGGCCCGGTTCGTGGTCGATTGGGTCGGGCCCGCGACAATCCGCGTGCCGCTGCCGGGCTCGGATGATCATGCCGCGCTCGTCAAGCATGTGCAATCGCTTCGAAGCGACTTGGAACTGCGGGCGTTGCGCTTGCGCGAGACCGACCTCAAGGCGCTGGCGGACGCGACTGGCGGAACATATGTCGGCTTTGCCGACGCGGGACGCCTGCCTGATCTGATCGCCGACGCCACCCAGACGCCGCCGCCGACGCGCGGGCCGGAAAACGCGCTGTGGGATGAGCCGTGGCTGTTGCTGAGCGTGTTCGGATTGCTGGCGGTTGAGTGGACGATCCGTCGGCGGAGCCATCTGCTATGAGCGTCATGGCGCCGATTCCTCGCGGCGGCCAGGTCGCCGTCCGCGACCGCGTGCTGGAGCCGTTGCGGCGCTTGCGCGGGCGGGCGCGGGCGTATCTGTTCGTGCGCGGGGCGGTTCGCGTGTGGCTGGCGTTCATGCTTGGCGGATTGGGGCAACTCGCGCTCGACCGCTGGCTGCGGATGCCGGCGGATCAGCGCGTGCTGTTCAATGTCCTGCTGACCGCGTGGTGGAGTTTTGTCATTTACCGCTGGCTGGTGCGCCCGATACGTGCGCCGCTGTCGGATGACGAGCTGGCGGCGGTCGTTGATCACGCGAATCCGGGCATGCACGACGGGCTCGCGACGGCGGTGCAGTTCGCGCGGGGCGAAGTCGGGGACGAATTCAGCAATTCGCCGCGTTTGATTGAGGAAACGCTGCGTGAAGCGTGCGCGCGGGCGCAGGGAGTCCCGTTTCTTGGCGTCTTGAATCATCGCGGCGCGCGGCAGCGACTGACAGAACTGCTCAGCCTGTTTGCGCTGACCGGCGCCGTTTGGATCATGACGCCTGAGCTGATGAACACGTGGTTCCTGCGGAACTGGCTGCTGCGCGATGTGGCCTGGCCGCAACAGACGCAAATCATCCCGGTTGGGTTTGATGAGAGCGGCGCGATGCGCTGGCCGATCGGCGATGAGCTTGAGATTCGCGCGGATCTGTACGGCAAGCCGCCGCAGCGCGTGTTGCTGGACTGGCGCACAACCGAGGGCGCCGGGCAAGTGGCGATGACGATGATCGGCCAGTCGCGCCTGCGCGCGTCGTTGGGGTTAATGGATACTGATGTGCGTTTCCGAATTCACGGTGGCGATGAGGAGACGCGCGAATTCGTGGTGTACGCCATCGAGCGGCCGCGCATCACGCGAACATCAACGCGCATCACGCCGCCGGCGTACACGCGGCGGGAGGCGGTCACGGTTGAGCAGCAAACAGTCTTTGAGGCGCTGAAGGGCTCGCGGATCGAGATCGACGCCTGGCTCAACAAGTCGGTGAGCCAGGCTGTGTTTCGCTCGTCAGACGAGTCGATCGGAGAGGCGGAGCAGGTTGCGGACGACCGAATCTCTTTCGTTTGGGACGCGCCGCAATCGGGTTCGTACAGCTTTCTGCTTCGCGACGCGGACGGCTGGGAGAATCGCAGACCCGTTCGCTTCACGGTTCGCGTTGAGCCGGACGAGGCCCCGCGCGTGTCGCTGGCGCTTGTCGGCGTAAGTGACGCCGTCACACCGGCGGGGGTTTTTGATGTGGCATTGGGTTTCGAAGACGAGTTCGGCTTGGCGGATGCGCGACTTAGTGTGCAGCGAAACGACGATCCGGCGATCGGCATCCCGATCGGGGCGATCGAGGCGGAGGCGCGGCGCTATGAACATCGCGCGCAGATCGATGCGTCGCGTCTGGCGCTGAAACCGGGCGATCGCCTTCGTATCTGGGCGGAGGCGGATGACACTGATCCGGCCGGCCCGAATACAGGTCGGGCCGAGGCGCCGGAGCTGCGCGTTCTATCGGCCGGCGAGTTCGCCGCGCGCATCGCGGAACAGGAACTGGCGCTGCGGCGGGAGTTTGAGCGGGCGCTCAGCGCGCAACGCGCGATCCGTGACGGCCTCGATCGGCTCGCGGAAGAGCTGGACCCGCTGACGCGGCCGGACGAAGGTCAGACGCAGCGCGCGTCAGGGCTTGCGCGGCGGCAGGAGCAACAGACCGCCGTCATCGCGCGGGTCACCGACGCGTATGAGCAATTGCTGGAGGAGATGCGCGCCAATCGCGCGGCGCGCCCATCGGAGGAACGTCGCCTCCAGGACAGCCTGATTGATCCTTTGCAACGGTTGAGCGAGGACGGCATGCCGGCGGCGTCGTCGGCGTTGGAGCAGGTTGGCTCCGAAGGCGGCGCGGCAGTCGGCGCAGCCGCCGATCGGCAGGCGAGCGTGATGCGCGATATGCGTGATGTGCTGAACAACATGCGGGAGTGGGAGGGTTTCCGCGAAGCGGTCGCAATGCTCGAGGAGATTATCGCCGAGCAGGAGTCGCTCCGCGACACGACGGTGACCGCTATTTCCGATGAACTCGACGCGATTCTGGGGTTGGACGACCCGGAGGATGGGAACCCGTGACCGCGCGACACGCTTTCGGCGCCCCGCAACCGATACAATAGATTGATGAACGCGCTTCCCACGACAACCAGCCGGCATGTCCTCGCCCAAGGGCGGCTCGCGCGCCGGAGGTTTGGAGCGGCGATCGGGATTTTCCTCGCGATATCGGCGCCCGCGGTTATCGGACGGGACGTCGCTTTTGAAGATCTCGGCGATCCGCCGGCGCCCGCGGCGGACGCCCCGTTGCCGGCTCGGCAGCGGGATGTGCAGGCGCGGCTGGAGCGACTCGAGGCGCGCATGGCGCAGCTCATCACGATGCTCTCAGAGACGGAGCCCGACAAAGCGGATCGGCTCAGCGAGGGGCTGGACTTCGCCGGGCGCGAGCGACTGCGGGCCCGCGCGAATGAACTCGTTTCGGCCTTGGAAAGTGGGCGATACGGCGAAGCCGACGCGCAGCAGCAGGCGTTGCTGGAACGATTGAACCAGCTGTTGCAGATGCTCACCAGCCCGATCAGCGGGTTGGAACGACTGCGCGAAGCGCGCGAACGACTCGAAGCCGCCAAAAGAGCGCTCCGCGAATTGTCGGACGAGGAAACGCGGCACCTGTATTTCACAGGGCGCGCCGCGGATGAACTGAAGGCCGAAGGAAACGCCGCCGATTCCGGAGGAAACCCGGAAGCGGAAGGTGAAGCGCGAGCGCAATTGCGGCAGTTGGAAGGCATGCAGCGGAGCACGCGCGATCGCGCCAGTGAGGCGCTGGAGAAGATGCGCGTCGGGCGCTCCGCCGAGGAAAGCACACCCGGGGCTGCGCCACTGGAGCAGGCCGCCGAGTCGATGGGCCGGGCGGCGGACCGGCTGGCAGAGGGCGGCGCGCAGGAGGCGCAAGGCGAGCAGCAGGAATCGCTGAAGGCGCTGCAGAAGGCGATGAACGAGGTCGAAGACGCGCTGCGGCAGCTGCGCAAAGACGAAAAAGAAGAAACACTGGACGCGCTTACTGCGCGGCTGCGTCGGATGATCGAGAGCGAGGAAGCCGCGCTGGCGTCGATCGATCCGCTTGAGGACACGCAGCCTTCGCAATGGTCAGAGGCGCAACTGGGAAGGGCCCAGGAAGGCGCGCAATCGCACGAAAAGGCGCAGGCGGAATGCGACCTGGCGTTGCGGATACTTCGGGATGAGGGCACAACCGTCGCCGCGCCGGCTTTGTTGGATCAGGTCAGCTTCGACATGCGACTGGTCGGGGACGCATTGGCGAAGCCGGAAGTGACGCGCATGGCGACGGGTACGCTGCGCGATGTCATCGCTCTGCTGCAGGCCTTTTTGGAAGCGGCGGAGGCGGAACGCGATCAGATGTCGGAGAATCAGCAGCCCAGCCAGGGCCAGCAGCAGGCGAATCAGCAGCGATCGCCGCTCCTGCCGCGTTCGGCTGAGTTGAAGCTGCTGCGATTCGCTCAGGCGCGGATTAACGACCGCACGCGGACCGAGTTTGAATCGGCGCTCGTGCCCAACATGGAACTGTTCGACCGGCTCGCGGCACGACAGGAGCAACTCGCGGATCAGGCGCGGCGTTTAAACGAGCGAGGCGAGCAATGAAGCTAGCGAGGCGCGGCCGCAGGGTATCGTTAATGGGTGTCACTGCGATCTTCGGCGCCGCGGTGGCCGCCGGTGACCTGCGCGCGGTCAATGCCGCTTTTCTTGCTCATCTGGACGAACTCGGGCCGCAATACGCGATCAGCGCGGCCGCGTGTCGTCAGGCGTGGCGTGATTCATATGCCGACAACGCGCCGGTTGATTTTGTGGCGGATTCACTGTCGCGCTTGTATCCCGCGGTCGGCGAAGCGATGGCCGCGTTTGATTCCGGACGATTGGACGAGGCGACGCGGTTGTTCGGAGCGCTGCGGTCACACAAGGACAGATTCGTCGCTGCTAATGCGACGTATTTCCAGGTACGCGCTGTGCTCGGGCAGAGTCTGACTGAAGAAGCGGACGAGTTGTTCGCGACTCTGTCGGACGACGCCAGCCGGGAGCTGATGTCGAGCTATTCGCCTTACGCCGACCGGATGATCGTGCTGCAGGCGGCCAGCGAGGCGAGAACACTGCAGTTTGACGCCGCCCAGGAAACGCTCGCATTACTGGAGGGCGCCGATGGGGCGGTGAGCGATCTGGTCGGCATCTCCGCGGATCAGTTGCGGATCGAACTGCAGGCTCGCGAAAAGGGCACGTTGGGTGAAGTGGCGACCTATATGGATTACTCCGGGGAGCGCCTGACAATCGCTGACGCGTCGATGCGGCTCCAATCGCGGCAACAAAAGATACTGGACCTTCTCGATCAGTTGATCGAAGATCAGCAGCAACAGGAGCAGCAGCAGGGCGGATCCGGCGCGCCGCAGCAAGGCCAGCCACAAGGCGATCAATCGCGGTCTCCCGACGCGCCGACGGATCCGGCGGATGAATCCAGGATCCGTGAGGGGCAGGGTGAGATCGGCGACCTGCACGCGGCGCCGCGCGCGAATCCCGGCGAGATGTGGGGCAAGATGCCGCCGGCCGAGCGCGATCGGGTTCTGCAGTCGATTCGGGAACGCTACCCGTCGCGCTACCGGCAAATCGTCGAGCAGTTTTACCGATCGATGGCGGAACAGAAGGAATAGTGATGGGGCCACGTAGCCGGAAGGCCACGATCGTGCGATTCGCGGCGCGGACGGTCGCGCTGCTGGCGATAACTGCCGGTCAGGCCCAGGTCCGCGTGGCTGTGCAGACGATCGACGGGGATGGGTTTGAGGGAGCGGTGATTGCCGTCGCGCCCGACCTCGTCATTCACGACGATGTCGCGGATCGCCCGCTTTCTTGGGAGTCGGTTTCCTCGATCCGTGTCGTCACAGCGCCGGATTCGGGCGCGAGTATCTTTTCCGGTAGTCAGCGCGGCTTGGTGTTCGAACTGGCCGACGGTTCGCTGTTTCGCGGCGAGATTGTGGGTGTTGACGGCGATCGAATGACGATTCGCGCGAGCGACGGGCAGATCGCCTATTGCACGCGCGCGGAATTGCGGGCGGTTTATGGCGAAAGCGCCGAGGCCGACATCGTGAACCGCGTGTACGAGGCGCGCCGGACCGGCGAAACGAATGAAGACATCGCGATTGTGTCGCGCGGCGCCAAGTCGCTGACGCTGCGCGGGCGTGTTCAGGACCTGACGGACGAAGGTGTTCGTTTTCAGTGGAACAACCGCGAGACAACGCTGCCATGGGGGCGTATCAGCGCGTTGGCTATCGCGGAGCCGCCGACGCGCACCGCGTCGGCGCGGGTGACGCTGCGCGATGGCACGATCATCGCGGGCCGCGTGGTCTCGGGCGACGATCGATCGGTCAAGGTCCGATCGGCGGTCTTCGACGGCTACATCGCGGACTGGGATGCGATCACCCGAATCGAGTGCGCCAGTGATCGCGTCCGGTACCTGTCAGACATGCGACCGGCGATGTATCGGTTCGAACCCTTTTTTTCGCGACAATGGGAATTCGGCGTCGACCGGACCCTGGATCATGGGCCACTGCGCGTCGGTGGCGTTTCATTCGACAAGGCGGTTGTGCTTCACTCGCGCGCCCTGTCGCAGTTTGACCTCAGCGGGGCGTTTGACCGCTTCACGGCGAGCGTCGGTATTCTCGACGGCCATCCGCAAGGATCGGCGCACGTGATGATCTCGGTGGATGGCGTGGCCCGATGGGAGAATGAACACGTCGTCGCGGGCGCGGCCCCGATCGATGTGTCGTTCCCTGTCGCGCACGGCCGCACGCTCGAGCTCTTTGTCGACTTTGGAGACGCCCTCGATATCGGAGACCATGTGTGCTTTGGAGACGCCCGGCTGTTGCGCGATCGGTAGCGTGGATGCTGGCAGGCGCCGCCGTCGCGAGCGCGCAGGAGTTTGACCCGGCGCTAACCGAGCGGGCGCTTGAGACTGTGCGCGCAGACGAGCAGCACCGCGTCGATGTCTTCGATCAAGCCGCCGCGGCGGTTGTCTTGATCTTCTCCGAAGGCGGTGTTTACGCGGGTGGCGGCAGCGGCGTGGTCATCGACCCGCGCGGCTACGGACTGACGAATTTTCACGTTGTCGCCGAGTTCATCGACTCACGCCGAGGCGTGGGCGGCATGGCGGATGGAAAGCTGTATCCGCTGCGCGTGCTGGGGGTAGATCCCGGCGGCGATCTGGTCATGTTCAAGCTTGAGGGACGCGAGGCGTTTCCATACGCGGAACTCGGCGACTCAAGGAATGTGCGCGTCGGGGACTGGGCGGCGCCGATGGGCAACCCGTTCGCGCTCAGTGAGGATTACAAGCCGACCATTACGTTCGGAATCGTCAGCGGGCTGAATCGTTACCAGGAGGGGCAGAAGAACTTTCTCGAATATGCGGACTGCATTCAGGTCGCGTCGTCGATCAACCCCGGCAATTCGGGCGGGCCGCTGTTCGACATGAGCGGTCGCGTGATCGGCATCAATGGTCGCGCGTCGTTCCAGGAGCGCGGCCGCGTGAACGTCGGCCTTGGCTACGCGATCAGCGCCCGGCAGATCGAACGCTTCCTGCCGAGTTTGCGGGCGGGGTATCTGTGCGAACACGGAAATCTCGGCATGCAGGTGGGCGAGATCGCGGGGGCGGTGGTTGTGCGGCGCGTGCAGCCGTTGACCGCGGCGGAGAAAGCGGGGCTCGAGGTGGGCGATGTCCTCGCCGCGATCGACGATCGGCATATTCACACCGCGAACGAATACAACAACGCGCTGGCAGTGCTGCCTGCGGATTGGCCGATTGAAATCGCGTTTCGTCGTGGGGAGGAAGAGCTACGGGCCGCTGTGCGCGTGGATCGGCTGCCGCTTGAGATGGAGCAGCCTTATCTGCTTGACGTCGGGCACAACCTGGCCGAAATGCGGCGGCAGTTTGCGGTTTGGCGAACGACCGCGGACTTGGGGCCGATCAGCGGGGCGCGCGTATTCAGCGGCGACGCGGACGTGGCGCGCTTTGATTTCCGCGACGGGCGGATCACGATCGCCGAAGCGCCGTCGGACGCCGACGCCCGGACTGAGTTACTGGATGTCGACACGGCGATTCTGGAGGAACTTGCGGCGATCATCACGCCGTTGATCGCGGAGACACATGACGATTTCGGGTGGAGCATGGCGCGCGGCACGGCGTTCGAGGGCCGGATTGTGCGCGTCAATGAACATCGCGCCGCGGACGGCGTGACGATCGTGCACTGGCTGTTCGCGGACCGTGATGAGTCGTTTGTCGCGGCGCGCGTTTCGGACGGGACTTCCACACGTGCGACGTGGCGTCGCGAGACAACCGGGCCACGACCGGACGTTGACGTATGGACGCGCGAATCAGCGGCAGGCGCCGCGGCGCGAGTAGAGCTGCGCTGGGAACGCGAATCGGGATCAGATGAGCCCAAGGAGCAACCGTGATGCCGGCTGCGTCTCCAAGGGTGTTGCGGGCGTCTCTGATTTCGGCGGCGCGCATCTCGATCGCGTTCGCCGCGTTCGGGGCGTCTTCGTCGACAGTGCGCGGCCAAGACACGCAATTCGAGGTTGCGATCCGGGCGGCGCAGGATCGCGTGGTCAAGCTCTTCGGCGGGCGCATCGGCGAAACCGAGGGCTATGGCTCGGGCGTGCTTGTCTCAGCGGATGGCGCGATCATTACGGATCTATCCGTCTTGTCGGAGACGCCCGGCGTCCGTGTCGTGACGCCCGACGGACGATCATTCGACGCCCGGCTGCTCTGTCGCGACGAATGGCGGCAACTGGCCCTGCTGAAGATCGACGTCGGCGATGAAGCGTTGCCGTACTTTGATCTTGACACTTCAGGCGACATCTCGCCCGGAGAATGGCTGGTCGCGGCCGGTAATCCGTTCAAGGTCGCGGTTGGGCCGGAACCGGTGACTGTATCGCTGGGTGTGCTGTCGGCGCGGGCGCCGCTTAGCGCGCGCCGCAAAACGCAGGATTTCGCCTACGACGGCGATGTGCTGATCACTGACGCGATCGTAGCCGCTCCGGGATTCGCGGGTGGGGCGTTGGTTGGTCTCGACGGCGCGCTGGTCGGCATCGTGGGCAAGGCGGTGACGAGCAAGAACACGAACACGTACATCAACTTCGCTTACCCGGCACAGGCGGCGCGGGCGCTGGTCGACGCCGCGAAGCGCGGTGAAACGCGCATCGGCGCTCGAGAGGCGGAGCCCGGCGCGGCCGCTGCGCCGCTGACTCCGTTTGACATCGGCGTGGTGCTGTTCGACATCGGCGGTCGAGCGCCGCCCGCGTTTGTCGAGCGAGTCGCCCCGGATTCACCGGCGCGCCGCGCAGGTGTGCGTTCGGGCGACCTGGTACTTTCGCTCGACGACACGGCGACCGGCAGTTGCGATGACCTGCGCGCGGCGCTGGCCCGGCAGGAGCGCGGCCGCACAATCATGCTGACCATCAAGCGCGGCGAGGATGTGGTTGCAATTGAAGTCGTCACTCCGGCCGCTCCGGGAGACCAGCAATGAGCCGATGGGCCGGGATTATGGTCTTGATTGCTGTGCTTTGGCCGGTATCGGGCTCGCCCGCTCAGGATATGTCGCTCGCGGACGCACAGCGCATCACGTTTCAGCACGCGTTATCCATGATCGAGCCGTGCATTGTGCGAATTGACACAATCGGCGGCGCCGACCCGGTACGCACACAGGTCGACATGCGCGGCGTGCAGACGACGGTCACGCCGTTTCGGCAGGCCGACGGTCCGACGACCGGCGTGATCTGGTCCGCCGAGGGGTTGATCGTTACGAGCAGTTTTAACTTCGTGAAAGACCCGACGGTGATTACCGTTCGGCTCGCCAACGGTGAGCGATACGTCGCGAAACTGCTGGCGCGCGATCACGCGACGCGGCTCGCGACGCTGAAGATTGAGCCGAAATCGCCTTTGCCGACGCCAGAGCTCGTCGCGATGGCGGACGCGCGCGTCGGTCAGTGGGCGCTGGCCGCCGGCTTTGGGCACGCGAGCGCGCGGCCGGCGACTGCCGTGGGAATCGTCAGCGCCACGCGCCGGATGTTTGGCGTTTCGCTACAGACGGATGTGAAGACATCACCCGCGAACTATGGCGGGCCGCTGTTCGATATCGACGGGCGTCTGCTCGGGATTGTCGTGCCATACGGGCTGGGTTCGGGAGAGGTCGCTGGCGTGGAGTGGTATGACTCCGGCACGGGCTTCGCGGTTTCAACCGATCACATCGCGCGCCGCGTCGAACGGATGCTGAACGGCCAAGACCTGTACCCCGGCAAGATCGGCGTTGTGTTTGAAATGGCCCCGCCGATCGTCGGATCAGATGCGGAAGCGCGCGGCGGATTGAAAATCGCGGCGCCGACGCGCGGGCCGGCGGCCGAAGCGGGGTTGCGCGAGGGCGACATCGTGACGCTTTTCGCTGGAATGCCAACGCCCGATGTCAATGCGTTTCGCTGGGCGGCGGCGCTGCACGCGGCGGGCGATGAAGTGGAACTGACGTACGAGCGTGATGGCGAGACGTTCACGACGCCGATCAAGCTGCTGCGCGGCGAGGAGATTCCGCCGCCGCCTCCACCGCCGGAAGCGACGCCGGCCGATATCGCGCCGGAGGATGCGCCTCCGCCGGACAGCGGCACGACCGCGCGCGACTGACGACAAATTCGGCTACCCTTCGCCTGGCGCTTTCGCCGGATTCCTGTCCTGTGACGCGCATTCGAGGAGCGTCCATGTCGTTGAAAACGCGAGTTGACGTGGCGGCCGGGCGTGCGCCCGCCGATCTGGTGTTGCGCAACGGGCGAATCGTACAGACGACGACGGCGGAACTGATCAGCGGTGACATCGCGATCTGCGACGGCGTAGTTGTCGGCATCGGGCAGTATGACGGCGCCGAAGTCGTCGATCTTGGCGGCCAGATCGTATGCCCCGGCTTCATCGACGCGCATGTGCACATCGAATCCAGCCTGCTGAATCCGCCGCGCTACGCCGAAGCCGTCGTTCCGCATGGAACCGTCGCGGTGGTGACCGATCCGCATGAAATAGCGAACGTACTGGGCGTCGATGGCATTCGCTACATGCTCGACACCAGCGCCGGCCTGCCGCTCGATGTGCGCGTCATGCTCAGTTCATGTGTGCCGGCTTCGCATTTTGAGAGCCCGGCGGCGCCGCTCGATGTTGACGCATTACGGCCTTTGTTTGATCTTCCGCGCGTGCTCGGGCTTGCGGAGTTGATGAACTATCCCGGCGTCGTCGCCGGCGCCGCGGATTGTCTGGACAAAATCGCCGCGGCTGGCTCGCGCGTTGTCGATGGTCACGCGCCAGGGTTGAGCGGCAAAGCGCTTTGCGCGTACGTCGCGGCGGGCATTCGCAACGATCATGAATGCGTCACGGCGGACGAGGCCCGCGAGAAGCTCCGGCTCGGCATGTCGATTCTGATTCGCGAGGGGAGCCAGGCCCGCAACCTCGCCGCGCTGGCGCCGCTGGTCAACGCGGCCAATTCGCGGCAGTTTTTATTCTGCACAGACGACAAGGATGTTGAGGACTTGCTCGCCGAAGGGCACATGGACTACATCGTTCGGCGCGCGATCCAGGGCGGCATGGACCCGATGTTGGCGGTGCGCATCGCGACGTTGAACACGGCATCGCATTACGGTCTGCGCGGGCTTGGCGTCATTGGGCCGGGTATGCGGGCATCGTTGGCGATTGTGGATGACTGGTCAACATTCCGCGTATCGCGTGTGTATCAGGACGGAGTGCTGACCGCGCAGGATGGCAGACTCGTTCAGCCGATTCCGGCTCGCGCAGTGCTGGCGCGGGATACGATGAACGTCGCCGCGTTGACCGCAAGCTCGTTCGCAGTTCACGCTTCGCGCAGCAATGCGGCCGCGAGCGCACGCGTCATCGGCGTCATCGAGGATCGCATTGACACGACTGCCGAAACCGCCGACATGCGTGTCCGAAACGGCGCACTGGTAACCGACCCCGAACGCGACATCCTCAAGCTCGCTGTCGTCGAGCGGCATCACGCCACCGGGCGCGTCGGCGTCGGGTTTGTGCGCGGCTTCGGGTTTCAGCGCGGCGCGATCGCCTCGACCGTCGGGCATGACGCCCACAATCTGGTCACATGTGGCGTGGATGACGCCGACATGCTCATGGCCGCGCGACGTCTGGCGGATATCGGCGGGGGATTGTGCGTCGTCGCGAACGGTGCGGTGCAGGCGGAAATGCCGCTTCCGGTCGCGGGGTTGATGACCGATGTGGCGCCAGCCGAAGCAAGGCGCCAGCTCGAACAATGCCACTCCGCCGCGCGGGCGATCGGCGGGCGGATGCGTCGGCCGTTCATGGCATTGTCGTTCCTGAGCCTGTCAGTCATCGGCAAGCTGAAGCTCACCGATCGCGGCCTCGTCGACGTTGATCGATTCGACCTCACATCAACCGTGTTGGACGCGGCTCACTCCGCTTAGCGCGCCGCCGTGACCGATTCCTCGCCAGTACAAGTCAGCAAACCCCTGGTAGCGCTGAACGCGGGCAGCGCGCTGCTCGGGCACGCGATCAACATCGGCGTGCTGGTCTGGCTGCAGCGGCTGCTGCTGAATAGCATCGAGCCGGACGAGTACAGCTTGTATCCGGTCATCGTCGCGCCGATCGCGTTTGTGCCGTTGGCGTTCAGCGTGCTGTCGGGCGGGTTGGGGCGATTCCTGGTTGAGGCGCTGGCTCGCAATGATCAAGCGCGTGTGGCGGCGATTGTCGCGACGATGCGACCGCTCCTGCTGATCAGCGGCGTGGGCCTGGCGATCGTTGGCTTTGGCGCCGCGCCGTTTGTGGACACCGTCCTGTCGATTCCCGCCGGTCGCGAAACCGATGCGCGGCTGATGTTCGCGCTGATGACGCTGATGGTCGCGATGCGCGTCGCGGCGACGCCGTTCAGCGTGGGCCTGTTTGTTCGACAACAGTTCCTGGCGCAGAACGCGATTATTCTGGCGACGCAGGTGACGCGATTGGCGCTGTTGTGCGCGCTGCTTTTCGGCGTCAGCACGCGCGTGTTGTGGGTGGTCGTCGCCACGGTTATCGCAGAGGGACTTGGCAGCGTCGCTCAAGCCGTCATCGGCGCCCGGGCATTTCCGGCAGCACTGGCGCGCGGCGGCAAGTACGAAGGCTCGGTGGCACGGCAGCTTGTATCGTTCGGCGGCTGGTCGCTTGCGCTGAATCTGGCCGCGACGCTCCGTACGCAGGCCGACCCGATCATTCTGAACGAGTTTGCCACCGCGGTTGACGTTACGGTCTTTTATCTCGGTTCTTTGGCGCTGCTTTCGTTACAGCGCGTCGCCGCGCTGATCACCGGGCCGTTGAATCCGCCGCTGACCGCATTACACGCGACCGGGCGGGACGACTTGCTGGGCACGCTTTACCTGCGCGGCGGGCGCTACGCGTTGTGGGGCGTGATGGCAGTGGTGACGCCGCTGATGGTGTTTAATCGTCCGCTGCTCGCGCTCTATCTGGACGATCCACGCTACATCACCGCCGGTGTCGTGATGGCGTTGCTGCTCGGCATCTTGCCGCTGAACTACGGCGCGATCATGGTCAACAAGATTCTCACGGCGCGCGGACAACTGCGCGGCCTCGCGCTTAGCGTGCTGGCGTCGCAGGTCGTCAATGTCGGCTTGACGCTGGTCCTCGTGATCCAATTCAAACTCGGCGCGCTCGGATCGGCCATCGCCACCTTTGTCATTGCCGCGCTGTTTGAGCCGTTGGTCCGGTGGCCGATGGGGCTACGCACGTCGAACGTCGGCCTTGGGCAGTGGCTGCGCGAAACCCTCGCGCCGGGTCTTGTGCCGGCGGCGGCGGCTACCGCGTTGTGGGTTGGAGTGATGTTCGTCGCGCCGCCTTCGACCTGGCTCGCGCTCGGCGCCTGGACGCTCGCCGGCTGGCTTGTGTACGCGGGCGTCCTGTGGTTCGCGCTTCGGAGTGAAGATCGGTCGGAGCTTGCGCGGGCGCGCCGCGCTGTTCTCAGATAGGCGGTTACACCTCGTCGATGCGGCGGATGACGACGCGTGTCGAGCGCCGCAGGCGCAGCCCAACCCCGATCGCGATGATCCCGGCGAGGATGAGCATGCCGGCAAATAAGTAGCGCAGAGATGGGACGGCGACTACGAGCCATCCAAGTAGGATCAAGGTGGTCCCAAAGATAACAGGCGTAAGCCACAGGCCGGAAAACGGGTCTGGCGGTCGGTGCAAGCATCGCTCCTTCGGGCAAGCGCGGCATCAGACGGCATTCCACGCTTCAAGGTTGATTATAGCGACAGCCTCGACGCCCGCCGGTAGCATGCCGTCATGGCGCAGCGCCGGACCCGCGCGGCGCCCATCCGCAAGGAACGCAAATGCCCGAAACGCTGCTGTCGATCGAGAATCTGCGCGTGCAGTTCGGCGACTTTGTCGCTGTCGATGACATTTCGTTCTCGCTCCGCGGCGGCGACCTGCTCGGCATGATCGGCCCGAACGGCGCGGGTAAAACGACGACCCTGCGAGCGGCGGCGGGCCTGCAGCTGACAACGACCGGCACGATCAGCATCATGGGCGACGATGTCTTCAAGTACCCGGCGCGCGTGGCCGAACATCTTGGCTTTGCCCCCGATACGCCGGCGGTCTATCCGAACCTGTCGGTCGAAGACATTCTGCGCTTCATCGGCTACGCGCATGGGCTGAAGAAGTCGACGATCGAAGAACGGATTGATCACTGGCTGGATGCGCTGTGGCTGACAGAGCGGCGCAAGCACAAAATCGACGCGCTTTCGCGGGGTATGCGGCAGCGCCTCGCGGTGGCACGCGCCCTGCTGCCTGATCCATACGTGATTCTGTTAGATGAGCCGGCCGGCGGGCTCGATCCGGCGGGTCGCGTGCAGTTTCGGCAGTTGCTCGCCAGCTTGCGCGATCAGGGCAAGGCGTTGATCGTCTCGTCGCACATTCTCGCGGATCTTGCGGAATACTGCACGCACATCGCCATCATCGGCCACGGCAAGTTGCTGAAGTTCGGGACCGTCGCCGAAGTGACCGATGAGGCCGGCGGAGCGGACCTCGCGACGTATCGCGTTCGCCTTGCCACGCCGATCGGCGATATTCAGACGCGTATGGAGTTGTTTGGCCCGCGGGTGCGCAATGTGGCGATCATGGATGGGCAGTTGCGTTTTGAAAGCGCGCGCGACCCCACGTCCGCAGCCGCGTTACTCGCGGACATGGTGAGGGCGGGGCTGCCCGTGTCTTCATTCACGCAGGAGGCCGCGGACCTGGAACAGGCATACCTCCGCGTCGGCCTGAAGCAGGTGGACTGAGATGAACTGGAATCCGCTGTTGTGGGTGCATTTGCGGCTGGTGGGCAAGCGCTCGTTGATTTACATCCCGATGCTGCTGGGAATGGCCGCCGTCGCGTTTTCTGATCTGGGTCAGCGTCCAGCGGTCGAGCAAGGCCGATCTCGGCGCCACGCTCAGCGCGTGGTTGGGGGCGATCACCGCCGGACAGGGCCTGATTCTGTTTCTCATGGGGCCCAGCGCAATCCGCCGCGCCGTCTCGCGCGATGTTGACAACGGCATGATGATCTCCCACCGCCTGACGCCGATGGGCAATTGGAAGATCGTTATGGGGTATCTGACCGGGCCGATCGTGCAGATGCTCATTCTTTACAGCTTGGGCCTCGTGCTGGGGCTTGGACTTTCCGCGGGCCTGGCGGCGATCGAGGGTAGCGCGATCAAGTTGCAAGTGTGGCTGGCGGCGCAAGTCGCCGGGCTGTGCCTCGCGTTCCTGCTGACCACGTCGATGCTGCTGGTCGCATTGGCGACCGGCGGGAAGAACACCGCCCTGACCATCATCATCGTGATTACGGCGATCTTCGGCGCGCAGGCGTTGCAGTACGTGCCGGGTATGGGGCTGCTGCTCGGCGTGATTGGCGCGATTAACCTGTTAGGGCTCATCCCGGGAATGGGGTCATCGGTCCCTGGGTCGGCGGCGGTTCCGGCGATCGGTTGCGCGGTCCAGCTCGTCATCGGCTCGATATTCTTCGCCGCGTGTTGCCGAAAAATCCGGCGCCCGGAGCGCGCTACGTTCAGCGTGGGGCTGGCCCTTGCGCTGACGGCTGTTACTTCCCTGGCGATGGTCGGCGGCATGATGAGCGCGGGCGCTCTCACGCGCGCCTTGGGCGCCGGTTTCGAGCCTGGCGCCCAGATGATCTGGTCGACATCTGTTCAGTTGCTGATCACGATGCTGCTGCTGAACGCGGGCGCGGATCTGGCTGTTACGATGGATCGAAAGTCCCGGTTTGGGGCCCATGCCGGCGCGACGTTGTGGTGGACCTACCCGCTTCTCGCGGCGATGATCAGTTTTCTGACGTATGTGGGCATCGGCGCGGTGATGACCCGGACTGCTCCGGGCGCCTTGCTTACGCTTAGCGCGGTGACAGTCGGGTACTCACTGGTTTGCGCCGCGATTACGGACTACTCGCTCTTTTACTGGGCGATCGCGCGGGGTAAGCCCGTGCTGACGATCGGCGTGGCGATCGTGGTCGGGCTGCGGGTCGGCCCGATGCTGCTCGACGGGTTACTGCTCGGTATGTTCGCGCTGCTTGGCGACCTGAGCGACAGCGGGCCGCCGTTCATGTTCAGCAGTTTGTCGCCCATCGGCGTGATGTGGATGGCGGGGGAGCCGGAAAGCGGGGCATTGGTCGTCGGGCTGATTGCGCAGGCGCTGATCGCATTCGTGGCGTGGCGCATCATGAGCGGCACGCGACGCGCGATCGCCACGCCGCCCGCGCCGGCGGCCGTCGCCGCCTAGGGTTCATGGAAAATTAGCGCCGATCAGCGACAATGCCTTTCCGGCTCAGACGAGACTCGGCGTGATTCTTGCGGGAGAACTGCGGTGCCTGGCTTTCAATTGTCCTGTTGGATTGCGGCGTTTCTGGCCGCGGCGCTCGGATCAGCGCCGGTGTCGGCCGAAACCGCGCGCGGTGTCGTCTTCGATGACAAAAACCAAAACGGCCGGCGCGACGCGAGCGAGTCCGGTATCGCCGATGTCATCGTTTCGAACGGGGGCGAATTCACGCGCACTGACGCGGATGGGCGATACTCGATCGCCGTCAGCGACGACACGACCGTCTTTATCCGCAAGCCCAGCGGCTGGATGACGGCGGTCGACGGCAATCACCTTCCGAAGTTCTATTACACGCACAAGCCCGCGGGTTCGCCGATGCTCAAGTATGTTGGCGTGCGGCCGACCGGGCCGCTGCCCGAATCGATCGACTTCGCGCTGCATCGGCAGAATGAGTCGACCGAGTTCAAGGTGGTCGCGTTCGGCGATCCGCAGCCATACAACCTGCGCGAAGTGCACTATTTTGCCCATGATGTCGTCGAAGAAGTGTTGGGGGTCGACGCCAAGTTCGGTTTTTCGCTCGGCGACCTGGTGGGCGACGACCTGTCGCTGTTCGGGCCGTTGAACGACGTCACCGGCACGATCGGCCTGCCGTGGTACAACGTGCTCGGCAATCACGACCTGAACTTTGATTCGCCGGATGATGCCCACAGCGACGAGACCTATGAAGGCGTCTACGGCCCGGCCTGCTATTCGTTTGATTACGCGGATGTGCACTTCGTCGTGCTGGATGATGTCGAATGGATCGGCCCGGAAGGCGATAAGAAGGGCCACTATGTCGGCGCCTTCGGTGAACGGCAGCTGGCGTGGTTGCGCAAAGACCTTGAACTTACGCCACCCGACCGGCTGGTCGTTTGCACATTTCATATCCCGCTTCCCGACGTGCAGGATGCCGAGCGCGACGCGTTCCTTGCGGTTGTCAACACGCGCAAGCGCTCGCTCTCGCTGGCGGCGCACTGGCACCAGCAGGGGCAGTTTGAAATGCCCCGGGCCGAGGCGGTCGCCGGCGCCGACGCGGCCGCTTCCGGCACGAACGGCCATAGTCACACGAACGGGGAAGTTGCGCACACGACGCATGTCGACTTCGACGGTCATCATCACTTCGTCGTTGGCACTGCCAGCGGTAGCTGGTGGCGTGGCATGCCGGATGAATGGGGTATTCCGCATACGCAGATGCGCGACGGCGCCCCGAACGGCTGGTTGCTCATTCAGTTCGACGCCGGCGACTACAGCTGGAAATACAAGGCCGCGCGCCGGCCCTGGTCGCATCAGATGAGCATTTACGCGCCGGACGCCGTCACAATGCCGGACTCCGCCAATACGGACATTTTCGTGAACTTCTTCGCCGGCGGCCCGCGTGACAAGGTCGAGATTCGCGTCGATAGCGGCGAGTGGCGGACGCTGACGCGCACCGAGCGCGTGGACCCGTACTACGAGGAGTTGTTGACGCGGGAATCGGCGCTGGTCGGGCCGTATCGCAAAATCCCCGACCCGAATCCGTCTCCACACCTGTGGCAGGGCAAGTTGCCGACGATTTCGCCGGGCGCGCACGTGATTCAGGCCCGCGCGACGGACCGTTTCGGGCAGGTCTTCGAGGGAAAGCGCGTGATCCGCGTGACTGAGGCTCCGGTCGACCCGGGTTCTTGAGCCGGGCGCCGTCGCCTCGTACGCTGCCGCGATGGATCTCACCCAACTGCATGTTGATCCCGATATCCGCCGGGCGGAAACGCTGCCCGGATGGATATATCGCGACGCGGGGCTATATGGGGTCGCGCGCGAGCGGGTTTTCGCGCCGTCGTGGCAGTTATTGGCTGACGCCGACGCGATCCGTACCCCCGGGCAGGCTTTTCCAGTGACGATGCTGGAAGGATGCCTGGACGAGCCGTTGCTGCTGACGCGCGACTCGGCTGATCGTCCGCATTGCTTGTCAAATGTCTGCACGCATCGGGCAAATCTGGTTTGTGAACATCCCGGATCGCTGAAGTCGCTGCGCTGTCGCTATCACGGGCGACAGTTCTCGCTCGACGGGCGCATGAAGCACATGCCCGAATTCGCCGATGCGGAGAACTTTCCGCGCGAGGCCGACCATTTGCCGCGATTGCCGCTTGAGCGGTGGGCCGCGTTTCTGTTCACGTCGCTGCGGCCGTTTGCGCCGTTCGCCGATTGGGCGCGTCCCGTCGCCGAGCGCGTCGGCTGGATCGACCTGAGCGCGGCGCGCTTCGCGCCGGAGCGCTCGCGCGACTATCTGGTCGAGGCGAATTGGGCCCTCTATGTCGAAAACTACCTCGAGGGCTTCCATATCCCGTATGTGCACGCGGGCCTGACCGACGAAGTCGACTACGGCAGCTATCGCACCGAACTGTTCCGCTACGCCTCGCTGCAAGTCGGCTTTTCACGCGGCGGCGG
>JAGQOO010000249.1 GCA_020427345.1 Phycisphaerales bacterium | reverse complement strand
CATCTACCGCATCATTCGGCCGGGGCTGAGCCCGCAGAACCAGTTCAACGACGCGGCCCTCAACCACTTGGGCGTGCGCTGCAGCCTTTCCGAAGAGGACATCGCCCGCATCCCGAAGACCGGACCGCTGATCGTCGTGGCGAATCACCCGTTCGGCGGCCTTGAAGGCATGGTCCTGGCCAGCGTGCTGCGCAGGGCCCGTCCGGATGTGAAGCTGCTCGCGAACTACCTGCTAAGCCGCATTCCGGAGATGGACGAGACGAGCATCTATGTCGACCCGTTCGGCGGGGCCGACGCTCAACGCCGCAACATGGGCTCGATGAAGGAAGCCCTGCGCTGGTTGAAACAAGGCGGCGCGCTCGGCGTGTTCCCGGCCGGTGAGGTGTCGAGTTTGTCGCTTCGCGAGCGGCGGGTGGTTGATCCGCCGTGGAGCGAGAGCGTGGCCCGGCTCGCGCAGCGGAGCGGGGCGACCGTTGTCCCACTCTTCTTTGAAGGCCGAAACAGCGCATTGTTCCAACTCGCCGGATTGGCGCACCCGCTGCTGCGCACCGCGCTGCTGCCGCGCGAGTTACTCCGCTTGCGCCGCCGCACGATCCCGACGCGGATCGGCAAGCCCATTTCGCCGGAGCGCATTGCCCGCTTTGACGACGCGCGCGAGTTAACCGCGTATCTGCGGCTTCGCACATACCTGCTGCGCCGGTCGCCGTCGCGCTCAGTCATCCGCGCGCCGCGCAAGCTGGCGCCGATCGCGACGCCGGAAAACCCGGCGATGATCGCGACCGAAATCGACGCGCTGCCGGCGGATCAGACGCTGACCCGGCATCATGAATGGGTCGTGCTGTTTGCATCCAACCGCCAGGCGCCGACGCTCGTGCGCGAGATCGGCCGTCTGCGTGAAGTCTGCTTCCGGGCGGTGGGCGAGGGCTCAGGCCGGGCAGCCGACCTTGACCGCTTCGACGCGTATTACCAGCATCTCGTTGTCTGGGATTCCGCAAACCGCTCGGTCGTCGGCGCTTACCGACTTGGCGAAGTCGACGAGATCGTCAGTCGCTACGGCATAAAAGGGCTGTACACAAACACGCTGTTCCGCTTTCGGCCGGAACTGATCGAGCAGATCTCGCCCGTGCTTGAACTTGGGCGGTCGTTCGTCGCGCCGCAGTATCAGCGCAACTTTGCCTCGCTCATGTTGCTGTGGCGCGGCATCGGCATGTATGTCACGCGCAAGCCGAAGTATCGCCGGCTGCTTGGCGCCGTCAGCATCAGCAATGACTACGACTCGATGACGCGAAAACTCCTTGTGGCGTTCATGCAGGCGAACCGCAATGAGCCGCGGTTCGGCGGACTTCTGACACCGCGTAATCCGGTTCGCGCTCAAATGGCCCCGAGCGACCGGGCGCTCGTCGCGCTCGCCGCGCGGGACATCGCGGACGTTGACGATCTCGTCGCGGAAATCGAGCATGACAAGACAATGCCCGTTCTGCTGCGGCAGTATCTGAAGCTGAACGGCAAGATGCTCGCGTTCAACGTCGACGAGTCGTTCGGCGACGCGCTCGACGGGCTCGTGCTGATCGATCTGCTCGACGTAGACGAGCCGGTGCTCCGCCGCTACATGGGCGAGGGTCACGACGCGTTCATCGCGTTTCATCGCAATCGCGCGCGGTAGCCTGCGTCCTATCTCTTGACTGGAAGGCGAACCGGATGCGTATCAGCGGCGCCCATGTCGTCATCTACAGCGCGGACCCCCGAAGCGGACCGAGCTTTCTTACGCGACTCGCTGCAATTGCCGCATGTCGATGTCGGCCACGGCTGGCTGATCTTTGGCCTGCCGCCGTCGGAGGTCGCCATCCATCCCGCCGACCACAACGATCAACACGAGCTCTACCTGATGTGCGATGACATCGCGGCGTTCGTTGAGAGCGCAAGGGGCCAAGGTGTCGTGTGTGAGCCGGTGCAGGATCAGGGGTGGGGGTTACTTTCGCGCCTGACGCTGCCGGGCGGCGGAATGCTCGGCGTCTATCAGCCGCGCCATGCCCGCCCGCCGGCGATGGACGTCTGACGGCCTAATATTCGTCTTCGTCGGATTCGAGCGTTTCGCGCCAGACGTCGAGGTGTTCTAGATACTCGCTCGTGCCACGCGCAACGCACGTCAGCGGGTCGTCGACGACTTTCACATCCAGCCCGGTCGTCTTTGACAAGACCTGATCCAACCCGCGCAGCAGCGCTCCGCCACCAGCGAGATGTATGCCGTTATCCACCAGGTCCGCCGCGAGTTCGGGCTCGGCCTGTTCCAGCGTCCGCAGCACAGCTTCGCATATCTGGCCGACTGGCTCTTTCAGGGCTTCGCGGATTTCCTCGGCCGTGACGGTCGCGCGGCGCGGCAAGCCGGAGATCATGTCGCGACCTTTGACCTCCATCGAGCCTTCTTCGTCCTGCGGCGCGGCCGATCCGATCGTGATCTTGATCCGCTCTGCCGTCTGAGGGCCGATCATCAGGTTGTAGGTGCGCTTAAGAAACGCGGCGATCGCTTCGTCCATGTCGTCGCCCGCGACGCGCAGCGACGTGCAGATCGCGATGTCGGCGAGACTCAGCACCGCCACTTCGGTCGTGCCGCCGCCAATGTCGACGATCATCGACGCAGTCGGCTCAAAAATCGGCAGGTTCGCCCCGAGGGCGGCCGCCTGCGGTTCTGGCACGAGGTGTACGCGGCGCGCGCCGGCCCGCTGGGCCGAGTTGTAAACGGCGCGTTTCTCAACGTGCGTAATGCCGGAGGGGATCGAAATCACAACGCGCGGATGCGCAAGCGAGCGATTGCCGTGCACTTTCTTGATGAAATACTGCAGCATCGCCTCGGTGATATCGAAGTCGGCGATGACGCCGTCCTTCAACGGGCGAATGGCGGTGATACTGCCGGGGGTGCGCCCGAGCATTTCCTTGGCGACGAGGCCGACCGCCTTGCCCTGATCGGTCTCGAGCACCTGGTTCGTGTTTTTGCGCACCGCGACCACCGACGGCTCGTTCAGCACAATGCCCTCGCCGCGAACGCAGACGAGCGTATTGCACGTTCCGAGGTCGATGCCCATATCCAGGCTGAACAGGCCTGTCAGGCGACGGAGGAACACTCTCCTAGCTCCTCCAGTATTGACGTGAGAGCCAGTGACGCATCCGCTTCCCTGCGTTCAGCGCGCCGGCGACTTGCGGCTCGCGAATCAACCCCCGGGGGCCGGAATCACGCTGCCGAACATCGTTTGCGCTCGGTAACCCACATAGACCAGCGCCACCACCAGGAACAGAAAGCCGATGATGGCCAAGACAGTGTACACATCGTTTTCCGGGGCGTAACGGGGGGCGCCGCCGGGCGTTCCAAATTGCGACATTGCGCGATTCCTCCTGGCCGGCGCCTACAGACCCTGTTCGTACACGATCGAATCACCGGGACGCACGTCGCCGCGCACCAGCGTTTCAAGCACGCCACCCGATTCCTTCGGACGGACCTTCTTAATCACGAGGTCGCCGAGGTAGCTCGCGCCTTCGCCGCCCTGTCGATACACCATGAAGGTCATGCCTTCGACAACGCCCGACGTCTCGCCAACGTCAACCGTCGCGTACGCGCCATCCACCGATATGACGCGACCGGTTACCCGCCGCGACGGCGGCGTGGAAGTCGACACCGTGCCGAGCGGGGCGCTGACCGGCTGCGCCACCTGTGCGCCGCCGGCGAACTGCGTTTGAAGGTCGCGATAGCCCTGTTCGCAGGAGTACAGCTTTTCCTGAAGATTGCGGCCGTTTTCGTTGGCGATGGTCAGTTCGGAAGTGAGATCCAGAATGCGGGCGTTCTGCGCCGTATTGCGGGACTGAAGATCATTGACACGCGTCAACAGGTCGCCGTTGCCGGCGCGAAGATTGGCGGTTTCCGCGGTCGCCACTTCCAGCAGGTTCTCCAGCCGCTCGCGGCCGGCCTCGGCGGCCAAGGCGCGATTTCGCGTTTCGGCCGACTCGGTGCGGAGCTTGGCCAGTTCGGCGTCGCGCGTCGCCAGCGTTGTCGTGTGCTGGCCGATCTGCTGCGTGAGGTTGCGGATTTCCTCGTCCTTGAGCGCCAGGCTGGCTTCGGAGGTGTTGACGGTGTTTTGCAGCTTCACCGCAATCGCGTCGCGCTGGGCTCGGGTTGTGTCGGCGATTTCCTTGTAATTCGCCCACTGGGCCGCCGTCGAGACAAACAGAATCGACACCACGACGGACAAGATCGAGTTCAAGACTACAAAGACCTTGGTCAACGTGCTCACAGAGGGAACTCCTTGATCGCCGTATTCGTCGGACTCCGCGCCCCGGCCGCGGAATATTGGCCCACGATCGCGCCGCGCCCTCGGCACGCCGCCAACCCGAACGCGGATTGTAAGCCGACACGGACAGCCTGCAACTCCACGCCAACCGCTTTCGGCAGGCCCCGGACTTGCCCACCCGACCGCAGGTTCGCTAGCCTATCCCCCGGATGGAGTTGTCTGTCACAATCATAGACCCCCACCGCCGGGCCGAGTTGTTCGGACCCGGCGACCGAAACCTGCGGCGAATTCGCGACGCGTTCGGCGTGCGGCTGCATGCGCGGA
>JAGQOO010000248.1 GCA_020427345.1 Phycisphaerales bacterium | reverse complement strand
TGGATAGGGCATAACGCGCCTGAAGCCGACCGGCCTCGCGCAGGTCTGGACGAAAGACGTCGACACCCGCCGGCCCTTCGACCGTGGTCGAAACGACCGTCCGAAGCGGATGGACCTCGGCCAACTGCGACACGGCTTCACGACTCAAGGGGCAGCTGGCAATGAAACCGTCGAGTCGCTCTGACGGAAGCGCGGCTATCCGCTCGGCGGGTTGCTGATCAAGCGAAACAAGGTGAACAAAGTAGCGCGCCTCGGCGGCGGCGGCGAGAACGCCGCGTAGCGCCTGCGCGCTGAACGCGTCCATTTGGTGGTAGAGGAAAGTGACGGTGTAGCTTCGACCCGTGGCGAGAGATCGCGCCGCGTGGCTCGGGCGATAATTGAGTTTTCGACACGCCTCAAGAACCCGCGCTCTAGTCGCTTCGCTGATGTCGGGTCGATTGTTGATCGCCCGGGACACTGTTCCCCTCGACAGTCCGGTCTCTTGAGAGATATCCTCGATCGTGACCTTGGCCATGACGCGCCTTACGGCTTGGGGTGCTCGCACGAACCTCGCGGCCTATTGGCCTAGCGAGATGATTCTAAAGATATTATCGAACCATGCAACAACAAATGCCCAAGCTCAACTCCTCAGCGATTCCTGAGGCCGGTCGATCGCCCGAAAAAATATGAGGCGACGACCCGACTACTAGCCTACCGTTTTTCTCAATAGGAATAAATGACCAGCGCAAATAAGCCCGGCGAGGCCAAAAGGCCTCGCCGGGAGAATGGGAATCAGAAGCGGTGTGGCGACTATGAACTACGGGGCGCCGACCAGCCCCAGCAGAATCTTGTCGGCATCCTGAACGCCGATGGGATCCAGTTGCGGAGTCACGAGGCCGACGGGGATCCCGCCGATTTGCTCGCCGATGGACGGGACGCCTTCGGTCACCGTGCGAGTGTCGGTCGGGTCGGCGATGTCGTATCGCATGACGCCGTTTGAGTTCGCCCGCAACTCGATCTGCATGATGTCACCCGCCGTCGACGTGCCGCGGAGGCCGAGCAGACTGCCGAGCACATGGGCGGCCGTGTTGGCGATGGCTCCTCCCATGTCTTCCGGAATGGTAATCGGCGCGATTGCCGGCTGAAGCCCGGCAAACGCCGCCTCGGCGATTTCAGTGGCGAACACGACGCCCGTCCCAGTCCGGAGGTTGTTGCGCGGGTCGATGAAGTCCGCGACGCCGAACACGTCATACTGCGACGCGCCGACGCCGATGTGAATTGTTGTGAATGGCGGAGCCGGCGGCGCGTCATCGGAGGTCGAAAACTCGATGTCGTAGGCCGCGAAGATCGCTCGAAGTCGATTGACCGCCTCGGCCTTGATCGTGTCCGTATCGGCGGCCGACCAAACCAGACCCAGCGACAGTCCCAGCGCCGGACCCGAGAGCGCCTCAAGGGAGGCGGTCGGGTGAATACCAACGGTCAGCTCAGTCGCGTCATCGAAGTCGAGAAACACGCGCTGTGTCACCGGAGCGTGTCCGACGCCACGGTTGATCTTGACATTGAGGCTGGCGCCGCCATCCACGACGACGAACAGGTTGTCGCTGTCATCGGCTACTACGAAGCGCGTGTTTTGATTGAAGAGCGTCTGAATCTCCGGGAATTCCGCGTTCGCCGCGGAGACAACCTGATCCGGCCCGCGTTGGGTCACCCAGGCAAAGATGTCCTGCTCGTCGTCGAGCAGAACAAGGGCCGAGTCATCCTCGGTCTTGAAGTACTCGTCATATCCAGGCGTATGCGAATATGACACGTTGACCTGATCGCCCTCACTGACCGGCCCGAGGTCGAGCACACGGCGACCCGGTCCGCTGGGCAGCACAATCTTGGCCGCGTCATCCACAAGCGGCACGCGCGGCGTGTCGGCCGTCACCGTCGTCGTAAAATCGTCGACGACAATCACGACGGCGGACGAGTACGTGCGGACGGCCGGCGTAATGTCGGTGTCGATCTCGGCAAAGAAGAAGTACGTGCCGGGCTCAACGGCTGCGCCATCCAGGGCGGGGACGTCGGCCAGCGACAGCGCGGACGGGAATCGGAGGTCGATGTCGTTGCCTTGTCGCGGATTCGTGTCGAGTTGAACAGCTGTCCGGGCCCCCACGCCCGCCAGGATGACGTCGCCATCCAGCGTGTCGCTGACAGCCGTAATCGGCGAAGAGCATGGCGAGTATCGATCCGTCACCTGTCCCGTGTCGATACTGAAGCGCCGCACGTCGCCGTCGGCCGAACCGGTCAGCGCCGCCTTGTTGTTTGCCGCGAAGGCGACCGCCAGCACATCGCCGTCATGCCCTTCGAACTTCCGCGTAACAACGCCCAGATCCAAGCTGTAGAGGATCGCTGTATTGTCATCCGACCCGCTCAGGAGCAAGGCGCCATCGAACGAGTACGCCACCGCGTTGGCTGCGTCAGTGTGATCCGTAAAGGAGAACACCACGCCTCCGGTCGAGGTGTCCCACACTCGAACGACGCCGTCTTCGCAGGCTGTCGCGACCAGTGTCGAATCAACCGGCGAGATCGCGGCATCGTTGACGACATCGGGGTGGTTGAACTGGCGCAGAACCGTTCCATCGGGCAATGACCAGACGATGACTGTGCCGTCAGAACTCGCGGACGCCAGCCGCGAGCCGCCAGCCGAATAGCCAAGTCCGTTTACCGCATCGGTGTGTCCGATCGTCAATGTCGGCGTGCCGTCCACACCCACAATGTGAATCTGACCGTCCGACTGGCCGAATGCGATCGTGTCACCGTCGGGAGCCCACTCGACGCACAGGACCTCTACGCCCGCGTCGCCGTCGACGACCCGAATCAGGCCGCCCGATTCAACATCGTAAATGCTGATTGTGCCATCCCGGCTTGCCGCTACGACTTGCTTGCCGTCCGGCGAGAATTTGGCGTCGGTTACCTGATCCAACGGGCCGTCGAGCACGCGAATCGGCAATCCGGTCAAGAAGTCAATCGTGACGGCCTGCGCGTCGCAAACGTCCAGGTCGCCATCGAGACCGGCGCGCAGCGTACGAGAGACACCGGGTTCGAGGTTAAAGACCACTTGCGCCCACAAAGGAGATTGCGGCGACGTGACAATCGTGTCGACGTCCGCCGACGGCACCCGAAATTCGATTGTTGGCACGCGAATCCCGACCTGAACTGTGGTCGACGTCGTGCTCGTGACACCAACGTCATCCGTCACGCGAAGCCGAACGCGGTACGTGCCGGGGCGCGTGTACGTGTGAGGCGCCAGTTGAAGCGTCTCGCTTGATCCGTCGCCGAAATCCCATTCGTACGAAACGACCTCGCCGTCCGGGTCGAACGAGTTGCCTGCGTTGAAGTTGAAAATCGCCGGAGCGAATTCCGCCGCGGTACGGTCCACACTGATTACGGCGACCGGCGCTTCGGTGACGCTGATCGTAATGGTCTCGGTATCGGTCGCGCCGCGGTCGTCGGTCACCGTGAGCCGGACCGTGAACGTGCCGGTACGAATGAACAGATGGGTCGGAGCGATTTCGCTGCTTGCGTCGGAGCCATCGCCGAATGTCCAGCGCCGCTCCACAATCACGCCATCATCGGTGCTGCGCTCGGAACTGAATTCAACGAGGAACGGGGCGACGCCGCGCACCAGATTCGTCGAGATGATCGCGGAAGGCGCGACGTTGAACAGGTTGCTCCCCGTGCCGCCCGTTCCCGTCGTTGTCGGAAACAGCGTACAGCCCGATAACACAGGCATCAGGGATAGCGTCGAAGCACATATTATGGCTACAATGCGGCCTCTCGATAACGGCATGCGGAAACTCCTGTGAGCAGCGCAGGGTGGGTGCGCCGGTGTCGGGCGTAAGTATGGGTCGGACCAACAGTCGGATCAACCCCCGGACCGCCGTTCTGGCCGAACAATAGCCGCTTTGTTGGCGGTCCGCGAGGCGCCCTGCCAAGGAGAACCGCATGAGGCGGTCGACGCCGCTAATCCTCGCCGGTCTTGCCGGTGTTTCGCTGTTCGGCGGCTGCCCGGCTCCGGTGATTGTCGACACGATCCAAGGGGCGGCCGTTCCGGCGACTCCCTCGGTCTCGACGCAGGCGCCCAGCGCAAACGAGGTCGTCGCCGGGGGCGGTTCCCTCCGTTCGGGCGGCGGGACCTCCCCGCAAGCCGCCGACACGCTGGCCCGCCGCTTCCCGGGCTGCTCACCCGCGTTGCTCGAAGCCGAGTGGAAAGCCCGCATCATTGAACTTGTGAACCAGGAGCGCGCAGCCGAGGGCCTGAATCCGGTCACGCTCAACCAAACGCTGGAAGCCCAAGCCACGCAATACGCGTGTGAAATGATCGCGTATCAGTTCTTCGACCATGTCAATCCGGTAACGCAATCAACGCTCGCTGACCGGGCTGATCAGTTCGGATACGACTTTTTCTTCATTGGCGAGAACCTGGCGGCCGGCCAGGGCAGCCCTGAAGAGGCCATGCGCGATTGGATGAACAGCCCCGGCCACCGCGCCAATATTCTGGAGCCGCGATTCGTCGAACTCGGCGTGGGCGTGCGGACGGGCGGCGACTACGGCACATACTGGGTGCAGGAATTCGGCGAACCT
>JAGQOO010000247.1 GCA_020427345.1 Phycisphaerales bacterium | reverse complement strand
ACGAGTATCTGAAGCTGATGGCCAAGATGCACGAGGCCACAATCGCGGCGCTCGACAAGACGCCCGACGCCGACCTCGACAAGCCCGGCCCGGAGCAGATGCGTCAGATCGCCCCGACGGTCGGCGCGCTGTTCGCCATGATCGGCAACCACGAGATGATGCACGTCGGCCAGTTCGCCGCCAGCCGCCGTAAGCTCGGCAAACCGGTCAAGATCTAGCGTCCCCGGGCGGATTTTTCGTATCGCAGCGGTCGTCGTCGCCCTCAACCGGAGTGGGGGGCGGCGACGGCCGTTTTCGCCTATATTGCCTCCCCTGAAATCGTGGTCAGGTTCGCGGCTTATCGCATGAAACAGAAACGCTCATCACTGAAAATCGTCTTGGGGATATTGCGCTGGGGCCTGTGTGCCGTAGCGGTTGTGTATCTCTACAACAACGTCAACTGGCACGACTACGTCCGCCTGCAGGATGACTCCCTTGTGCGGATGGTCGACCAGAACGAAGCGTCGGTCACGATCCTGCGCGACGGGCAGCCCATCACGCTGCCGAATTCCGAGACAAGAATCGAGGACGGCGTCCCCGAAATCCACTTCGGATTTAAGTCGATTGCGACCAAGGCGAACATCACGCTGGCGATTCTCTCCGTCCTGCTGTTCCTGCCTGTGCCACTGTTGCAATCCATCCGGCTGGTGTGGATGCTCGCGATTCAGGATGTGCGCGTCACTTTCTGGGAAGCCATCAAACTCTCCTACGCCGGCAACTTCTTCAACTTTGCGCTGCCTGGCACGACTGGCGGTGACCTGGTTAAGGCGTATTACGTCACCAAGTACACGCATCACAAGACCGAGGCCGTCACGACCATTTTTCTGGATCGCATCATCGGCCTGCTGGGCCTGATGATCGTCGCGAGCGTGACGGTACTGATCGCCTTCAACCGAATTGATTGGGATCCGCAGGTGCGGACTTCGGTCGCCGGCGTGTTCGGGCTCGTCTGGATTGGTTTGGCCGTCGGCTGTTTCTTTCTGTTCAGCAAGCGATTGCGCCACATGATCCGCCTGCCGCAGATCGCCGCAAAACTGCCGGCGGGCGAACAACTGCTGCGCATCGGGCGCGCGACCGTCGCGATGCGCTCCCACAAAGGCCTTGTGCTGCTCTCGCTCGCCAATACGGTCATTCTGCAACTGTTCGTCGTCATCAGCGCGTGGGTCATGGCGCTGGCCCTTGGCATGAAAGGCGGCGCGGACGTCTACTTTATCTGCGTCCCCATCGGCTTTCTGCTGTCCGCCGTCCCGTTCACGCCGCCGCAGGGATTCGGCGTCATGGAATGGGCGTACGTGCAGTTCTTCACGACGGGCGGTCTCGACAATCGCCCGGCGCAGGCCGTCGCCTTCGCGCTCGCGATTCGACTGATTCAACTCGTTTGGGCGTTGCCAGGTGTGCTGGTGCCGCTGCTTGGCGCGCACTTGCCGAGCCGGAGCGAACTCGAAGCATTTGAAGAGAGTACGGACGACGATGGCGGCACGGAGTCCGCCGTCGACTATCCGACGCCCCAAACCAACCCCGCCGTCTCGGGCGAATAAGTGCCGGCCGCGCCCGCTTCGACTTCCGGACAGTTGGCGCCGCCTTGGCGCTTATCGCGCGTGTTGCTCGGCTTACTGGCCATCGCCGCTCTGATCGCGTTGCTGCACGGGCCGTCCGCGCGGTTCGGCCTGTTCATGGACGACTACGCGCACTACCAGCAACTGCGCGACAGCGGCTGGTCACTCCGCGATCTCACCGACTCGTGCCGGCTGGAACTCGTCGGCGGCGTGATCGAATTCTGGTGGATGCCGGAGTGCACATTGCGGTTTTTTCGACCGCTGTCATTCGCCATGATGAAGCTGACCTACACGCTGACCGGCTGGGATGCCGACCTTGGGCCGTTCGTCGCGCACTTCGTTTCGCTGGGGTGGCATTTTGTCGTTTGCGGTTTGCTGCTCGCGCTCCTGCGCGTGTTGGGCTGTCGGTTTGGGGTGGCGTGGCTGGCGGTGGCGCTGTTTGCGATTCATCCGGGCCATGTGGCGACAGTGCAGTGGATTGCGGCGCAGACAGAGTTGCTGGTGACGGTGTTCCTGTTGGGGGCGACGCTCTGCTACGCCCGTGCGCGCGGTTGGCAAAATCCAATTGGCCCGCAAGCCCGCGCCGTCATTCCCGCGCAAGCGGGAATCCAGACGCTGCCCGTGATACCGTCGCCGGTCAACACGCGCGCCGTCATTCCCGCGCAGGCGGGAATCCAAGTCGCGCCGACTGTCGCAGGCGTGGATCCCCGCTTGCGCGGGGATGACGGGAGCCGGCGCGGGGATGACGGGAGTCGGCGCGGGGATGACGGGAGTCGGCGCGGGGATGACGGCGGCTTCATGCGCTGGGGCTGGGCGCTTGCGGCGCTCATTCTCTTCGCCGGGGCCCTCGGGTGTCGCGAAAACGCGATTATGTTTCCCGCAGTCATGCTGTCGGTTGAGTTGTTTGACTATGTGGCCGAGCGCCGCCGTTCAGCGACGGATCGTGGCAAGGCCCATCAGTCGAAATGGGCTGCGCGATTGTCCTTGGTTGGCGCGTCGGCGCTCGTCGCGATCGCGTACCTCGGCCTGCGCCAATGGATGCTCGGTGGAGCAGCGCTGCCGCCAAAGCCCTACATCATTCCGCCGAGCGACCCCGACTTTCTCGCGTTTGTGTTCGACAAGGCGCGCTACTACTTGTTGGGCGAGTTTCTGCTCGTGCCATGCGTGCCGATCGGAGGATTAGCGTATTTCCGCGAACATGGCCTGACGTTCGCCGCGTTGAGCGTATTGTCAGTTGCGATTCTGACGGTCGGCGCCTGGCGCGCGTGGCCGTCGCGCGCGGCGGTACTTGGGGCGGCGGCATTGATCGCCTACATGGCGCCCGTGCTGCCGGCGTTTGAATCGCCACATCATCTGTACCTGCCGTCAATCGGCTGGGTGATCGTCATCGCGGGCGCGCTTGGCGGTTTTCGACGGCCCGCGGCGGCGCCCGACGCCGCTGCGCCCCGCGCAAAAGGCTTGGGCGCCGCGCGGGTGATGGCTTGCGGCATGCTGGCGGTATCCGGCGTGCTCACATACTTCTTCTCGCTCGCGCTGGAAGCCGCCGGCGAGGTCGAAGATCGCGTTGTTGACGAGGTTCTCTCGTCGCCGGCGCCCGTCAAAGACGGTGACACGCTCTACTTCGCGAATCTGCCGATGATTGCGCATTATGTGAAGCTCGCGGTTGAGCTACGGGCGGGGCTGCGTGACTTGCGCGTTGTCGGGTTGTGCTGGGCGCCACGATTGTTGGGTGTGACCGGGCCTTCCGAGCTAAGGCGCTTGGATGGCGACGTGTTTGAGGCGCGCGTGGCGACACATCGGTACTTTTCGGGGCCGTTCGAGCGATTGACGGCGCTGGCGAACGCGCAAAACCCGCTTGAAATCAGCGAGCCGCAGCGGTTTGACGGGTACAGCGTTGAGCTGCTGGATCGCGACGCTGACGGATTTGCGGGGATTCGTTTCACGCTGGAGCGCCCGCCCGGCGCGGATGGCCTACACTTATTCTGGGGTTCGAAAACGCGGTGGGCGTGGCAGGTCACGCCGGGGAGCGAGCATTGACGATTGCGACAGACCGGCCGCTTCCGCGGCTGCGGCCGATTGATATTGCGCCGATTGACGACAATGGCGAAATTGCGTTTGTGTTGCGCGATATGACGCGCATCGCGCCGCAGGCGATGGCGCTGAGCGGGGCGGGCTACTTCATCGTCGCGCATTTCGATGGCGAGAACGACATTGGCGCGATTCAGCGCGCGTTTCTGCAGCAGTTCGGGCAATCGATCAATCCGGAACAGGTGGTCGAGCTCGCGACGACGCTGGATGAAGCGCTGATGCTGGAGACGGATCGCTTCCAGCACGCGTACGCCCAGCGAGCGGCGGAGTATCTGGCGGCGGATGCCCGCGACAATCGTGAGCGCTGGCCCGACGCAGACGAGATGGGCGAGGAAATCGCCGCTGCGCTGACGGATGGAAGAGCCGTCAAGAACGAAGAAGTGTTGCGCGGCGTGATCGCGCCGCATCTGGATTACCCACGCGGCGCGCCGTGCTATGCCGACGCGTACGCGACGCTGCGCGAAGCCGGTCCGGCGGATCGGTATGTCATTCTCGGCACGAATCACTTCGGCCGGTCGCATTCGGTTGTCGCGACGCGGAAGGACTTCGTGACGCCTTTGGGACGAGTGGGCACAGACCGAGCATTCCTTGAGGAATTGGATTCGCGCGTCGGTGGCGGGTTGTTTGATCACGAGTTTGATCACGACGCCGAACATTCGATCGAGCTGCAAGTCCACTTGTTGCAGACGCTTTTCCCTGACGCTGAATTCGAGATTGTCGCGGCGCTTTGTCCCGACCCGTGCGGCCCGACCGGGACCGCGCCGGCGGACGGGAATGGTGCGGATCTCGGCGAATTTGCGGACGCGCTGGCGGAGATGATCGCGAGCGACCACGCGCGAACGGTGGTCATCGCCTCTGCGGATTTCAGCCACGTCGGGCAGCGTTTTGGTGATGAAGACCCGACGACCGAGGATTTCCTCGCGAACGTCGGGCTGTATG
>JAGQOO010000246.1 GCA_020427345.1 Phycisphaerales bacterium | reverse complement strand
CGCCGACCAGGTGCAGGCCCTTAACGTCGCCAACGTCAGCATCGGATACCTGACTCCGGATCAGCGCGAGATGCTCACGCCGGATCAGGTCGACGATCTCGGCTACACGCAGTTCAGATACCTGCCCGTCGATCAAGTGGAACACCTGACGCCCGATCAGATCGCCACGATCCCGAACTCCAGTTGGTTCGCCACGATGTCCGCCGACGCCCGTGCCGAGCTCGATGCTGATCAGGTGCAGGGACTCAACGTCGCCAAGGTCAGCATCGGGTATCTCACGCCGGATCAGCGCGAAGCGCTGACCGTCGACCAGGTGCAGTCCCTTGGCTACTCGGACTTCCGTTATCTGCCGACGGATCGAATCCACGACCTGACGCCGGATCAGATCAGCTCGATTCCGAATACCAGCTGGTTCAACCAGTTCAACGCCGACCAGCGCGACGCGTTGACCCACGAGCAGATTCGCGCCATCAACGGCAACATCGTCGGCGTAACCTTCACCGGCGATGACGGCGAAAACGTCATCACCGGCAACGGCGGCATCAACAACATCATCGGCGGCGGCGGCGACGACAGCCTCGCCGGCGGCGACGGACGCGACGTTCTCGCCGCCGGAGCCGGCAATGACACACTCGACGGCGGCGCGGGCGACGATTGGCTGATCGCCGGCGGCGGCAACGACGTGATGGCCGGCGGCAGCGGCGATGACCGCTTCTCGTTCGAAAACCCGCAGAACGGCGATGTCTACGAAGTCAGCGGCGACGAAGGCCGCGACTGGATCGACCTCAGCCAGTTTGATTCGTCGCAGGCTACCATCAGCAACGGCGTCATCACGATCGACCTCGGCGACGGCGACCATTTCACGATCAACCACACCGGCATCGAAGCCGCCCGATTCTCCGACGGCCTTTACGGAGCCGGCCTGTACAACACGCCGCCCGTCGCCGTTGATACTGGCGCGACGCTCGACGAAGACGGCGTCGTCAACCTGACCCCGATCGGCCTCGACCCCGACGCCGGCGACGCGATCGAGAGCTTCCGCATCGACTCGCTGCCCGAGAACGGCGTATTGACGCTCAACGGCGAACCACTCGAGGCCGGCGCTGAAGTCACCGCCCAGCAGATTACCGACGGCTCGCTCAAGTTCGAGCCCAATGAAAACTGGAACGGCGACACGTCGTTTACCTACTCCGCTTCCGACGGCGAAGACTGGTCCGACAACACCGCCACCTTCACCATTCACGTCGACGCCGTCAATGACGCGCCGACCGGTATCGTCGGTGGCGTGAGCGTGCCCGAAGACGGCGAGACGATGATCTCACTCGCCGGCGCGGATGTCGACGGAGCCGTGCAGACCTTCCGCATCGATTCGCTGCCCGACGGCGGCACGCTGACCCTGAACGGGCAAAAACTGAACATCGGCGACGAGATTTCGGTCGAACAACTCGGCGACGGCGGCTTCAAGTTTGCCGCCGACCCGAACTGGAACGGCACGACGGGCTTCAAGTTCAGCGCGTTTGACGGCGAAGCGTGGTCGTCGGATCCGTCCGAGTTCGAAATCCGCGTGCTGCCCGCCAATGACGCGCCGGAGGCCATCGGCGGCGACATAACGATCGGTGACACGCGCGAGGGCGTCATCAACCTCGACGCGTTCGACATCGACGACGGCGACACGATCGAATCCTTCCGCATTGACACGCTGCCCGCCGGCGGCACGCTGATGCTCAACGGCGAGGCGGTTACGCCCGGTCAGGAAATCGCCGCTTCAGACATCACCGAAGGAAGCCTGACCTTTGTCGCCGGCGACGGCGTCAGCGGCGACACCGATCTGCTGTTCAGCGCCTACGACGGGTCGGCATGGTCGGAGCCGGGTGTGTTCACGCTGCATGTCGCGCCCGAAGCCGCTTCGTCGACCCCCGACTTCACCTTCGACGCGCCGAGCGAGACCCCGCTGACGCTCGAGCCGGATCTCGAGCTTGGCGACAACCCGACCATCATCTGGCGCCAGATGGACGGCCCGAGCGTGGAACTGTCGGATCCGCACAGCGCGGCGCCGACGATCGACGCCCCCAAGGTCGGCGAACCGACGGTACTGAGGTTCCAGGTCGACGTCACAGAAGGCGGAATTACGACCACGCGAACGATCGATGTGGTCGTAAGTCCGACGGTCGACGACACGGTCGCCGATCATGTTCCACCGCCGGCCGAAACGCCGAATGTGACGCCGACGATCGCCGACACGGACGCCATCGCGCCGCCATCCGACATTCAGCCCGACGTAGCCGTCAATCCGGCCGACATCGGCCCCCAAGCGGGACCGACGACGCCGACGATCGACGCGCCTGAGACACCAATCGCGTCTGAGCCGCAAGCAACGACCCCGCGCGATTCGGAGCCTGCGGACAACAGCGCGATCGCGCAAACCGACACCGCGTCTGACGCTGAAACGTCCGACACCGCGTCCAAGTCGGATGGCGACGAGTGGCGCGACGTGACAGGGCTGGAAGTGCTTGACGCCACGACGGATCACGGCGCCGTGATCGAACCGGACGCGGCCGCGTCGCACAGCGGAACGGTCGACGAGTCGCGATTTGAGGCGATCGACCAGGTGATGGTCGACAACATCTCCTACACCACTGAACCGGGCGAAGTCCGCCTCGACCCGACCTATAACGTCGATGAGCAGATCTACTTCCCAACCTATTCGGAAGAAGCGCTGCAAGCCGGCTTCGACGAAGTCGGGACGATCCGTGCCGTTGCCGACCCGCTAACGGGAGAGTTCGTGTCCCAAACGGACGAGGCGCCCCCGTCGACGGCGCACAATGAAGCGCATAGCGACGAGGCCAACGCGGCCACGGCTGAAATTGCGCCCGAAAACGCCGCCGCGACGGTCTTTGGACAATCCGCGACGGGAGATGGCTTCCTGATGAAGTTATGGGGCCTGATACGCGGTTTCGGCGGCCCCCGCGACATTGAGGAGCGAGATAAGGCCGGCAAGTAATCGCTTCCGCCTATGCGGTCGATACCCCTTACGGCGGCGCTATGTGCGCTGCCGTAACAGGGGATCGGATATGTCTACAGCCGCCATCACTGTGGATCGCGACGCGTCTATCCGCGCCCGACGCCGCGCGTGCGCCGGCGCGATCCTGACCGTATTGATTCTGGCGCCGGCGCTCGCGGACTCCCCGCCCGTCGACGCCGATCAGTCAGACTTCATCGTCGGCTTGAGCGCGCCGTCGCGCGACGCGCTGCTGAGCATCGACTTTGACGCCCGCATTCACGACATCCGCGCACGCGAAGGCCAGTGCGTTGACACCGGCGCACCGCTGATCCAATTCGACGACGAAACGCAGCGCATCCGTTGCGAAGTCGCCCGCTTTCAGGCGGAATCCACACTCGACCTCGATCTGGCGAAAATCCGTGTGGATCACGCCGAAGCGGAGTTGAAGCGCATTGAAGGGCTGACCGGTTCGACGTCCGCGAAGGAACTGCTTGACGCCCGTCTCGCCGCCGAAGCCGCTCACATCGAACAGTCCATCGCTCAACTCAAGCACGCGCAGGCCGAGCGTGACTATCAGTTGCAAAAACAACTGCTCGCGGAACGAACTCTGACCGCGCCGTTCGAAGGCCTTATCGCGCTGGTCGAAGGTGAAGTCGGCGAAACGGTTTCGCGCGGCGCGCCGATCGTTCGCCTCGTCAAACTTCACCCGTTGACGGTTACGTTCAGTTGTCCGCTGGAGATCGCGCAGGGCCTGTCGCGCGGCCAGCCGGTCGACCTGCGCGTTCCATTGCCCGGCGCTGCGGCGCGTGTCGGAAACATTGAGTTTGTCAGCCCGGTCGTCGATCCCGCCAGCCAGATGGTAACGGTTCGCGTCACCGTCGGAAACGACGCCCACGACTGGCCGGCCGGCGTGCAGGTTGAAATGCGAGTTCTGAAGCGCGAGCCGGTCGCGACGGTCGCCACGGCCGCCACCGGCGGTCACGAATAGTGCAATGAAGATCGGGGAACGCGATGTTTGATGAACTCGATAGCGCCCTCTCACGCGACGCACAGCAAGACGCGCTTCATACGCTGCAGGAACTTGAGCGCAATACGTCCGATGAGATTCGCCAACTGCGAAGTTCATTTCGAATCGAGCTTCGAGCCAAGATCATCCTGCAACCGGGCAACGCGAGCGACACGCTCACGCTCAAAATGCAGGGTGTCACGGGCGACCTGTCCCAGGGTGGATGCCGCGCGCTGTTCCCCCTGCCGGTCAAGGTGGGCGACATCTATCGTCTCAGCTTCGACCAGCAGGAAGTCGACCTCCCCACGACCTACGCCCGCTGCATGCGCTGCACGCTTGTGCGAGAGGACGCCTTCGAGGCCGGCTTCAAGTTCTTCGCGCCGATCACAGTTCCGGAGCGGCTCGCCGCGAGAGCCGGGTAACGCACACGGGAGCTCTTTCAATTGAGCGCGTTTGTGCCAACCAAACCTGAGTCGCCGGCTCCGCCAAAGGCGATCGCCAGCCGCGCCGCCGAAGGCGCGGAAGAAGGTGGTCCGCGCAGCCTCCACGCGGAACTGCTCGCCATCGCCCATCGCGCCGTATCCGCTGATCAATACTTCCGCCTCGTGCTCGATCAGGTTGTCGACGCCTTCCGCAGCCCGT
>JAGQOO010000245.1 GCA_020427345.1 Phycisphaerales bacterium | reverse complement strand
CAGTTCGATGAAGTACGTCCCAATACGGTTTCCGATACCGCGGCTGCCGGAGTGAAGCATGATCCACACGTCATCCGACTCGTCGAGACAGACTTCGATGAAGTGGTTCCCGGTGCCGAGCGACCCAAGATGCCGCGCCGTGTTCACGTTGCCCTTCAGGAGCTTCGGGTGCTTTTCGGCAATGGCCGATAGTCCGCCCGCCATCAGACCCCACTCACAGGCCACGTCGTCTGGGATCTTTCCCCATGCGCCCCGATCATTCACCCCGCCGTTATCCGTGCGCCCGTGCGGAATCGCCATTTCGATCCGCTCGCGGACTTCGCGCAGAGAGTCCGGCAGGTCGTTGGCCCTGATGTCGAGCCGGACGGCGATCATGCCGCAGCCAATGTCTACGCCAACTGCTGACGGGATGATCGCCCCTTTCGTCGGGATGACCGATCCGACCGTCGATCCGTAGCCTGCGTGCACGTCCGGCATACAGGCGACGTGCTTATGAATGAAGGGCAGGGCCGCGAGGTTCTGAAGCTGCTGCATAGCAGCGTCCTCAACGTGGTCGGTCCAGATCTTCACCGGCACCTTCGCGCCTTCGATTACCTGTTTCATTCTTTCTCCTGGAAATTGTCTGGCTTAGGCCCTTTCCTCGAAGAGCTGACGATGCGCGAACACTTCGCCGCGCTGAATCGTGACCAGCTTTCGAGTTCCGAGCCGCTGAATGTATGCGTCCCTGGTTGAGCGCTTGTACTCGGTGCGGTCGGTGATCTCGTCACGCGACACGCCGCTCGGGTAGGCGCCTACCAGCACTTCGAGCACGGCGGCCTCGCCGGCCGGAAGTCGTGCGAGCCAGTGGTCGCGAAGTTCCTCCCCGGTTGGTAGAGGCTTGAAGTCAGGCGGCAACTCGGCGAGCCCGGCATCGGTCACGGTGATCGGCGGCCCGACATCGACGAGACCCGACGCCGACAGCCGTTGAATGTAGGCATCCCGCGTCGAGCGTTTGTAGCCGGTGAGGATCGTCACCTGCTCGCGGTCGACGCCATCGGCGTGCTGCGCGATGGCGATCAGCACCTTGTGCTCGCCTTTGCCGAGGTTGCCGGCCACCGGCGGCGCAGGGTCGTGCCCGTTCAGCCGCGCCGGCCGCGTCGCTGCTCGCTGTCGGGCCGGCAGGCGTCCCTCACTCTGCGTCGTCCCGAGCGCGGCGAGCGCCTGCTCGAGCAGCTTCCGCACACGCACGGTATCGGCGCTCTCTGTCACCGGCTGAGCGGCCAAAGCCTCGCGCACAGCAGCGCGGATGCGCTTCTCGACCTCGGCCTCCGGAACACCCGACCCGGCCGCACGCTTCTCGGCCGCCCGGAGCTTCCTGGTCGTGTCGCCGAGCATTCGCTGCAGATCCTCGATCGACCGGGCTTCCTCTTCCGCCTGTTGCGGCAGGTCGGCCAGTTCTGCCAGCACCTTCCTCACCTTCGCCGACGGCTCCGGCGGTTTCGTCATCATCCGCTGACCGACTTTCGGGTGCGTTGTCTGCACCGGTCCGACCTTGATCTTCTCGATCGTGCGAGAGAGGGCAGGGCCGAACACGTACCACTCGCCGGCCTCCAGGAACCGCAACTGCGCCGTGGCCTCCCGGTGCGTCATCCCCAGCTCGTCGGCCGCTCGCTTGATGTCGATGTCGAGCCCGGTGCGCCCGATCATCTTGTTATTCATTTCGGCCGCCACGTCCTTGTGCAGCTTCGAGAGCCGCTGCGTGGCGGCGCAGAGACAGAATCCGCGCTTACGGCCGCGGGTAGCCAGGTCGATGACGGCACCGAGCGATTCGGACTTCCCGTGCTCGGGCGCGAAAACGTGCGCCTCGTCGAGCACGATCAGCACCGGGTGCCAGAGTTTCTTCGGGGCGTCGACGAATGCGGCGAGGAAGTTGTTGACGAAGGACTTCCGCTCGTGGGGCTTCAGATCGTAGATGTCGAGCACGGCCGAGACACCGGTCTCCAGCAGCCGGCGGGCCAGCAGCTTGGCCGTCCGAGGATGCGCCACCGCGTCGGCATCATGCGCCGCGCACACGATGTAGTCGCTTTTCTCCCGGAGCGATGCGAACTCGCCCTCCGGGTCGATCACGATCTGCTGCACCTGGTCGGTCGTCTGCTCGAGCAACCGGCGAAGCGCCCACGACTTGCCGCCGCCGGAGTTCGCCTGGATCAGCAGGCGCGTCTCTAGCAATCGGGGCAGGTCGATCGGTGTACCAGTGGCGAGCGTGCTTTCTGTCATCGTGTTTCCCCGTTCCTATCTGAGTCAGGTAACGCCTTCCGGCTGCCAGATGCAGTCGGACCATTCGACCAGTTCAGGCGGGTCGCTGATTGGCACCAGGTAGCGCGGATGCACCCATCCTCGGCGCGTGCCGTCCTGCTTGGCGGGCAAGTTGACCTCGCAGATCAGCTCGCCGAGCACCCACATGTCGCAGTTGTACGTGGCCGGGCCGATGCTGGTGACTTCGGTTTCTTCGTTGTGCCAAAGCTCGCCGGGCTTATTGATGCGTACTAGCTGCCCTACATGAAATCTCATTTCGATCCCTCCCCGCGCCTGTCCGGATCTCGGGCCGCCTCGAAGTCCTTCTCGACGAGCACTGGCTTATCGAGCGCGCTCCGCATCATGTCGAGCACGCCAGACAGGTCGAAGCCGTCGCCCTCGTCGGAAATGACGCCTGCCGGATCTTCCATATAGGCAAACGGGCGGCCCTCGTCGTCGTAATAGACTTCATGGATGGACCGCCACGGACCAGAGAGCGGGTCCACGAACTCGATTACTCGGTAATTCCAGCCCTTCACGTCCATTCCCCGCGCCTTGTCTGGGCAAGGCCCAGTTCTTCGCCGCAATCCAAGCAATGCTCGGTATCCGGATTTTCCTTGATGAAGGTATCGGTGTGAGGGCACTGCTCAGATAGGGCACGTTCCGCCTCACAGTCTCGACAGTTGCCGGAGGCATTCACGAACTTCCCGTGCTTCGGGCAACTCCACTCACGCGGCTGTCCCTCAGAAGCGCGGGCGGGGCATTCATTGGTCAGCGTGTTGTGCGCGTGGTAAGGCTGTCCGCAGTTGACGCATAGGTCGGGATTCCACTCCTTCGGCACCCATCGACGACCGCGTTCTTCTTCGTCAGTGGACGCGACGGGCTGCAAATCGTGGTCGCCGTCATGCCCCGGTTCTTTCGTGCATCGGAACTCACGATCAACGAATGCATTCGGCGCGAATCCGAATGGACAGAGCCCGCGCTTCTCTACGGCAGGGGCAGACGAGCGCCGAAGCCGCTGGATTTGCTTGTGCAGATCGTTCGCGGACGTGGCGAGGTAGCCGCTGCGGGACGCAGCCATCATGTCGTGGCAGTCGTCTAGGAGCGCGAGAGCTTTGTCTAATCGAAGCGCGAGCGCGTCATGGTCGGCTTTCCATAGATCGGCGCACTTGCGGGCATCATCGAGTTCAGCCCGGCAACGGTCTAGCTTGGACTGAAGATCCTCAATCAGATCAGCAGATTCCTGCATCAGCGCGAGGTTGCGAGAGCCAATGTCATCGGCTCGATCAACAACCTGGCGCAACCGATCAGTCAGTGGTCGCATCGTTCTCTCCCGAGATTCCGGTAAACAATTTCCTACGCGGCATCGAACATCTCCGTTTGACAAAGCACGCCGCATTCGATGCCAGACTCTTCGACGTATCGGCCTTGCTCCGGGTCCAACTCATCGAGAAACACACGCTTGCGCCAGCGTTCACCGTCCGTTGAGCCTTCCACCTTGCAGATGGCGGCATCTAGCTCGCGCTCGACCTTCGCCATCTTGTCGAATACCTCCGGGAAGTCCCGGCGGATCTTGTTCCAGTAGCCCGCCTGGCCCTTCACGCAGCCAATGCAGTTGTTGTTCTTGTAGCCAAGCCGATACATCATCGGCAGCTCGATACCAGCGTCTCTGACCATCAGATGACAGTCACGCTTACTCATGCCGGCCTCAATCAGTGGGAACTCGCAGAATCCCTCTAGCTCCGGCTGGTGCTTGTACAGACGGTCAATGCGGTGCCTCTCGTCAGACGTGAAGCCGAATACGTGAACGTCGTCAGGACGCTGGTAGGCCGTTCTGACGTTCTTTTTCAGTTCCGTGGTGCAGCGAGCGCCACGGACCCCGACGAGCCATCTGGTGCGCCTGAACACGTCGTAGATGTCGGCATAGTCCGAGGACATCAGCACACGGATCGGAGTGCCAAGCCACTTCTGAACGTCCCTGAAGAACCGGCGATTATCGGGATGCTCATAAGCAAAGGTGTCGCAGTAAAGAACCTCTGCCCGGTCGCCGTATTTCTCCACGGTCAGCTTCGCCGCGCACGCGCTGGCGTCACCACACGAGAACCATGCCAGTACCCGGCTCACGCGCCCGCGTCTCCCTCGTACAATTTCCCCATCCACTCCAGAGCCTGACTTACCAATGCGCCATCGGTGTCATTCAGAGAATCCACCTTAGACACGGACTCGCAGTCCTCGTTATGGCATTCCAGATGCTCAGGACTCTCGAGCCACATAGCCTCTCCACACCACCAGCAGGGTATTGACTTCATCTGTAGGCGGCGGAAAGAGACCGACACCGCCCCGTGCCTGCGAGGATGCGACGCCAGGGTATCGTCGCTATTGTTTTTCGGAGCGGTGCCGGTCATGG
>JAGQOO010000244.1 GCA_020427345.1 Phycisphaerales bacterium | reverse complement strand
TGCGTTTTTCCCAGCGTGTGGTCGCGGTATCCCACGTCCCGTCGACGGGAAAACCGCTGACCGGCAGCAGGTCGCCTTTGCCGGCCATCATCACCGCGTTCAGGCGTTTGACGAGATCGGGCGCGTTCTCGGCGACGAGGGAAGTGCGGCCGGTCGTCGCAGTGACGTGCGCGGGCGTTTTCACTTCATGCAGATTGGCGAGTGTTTCGTCGACGGCGGCGAAGTTGCGTTTGACGACTTCTTCGCCCTTTTTGTCGTAGGTCTTGCGAATGGACTTCTTGATCTGCGCGATGGCCTCTTCGCGCGGCAGCACGCCGGAGATCGCGAAGAAGCACGTCTGCATGATCGTGTTGATGCGGCCGCGCATGCCGGTGGCGTTGGCGATGGCGACGGCGTCGATCGTGTAGCAGCGGATTTTCTTCTCGATGATTTGTTCCTGCGCTTCGCGCGGCAGTCGTTCCCAGACCTGCTCAGCCGGGAAGGGCGAGTTCAGCAGGAAGACGGCGCCCGGCTCGGCATATTCGAGCACTTCGTACTTTTCGAGGAACTCCCATTGGTGGCAGGCTACGAAGCTGGCGCGCTTGATGAGATATGGCGCGTGAATCGGCTTCGGGCCGAAGCGCAGATGTGAAATCGTCATCGCGCCGGACTTTTTCGAGTCATAGACGAAGTAGCCCTGCGCGTAGTTGTCGGTTTCCTCGCCGATGATCTTGATCGAGTTTTTGTTGGCGCCAACGGTGCCGTCAGCGCCGAGGCCGAAGAACACGGCCCGCGTTGTGTCGCGCGATTCGATGTCAAAGTCATCGTCCACTTCGAGCGACGTATGCGTAACGTCGTCGATGATGCCGACTGTGAAGTGGTTGTTGGCGTCGGGCTTCGCGAGCTCGGCGAACACGGCTTTCGCCATCGCCGGCGTGAATTCCTTGCTGGACAATCCATAGCGACCGGCGATGACGCGCGGCTCGGCGGCGAACTCGGAGACGCCGGCGTCGCGCGCTTCGCGCAACGCCGCGATCACATCGAGATACAGCGGATCGCCGATGGCGCCGGGCTCCTTGGTGCGGTCCATCACCGCGAGGCTGCGGACCGAGGCCGGCAGGGCCGCGACGAAATCGCGGATCGAAAACGGTCGGAACAGGCGCACGTTCAAAACGCCGACCTTTTCACCGGCCGCGTTCAGATGCGTCACGGTTTCGCGCACCGTCTGCACCGCCGAGCCCATGATGATGATGACGCGTTCGGCTTGCGGATGGCCGGAATACTCGTACAGCCGGTATCGGCGGCCGGTCTGTTTGGCGAACTGGTCCATCGTGGCCTGAATCAGCTCGGGGCAGGCGGCGTAATAGCCATTGGCCGCCTCGCGGGCTTGGAAGAACGTGTCGGGGTTCTGCGCTGTTCCGCGAATCACCGGATGATCCGGCGTAAGCGCGCGTTCGCGCACGGGCTTGATCAGGGCATCGTCCAGCATCGCCCGCAGGTCGTCGTCGCTGAGCTGTTCGACGGCCGCGATCTCGTGTGATGTGCGGAAGCCGTCGAAAAAGTGCAGCAGCGGGATGCGCGTCTTCAGCGTGCCGACCTGGCCGATGCAGGCCAGGTCCTGCGCTTCCTGCGGCGAGCTTGAGCACAGCATGGCGAATCCGGTTTGGCGGCACGCCATGACGTCGGAGTGGTCGCCGAAGATCGACAGGGCGTGCGTCGCGATCGTGCGCGCGGTGACGTGCATGCAGAACGGCGTCAACTCGCCGGCGATCTTGTACATGTTCGGGATCATCAGCAGCAGGCCTTGCGACGCGGTGAATGTCGTCGTCAGCGCGCCTGCCTGCAGCGACCCGTGCACCGCGCCGGCGGCGCCGCCTTCAGATTGCATTTCGACAACGCGCGGCACGCCGCCCCAGATGTTCGGCGTGTCGCGCGCGGCCCACTCGTCCGCCAGTTCGCCCATGGTCGATGAAGGTGTGATGGGGTAAATGGCGATTACTTCGTTCATGCGGTACGCGACAGACGCCGTCGCTTCGTTGCCGTCCATGGTGCGGACGGCGCCGCGTGGTTTTGAACTCATTTTGCGCTCCTGGCGAGGCCGGCGATTGCGCGATCGGCGGTCATGCGATCAACCGCGGCGCCCTGCGATTGCGCTTTTATCCGAACGCGGGCGCAGAGCAACCGATTGGCGGGCAGGTGCTTGTGCGCGCCGAAAGATTTGAAAGAAGGGGACGCCGGGCCGTCGCCACCGCTGGGGGCGGTGAGACTATCCCGGCGCGCGCTTCAGTTTGCCTTCAGCCGAAAGCAACACTGAAATCGGCGTAAAGGACGCATCGATGATCGTCAGCCGCCAACCATCTCCATCCGCAACAAACGCAAAATCGCCCGGGTGGTCGAGGTTGCCTTGTTCGGCTTGGGGCATGGTCGGAATGAACGCGCCGATGATCCTGCCATAGGCTTCCGGGACCGGGTCGACGGGCTGCCTGGACTGCATGATGGCCAACGCCTCCATGTGCCGGCGAACCGCCCATGTCGGCAGGCCCCGACTGATCGGGACCACGTCTAGTATGGCGTACATCGTGGCGCCGCCCAACACGGCGATCGCGATTGCAGGCGCAGATCGATGTCGCACGGCTTGTAGTATGGTCCAACCGCGCCGTGTCGCTTCGGAAGTAATCGTGGGGAGCGCCAGCGTCAGGATGAGGATCACCACCGTGGCGGCCCAAGCCATCGCATCGCTCTTGGAGAAGACCAGATGGCGGTTCGGGTTCGGCGCCGACCACGCAAGGGTCAGGTCCGCGCGCATCGCGCTGGGGGGTAGCCAACCGTGCAATCGTGTGACGCAACAACCCGGCCACATCGCGCTTGTCATCTCTGCGGCGCCAAGAGAATCCCCCGAATTTGGAGCGATCCATGGAACCGGGGCGTCGTAGCCAAACTCCGCGACATAGCCCCGAAGGGCGTCGTATTTGGCCCCGTCCGGGTTCGGAATGAATCGGTCGCGCGCCCACATGCGCATCCCGGGCGCCGATGCCGCCTGATTCGCGATCACAAACAAGTCCAATTCGATTCCCTCGCCGTCAGAGCCCGTGATCCGAAGCGGATACACGGCCTGCTTGGCGGGGAAGGTCACCTTAAGCGGATGATGGGTCAGCGCGCCGTCTCCATCGGGCGCGACTTTCGCCGCCAGAAAGCGCCAGCCATCTTTGACATACTGATCGATCGCGCTTGCCGCAGTCGCTGGCGCCGCGAAGCCGTTCTCCGTCAGCCAGTCAGTTACCGCCTTACCGGTGTCGCCCTTGATTATCCGCACGTCGTAGACGCCGGCGCGAACAGTCTGGGTGACGGCGACATCACTTCTCGTTATCTCGACTCCAGCGGTATTGAGGGACGGAAGGAAGCAGAAACTGAACGCCGACATAGCCAGAAGAAGAAAGGCCACGCGCATTGCCGTTGGCCGCGGGCCCCGGTTGAGCAGCATCGAGCGGCACTCGAGCGCCATAAACAGCAGAATCAGGATCGCGAGCCACAGAAATCCACCCGGGCCCTCCGAGAACCGCGGCCCGAACGCCGCGCTCAGCAGCTTCAGCGTCCCCGGCGCGCACGCTTCGATCGACGTCGGTTCCGCCGGCAAAGGCAGGATCCAGCCGTAGTCCTTGGCGGTTTTCTCACCAACCGCCACGTCCGACTGCACGATCATCGTTTCGATGCCGTCTTTCCACGCCACGACGGCGCGCTGCGAGCGGATCAGCGGCTCGCCGACGGAATCGTATTGATGGCGGAAGATCTTGCCATCCGATAGCCCGGGTACGGCAGTGAACAGCGCGAGGAAACAAGTCGTGACCAGCTTGCGGCGGCGCGTCAGCATGACGTTCGGCCTCCGGGCGAGCGGTGGGGTGATCCCGTTGGGCGTTTCAGGAGAATTGTAGGCCGCCGAAGTCCCGCGGGCATGGACCGGGAAGAGTGCTGCGGCATTTTTCTTGCTTACCGCAGGGTCGGCCCCTAAGCTGGCGTTGGCCAGTTCGGGTGGCCGACGGTCCGCGTAAAGCGCTCAGCGTTCCCGACGCGTTCATCAAAATCGCCTTCTTCCCTGCCCGATCACTGCGGACCGCGGGCGCAACCGGAAGGAAGGTTCAGATGTCGGACAAACCCCTCACGCTGCCGCCGCGTCCCGATCTCGACTGGCTGAAAAACCGCGCGAAGGAAAAACTCGCCGAACTTCGTGCAAGGCGGCCGTCGGCCAAGCTCGCGGATGCGCAGCTGCTGATCGCGCGCGATTACGGGTTTTCGAGTTGGAGAGCCCTGAAGGAACATGTCGAAGGGCACACGGAGGTGTCGACGGGAGCGCGCGGCGCGCCAATGGAACTGGCGAAACTGCCCGCGAATCATCCGCTTGCGATTGCGCTGGTCGAGGCCATCCATGGCGGCGACATCATCGCGCTCAAGGAAATGCTGGCAACGCACGCCGGCTTGGCGCGTATCCGGCTTGAGCGACCTGACGGCGATAGTCACATGTCATTGCTGCATGTCGCATCGGATTGGCCGGGGCGATTCCCGCGTTCCGCCGAGGTCGTGACGCTTCTCATCAACGCCGGCGCGGATGTGAACGCGCGGTTTGCCGGCCCGCACACCGAAACGCCGCTGCATTGGGCGGCGAGTTGCGATGATGTGGCGGCGCTGGATGCGCTGCTGGACAACGGCGCCGACATCGAAGCGCCGGGCGCAGTGATCGGCGGAGGCACGCCGCTCGCGGACGCGGTCGCGTTTGC
>JAGQOO010000243.1 GCA_020427345.1 Phycisphaerales bacterium | reverse complement strand
CGACAGCCGACGCCGCCGCGCCAGTTCAATCGCGACCTGCCGGCGGAAGTCGCGACGATCGCGCTCAAGGCGATCGAAAAGGAGCCGGCACGGCGATATCAGAGTGCCGGCGAGATGGCGGATGATCTGCGACGGTATCTCGATGGTCTGCCGATCAGCGCTCGGCCGCCGAGTTCGATCTACTACTTGCGCAAGCTGGTCGCCCGGAACAAACTCGCGACTGGATTGGGTTCGTCGCTGTTCATCGCCGTGACGACGCTCGGAATCACATCGACGATTCTGTCAATCCAATACGTCGCCCAGCGCGACCAGGCGATTGACGAAGCCCGCCGCGCCCGTTCGATCAACTATGTCTTCACGGAAATGCTGAAGGCTCCCGACCCGTTCAATCCCGAGTCCGCGCGCGATATCAAGGTGGCTGACGCGTTGGATCGAGCGTCGTCGCTGATATCCACCGAGCTTGAGCCGGAGCGCCCCATCGACGCCGGCCTGGCCCGCGTCCAACTCGGCATTACATTGAAGAACCTGCTCAGCTACGAGCCGTCTGAACGCGAGATCCGCGCCGCGCTGGCGCTCTTCGAAAGGGCCGGCAAAGCGAACTCGCCTGACGCCGCCGCAGCCTGGCTCGCGCTCGGCGAAACTACCGTCAACACGAAACCGCAGGACGCCGAACCGCACTTTCGTCGGGCCCTCGAACTATTGCGACGCGCCGAGCCCGCCAATGCGGAAGCCGCGGCGGCGCGAGCCGCTGATATGGCGCTGACGCTGAACAATCTTGGCGTCGTTCGCAAGCGCGCGGGCGATCGCGAGGAAGCGGGGGCGCTGCTCGCCGAGGCCCGCGAACTGTGGGAAGACCTGCTGGCGCAGCCGCCCAAGGACGCGGACGCCGCCCAACTGAACAGCTATCGCAACGGCCTCGGCCAGACGCTGAACAACCAGGCCTCACTCCTGCTCGATGGCGGCGACCCGGCCGAGGTTCGGCGCCTATACGAGCGGGCGCTGGAATTGCGCATCGAGGCCCTCGGGGCGGACCACATCGAAGTCGCCAAAATGCGAAACAACTTCGGGAAGTTTCTGCTCTCGCAAGGCGACACGGCCGGGGCCGAGCGCTTGTACGAAGCCGCCCTTGCCACGCTGGAAGAACGGCTGGGGAACCACCCGTGGGTCTGCCTGTCGCTGTTGAACCTGTGCGACCTGAGACTGGGGCAAGGCCGCGTCGGTGAAGCCCGCGGGCTGCTGGAGAGGGCCGAAGCGGTCGTCGCCGCCCTGCCGACCGCCGACGCGCAGCTATCGGAACGATTGGCCGAACGCCGCACCGCTGTACAGGCCGCCGAAGGCGCGGAATAACATATCTGTAAAGCGTTTTGCGCGAATTCGGCGCAAATAGCCGATACCCTCCAAAACGCGACCTTGACCCGAACCCGCGCCGCGATTACGACACCCGAGAGCGAGTATCCCCCGGGGGCGGCGCCCGACAACACTGGACGCTGGTGAGCGAAGCCACACATGCCTGAGAACCTTGATCTTCCAAATCAGTCCAATCTGCCATACGTGGAAGAGCTCTACGAGGAATACCTGAGCGATCCGAACGCGGTTGAGCCGCGCTGGCGCGATTACTTCCGTCAGTTCAGCAACGGCTCCCGCACGATCCGCCCTTCGTTTCAGCCCGGCAGCATCTTTCATGGCGGAAACGGCGTGTCCGCGCCGGTCTCAAGCGCCAAGACCGCCGAAGCGCTGCAGGATCGACTGGATCAGCTCGTCCGCGCCTATCGCGTCCGCGGCCACATGGCGGCGCTGCTTGACCCGCTCGGCCGGCCGCGCCCCGAGCCGCTCGAACTCGCCCCCTCGTTTTACGGATTCACCGAAGCCGACATGTCGCGCCTGTTTTCCGCGCGCACCATCGGCGGCCTCGACGTCTGCGCCCTCGGCGAAATCGTGCAGCGCCTGCGCAATACGTATTGCCGCTCGATCGGCGTGCAGTTCATGCACATCGACGAGTTCGACGTGCGCACGTGGTTGCAGGAGCGGATGGAAGGCTCGCAGAACCGCTGCACCCTAACCCGCGACCAACAAACCCGCATCCTGACGCGCCTGACCGACGCCGTCATGTTTGAGGAGTTTCTTCAGACCAAGTACGTCGGCGCAAAGAGCTTTTCACTGGAAGGCGGCGAAAGCCTGATTCCGCTGCTCGATATGGCGATCGAAGACGCCGCCGAACACGGCATAGAAGAGATTGTCATCGGAATGGCCCATCGCGGCCGATTGAACGTGCTGGCCAACATCCTCGGCAAGAGCCCGCGCAAGATCTTCGAAGAGTTCGAGGACAAGAACGCCGAAGCGAATCTGGGTCGCGGCGACGTCAAGTACCACCTCGGCTATCACCGCGATTGGACCACCGCCAACGGCAAGTCCATCCACCTCGCCCTGTGCTTCAACCCGAGCCACCTTGAGTACGTCAACCCGGTCGCGCTTGGCCGGCTTCGCGCCAAACAGGATCGCGCCAAGGACTACGAACGCCGCCAGGGCATGTGCCTGCTTATTCACGGCGACGCCGCTTTCGCCGGCGAGGGCATCGTTCAGGAAACACTGAACCTCAGCGAATTGAGTGGCTACCGCACCGGCGGCACGCTGCACGTCATCGTGAACAACCAGATCGGGTTTACCACCGATCCGCAGGATTCGCGATCGAGCATCTACGCTTCCGGCCTGGCGAAAATGCTGCAGATTCCGCTGCTGCACGTGAACGGCGAAGACCCTGAAGCCGTCGCGCAATGCGTCCGCCTCGCGCTCGACTTCCGCGCCAAGTTCCAGCGCGATGTCGTCATTGATATGTACTGCTTCCGCCGCCGCGGCCACAACGAGGGCGACGAGCCTTCATTCACGCAGCCGATGCTCTATAAGGCCATTCGCGAGCGAAAGCCGGTCCGCGAAAGCTACCTCGACCACTTGCTCACGCTCGGCGACATGACGCGCGAAGAAGCCGAGCAGATCAAGGACTCGCGAAAGGCGCACCTGGAAGAAGAACTGCAGATCGTTCGCACCGAAGGCGCCGTCGCCGCCAGCCGTCCGAGCCTGCTCGGCAAGTTGTGGGCGAAGTACCTCGGGGGGCACGAGACGAAGGCGCCGGATGTCGATACCGGCGCGCCGATCGACCTGCTGAAGAAGACGCTGACCACGCTCGCCAGTGTGCCCGACGGCTTTACGCCCCACCGCACCATGCTCCGATTCCTCGAAAACCGCAATAAGATGGTCGCGGGCGAGGAACCACTCGACTGGTCCGCCGCCGAAGCGCTCGCTTTGGCGACCATCGCGCTCGGCGGCGTGCGCGTGCGGTTGAGCGGGCAGGACTCCGAACGCGGCACCTTCAGCCATCGTCACGCTGTCTTGCACGACTTCGAAACCGGCGCCCGGCATATGGCGCTCGAGCATCTGTCGCCCGATCAGGCGCCGGTCGACATTTTCAACAGCCCGCTCTCTGAAGCCGGCGTGCTCGGGTTCGAATACGGGTTCAGCGTCGCCTATCCCGATGGCCTCGTGATGTGGGAAGCGCAATTCGGCGACTTCGCGAACGTCGCGCAGGTCATCATCGACCAGTTCATCGCGTCAGCCGAGGACAAATGGCACAGCCTCAGCGGCCTTGTCATGTTGCTGCCGCACGGCTTCGAAGGACAGGGCCCGGAACACTCCAGCGCCCGCATCGAGCGCTTCCTGCAGCTCTCGGCCGAGGACAACATCATCGTCTGTCAGCCGACCACGCCGGCCCAGATGTTCCATCTGCTGCGCCGGCAGGTTTTGCGCAAATGGCGAAAGCCGCTGGTCGTCATGACGCCGAAGAGCCTGCTGCGAAACAAACACTGCGTGTCGACGTTCGAAGACCTGACCAAGGGCACTTTCCAGCGCATCTTGCCGGACCCCTCGGTTTCGCCGGACAAGACCAGCCGCGTCCTGCTGTGCTCGGGCAAGATCTACTACGACCTCGTCGAAGCCCGCGCCGAGCGCAAACGCGACGACGTCGCGATCATCCGCGTTGAGCAGATTTACCCGCTGCATCGCGATTTCGTCGAAGCCGCGCTCAAGCCGTACAAGGACGATACGCCGGTCTTCTGGGTCCAGGACGAGCCGGAGAACATGGGCCCATGGCATCATCTGCTGGTCAAGTGGGGCCGCCGACTGCTCGGCCGCTTCCCGCTGAACGGCATTTACCGCCGCGCATCCGCCAGCCCGGCCACCGGGTCCGCCGGCGCCCACAAGCTGGAACAGGCCATGCTGATGCGGCACGCGTTCGGCGATACCGAATCCTGACCCTGACCGATATGATCTGAATGGCGCGGGGACGACTCCCGGCCCGAAAATGCCGTTTTCGAACAACCACGGAAGGCCGAACGAGCAATGGCGGTAGAACTCAAAATCCCGCAGTCGGGCGAGTCGATCAGCGAAGTCCAGATCGGCGAATGGCGCAAGAACGTCGGCGACTTCGTCGAGCGCGATGAGATCGTCGCCGAAATCGAGACCGACAAGGCCTCAATGGAACTGCCCGCCCCGTCTGCCGGCCGGATCCAGAAAATCACCAAGAAAGTCGGCGAGACCGCCAGCGTCGGCGAAGTCATCGCCCTGATCGACGACAGCGCCAAGGCCCCGGCCTCCGCCGGCGGCGCGGCAAGTAAAGCAGCCAAGGCGGGCGGTTCCGACGACGACCACGGCGGCGGAACGGCCGTCGCGGCCCCGCCCAAGCCGGCCCCGTCGAAATCCGGCTCAACCGATGATTCGATCG
>JAGQOO010000242.1 GCA_020427345.1 Phycisphaerales bacterium | reverse complement strand
TATCGGTCGATACGCGCAAGCCGGAAGTGATGCGAGCCGTATTGGCGCTGGGCGTCGATCTCATCAACGACGTGAGCGGCTTGCGATCGGCGGATGCGATTTCGGCGCTTCGCGACTATGACGCGCGCGTAATTGTGATGTTCTCGCTTGATCCGTCGGGTCGCGCCAAGCGCGCCGGCCATGCGACCGTCGACGACATTGTCGGTTTTCTTGAGGAGCGACTGGCGGCGATCGACGCGGCCGGCGTCGCGCGCGAGCGGATCATCCTGGACCCGGGAATGGGGTTCTTTGTTGGCGCCGAAGCCGACGCCAGTTTCGCCGCACTGCGGGGCATCCCTGCCTTCAAGGCCCTTGGACAGCCGGTTTGCCTATCCGTCTCGCGCAAGTCGTTCCTTGGCGATGCGCTGGGCCGCGCGGATGCGCGATGGGCCGGCGCCGACTTCGCACCGCCGCGCCCCGCTACTCAACGCGGGGACGCCACGTTGGCAGCCGAGTGTTGGGCGGCGCTGTCCGGCGTGGATTACATCCGAACACACAATGTGCGGGCGTTGCGTGATGCGCTCGTGACACTCAGCCGCATTCGATCGAGCGAATAACCGTTTTTCATCGGATCGCGCGCTGGATCCAGCCGCCGCCGATGACGACGCCTTCCGCGTCATACGCGACAACCGCCTGGCCCGGGGTGACCGCCGGTTGCGGCGTTTCGAAGCGTACTTCGAACGGGCCGTCATCCATTGCCATTAGCAGCGCCGGCGTCGCGCGGTGCAGGTGTCGAATTCGCGCTCGACAGGAGACTGTCTCCGTCGGCGGATCGATGTGCCAGTTGGCCCGATCCGCGACGAGGCCGGCGGCATGCAGCGCCGCGCGATCACCGACCGTCACCGTATTGTTGAGCACGTCGAGGCGCGTGACATAGATCGGCGCGCCGGCAGCGATCCCAAGCCCGCGCCGCTGTCCGATCGTGAATCCGACCACACCGTCGTGCGCGCCGAGAGTCTCGCCCGCTTCACTTACGACCTCGCCGGGGCGCACAGCTTCGGGCCGGCGCTCGCGGACGAGTTTCCGATAGTCACCGCCCGGCACGAAGCAGATTTCCTGGCTGTCCGCCTTGTCGCTGACGCTGAGACCGAGGTCAGTCGCCATCTTTCGCACGACGCCCTTGTCTTCAACGTCGCCCAGCGGAAACACGCAGCGCGCCAGATCATCGCGGCGAATGCCGAACAGGACGTAAGACTGGTCTTTGGCGAGATTGGCGGCTTGCGCCAGGCGCGATTGCCCGTTGCGCTCGACAATCCGCGCGTAGTGGCCGGTGGCCACCGCCTGCGCATCCACCATGTCGGCGTATTCGAACAGGCGCCCGAACTTCAGGTGAATGTTGCACATAACGCACGGGTTCGGTGTGCGCGCGTTGGCGTATTCGTCCACGAAATAGTCGATGATGCGATCAAACTCCGCGCGAAAATTCAGCGCGTAGAACGGAATGCCTAGGCGCGCGGCGATCGCTCGCGCGTCCATTGCGTCCGTCGCCGAGCAGCAACCGTGCTTCAGCCGACGCGCCGGGGCGGCCGCCGGGACCGCGCAGGCCGGCTCAATGGGCTCAGCGCCGACGCGCATGAAAACGCCGATCGGCTCATAGCCCTGATCCTTCAGCATGCAGGCGACGACGGAGGAGTCGACTCCGCCCGACATGGCTACGACGATTTTGCCATTGCGCGACATTCCGCCAATGTTGTAGCAGGATCGCCGCCCCGAACAACCGCATGGGACGCGAAACAGTGATCCGCGCAGAATGACGCGGCGCCTGCCGGGTGGCAGACGCCGCGTTCTGTTCCTGATTCGCCTTATCGGTCGTGCTACGGAACCGTGTCGCAGCCGACCTCACAAGAAACGCCGAGCCCGGCAAACCGCCCATTCCGCGCCTCGCAATCGGCGGGAGACAAGTCGACGCACACGATGACGCCGCCATTCGACAGGCAGCAGGCGCCAGTCAACGGGACAGGCGGGCAGTCGACGGCGTCGCACGGAACGCCGACGCCCTGAAATTCGCCGCCGGCCTGACGGCACCAATCCGCCGTGGCCTGTTCACAAAACGCGATGACATCTCCCTGGACGCAGCAAGCGCCGGTGTCGCCCGGAACCGGGCATTCCGTCTGCTCGCAGGTCGTGCCGACGCCTTGGAACTGCCCGGCGCGGGCCCGACAATCGGCTTCCGACAGGTCCACGCACTCGATGGCTCCGGTCGCCGCCAGGCAGCAGGCGCCCGACGGAGCGGGCGGGCACTCGGCGTTTTCGCAATTCGTGCCCGGACCGGCGAAGCGGCCGCCGCGCTGCTCACAGTCCAGCGCGTTCGTGTTGAAGCAGGCGATGAATCCGCCCTGCTCAACGCAGCAGGCGCCGATGTCGATGACGATCGGACAATTGGCGTCGATGCACGACACGCCGACGCCGAGGAACATGCCGCCGGCCTCCACACAACGCGCTTCCGTCAACTGGAGGCATCCGAGGGGATTCGCGCTGTTGGGGAGGCAGCAAGCGCCGAGGTCCGGCGTGCAGGACGCATTGTCACAGGTAGTCCCGTCACCTTGATAGTCGCCGCCGCGCTCGGCGCAGCCGGCTTCGGTCGTGCGGACACAGACCACGCCGATGGCGCTTTCGATGCAGCAGGCGCCAGTCTGTGGCGTGCAACCGGCGAACGGGCACGTCGTGTTGTCACCCTGATACTGGCCGCCGCGCTCCGCGCAAAGGGCCTCGGTCGTTTGAATGCACACAATGACGCCCTGCACGCCGACGCAGCAGGCGCCGGTCACCGGCGGCGGGCCGCAGTCGACAAGGTCGCAGGAAGTGCCGTTGCCGGCGTATTGGCCACCCGCGGCCTGGCAGCGATCCGCCGTCGTTTGAATGCAGGCGAGCCCGTTGGGGGATTCGACGCAACAGGCTCCCGTCGGCGGCGCGCAGCCGGCGGTCGCGCAAACCGTGTTGTCGCCCTGATACTGACCGCCGCGTTCCGCACAGCCGGCGCGGGTCGTCAGGATACAGAGCACCTGCCCTTGCGCGGTAATGCAGCACGCGCCGGTCGCGGGAGGCGCACAATTGACGTTATTGCAGGAGGTTCCATTGCCGCCGTACTGACCACCCTCTGCACGACAGTGATCCGCCGTGGTCTGAATGCACACGGGCCCGATCGGCGACGCGACACAACAGGCGCCGGTGGGCGGCGGCGCGCAACCGGCGGAACTGCACGGAACACCGTCGCCCTGGTAGTCGCCGCCGCGCTCCCCACAGTCGGCTTCGGTGGTCTGAATGCACAGAATCTGGCCTTGCGCGGCGATACAGCAGGCGCCGAGCGCCGGCTCGACGCAGATGATGTTCATGCAACTCGTGCCATTGCCGGCGTAGCGACCGCCCTCGGCGCGGCAACGCTCCTCGGTCGCCTCGATACAGGCCGTGCCGAACGCGCCGTTGATACAGCACGCGCCGGTTACGGGGTCTGCGCAGACGGCGTCACTGCAGAATGTGCCGTCGCCGCGGTAGCGCCCGTTTCGCGCGGCACAATCATCCGGTGTGGTCTCGACGCAGAACAGCCCGTTAGGCGTACTCAGACAGCAGGCGCCAACCGGGATCGGGCCGCAATCGACCATGTTGCAATCAACGCCATCACCGGCATAGCTGCCACCGAACCGCTCACAGTTTGCGGCGGTCGTCTGCACACAGGCGAAGCCGCCACCGGGAATGCCGGGCGTCGGAATGCAACACGCGCCCGTCACCGGCTCATCACAACGCACGTTGTTGCAACTCGTGCCATCACCCGCGTAGCGACCGCCTTTGGAAACACAATGGTCGGCGGTGGTCTGGATGCAGGTAACGCCGCCGAGCGGGCTGTTCACGCAGCAGGCGCCCAACACCGGGGTCGGACAATCCACGTTGGCGCAAGATGTGCCATCGCCGCGGTACAGACCGCCGCGCGCCTCACAGATTTCCGCCGAGACTTGGACGCAGAACACGCCGTTGGGCGTGCGCAAGCAGCACGCGCCCGCTTGGGGCGGGGCACAATCGACCGCGTTGCAGTCGACACCATCACCGGCATACCGGCCGCCAAAGCTCTCGCACTCCCTCGCTGTCAGCTGGATGCAGGAGTAGCCGATGGGCCCGCCGGGGATACCGATCATCCCGATGCAGCAGGCGCCTGTCACGGGCTCTTCGCACACGACATTGTCACAGTTCGTGCCATCGCCGTGATACAGGCCGCCCGCTAGGCTGCAAGCGCTGGCGGTTGTCATGATGCAGTTGATGCCGTTCGGCGAGCGGAGGCAGCAGGCGCCTTCGGCCGGCACTCCGCAGTTGACGGTGTCACAACTCGTACCATCGCCCGCGTAGCGCCCGCCATGAGCGCGGCACTGCTCCGCCGTCGCCTGAACACACGTCGGACCAATCGGCGTCGGCACACAGCACGCGCCGGTCAGCGGCTCGCCACAGACGACATTGTCACAGGCTGTCCCGTCACCCTGATACGCGCCGCCGTTCGCTGCGCACAAAGCGGCGGGCATCACAGCGCAGAACGCGCCGTTCGGCGTTCGCACGCAGCACGCGCCGACATGGGCCGGTTCGCAGTCAACCTGGTCGCAGTCGACACCATCGCCGGCATAACGGCCGCCTAGTCGGGCACACTCCGCTTCGGGCATCTGCACGCACGCATAGGCAGGGCCACCCGGGATTCCGGGGGTCGGGATGCAGCAGGCGCCGGTCACGGGCTCGCCACAGACGACATTGTCGCAATTCGTTCCATCGCCCTGA
>JAGQOO010000241.1 GCA_020427345.1 Phycisphaerales bacterium | reverse complement strand
TTCTGGATTGAAACAGGTCGATTCCGCCGAACTCGGGTCGCTGCGCACGCTGCGCGACATTGCCGATCGGCTGCAACACGTCACGAGGCCATCGAACACGACGACTTCGGCGGGGAGAGATGCAGTTTCCGCGAGCGCAGAACCAACCGCCCCCGCCGCCGACTCATCGGCGATCGCAGATGCGCTGGTCAGCGTCGTCGCCGAACTCACCGGGTATCCATCGGAAGCCATCAATCTTGACATGGACCTCGAAGCCGACCTCGGCATCGATTCGATCAAGCGTCTCGAGATTCTCTCGGCGATGCAGAAGCGCGATCCGGCATTGACGGCCGTCGAGTCGGAGCGACTAGGGGCGCTGCGCACGCTGCGTGACATTCTGGGGGAGATGGGCGCAGGCGAACCGCGATCCGCGCCGGCTGCGTGTCGAGCCGACACGTCGGCAAACGGAAAATGCGCGGCGCCGGGCGCGGACGCCGATTGTGAAAGCGTGCTGCTGGAAGTCGTCGCGGAACTCACCGGCTACCCGCGCGAAGCGATTCGCCCGGACATGGACCTTGAGTCCGATCTCGGGATTGATTCAATCAAACGCCTCGAGATTCTCTCCGCGACGCAGCGACGTCTGCCGGGGCTTGCCGCGGTCGACGCGCAGGAACTCGGCGCCCTCCGCACGCTTGCGGACATCGTTCGACAGATGGGCGGGGTGGTGGAGACCGTATCCGCTACTTCGCAACCGACATTGGCTCAGGTGGGCGCCTGGACGCGGCCACAGCGCCGCGTGCCGCGAGTGAAACCGATCGATCTCACGTCGAGTCGCGATGTCCGCGGCGTGTGGCTTGTGATCGGCGACAGCGATGCGCTCGGCAGGGCCATCACCAGCGCACTGGCAAACGCCGGCTGCGACGCCCGGCTCGTTGGCCTCGCCGATCGCGCTGACGCGCTTGCCAATCTCGACGGCGCGATTCTGATCGCCCCGACCGGGGAAACGTCGGCAGAAGCGGCCGGCGTCGCGGCGAGAAACGCGTTTTCGTGGGCAAAGCGACTGGCGTCGGCAATGGGCGACACGGCTCACGCGACGTTCGCGTGTGTCTCGCGTCTTGGGGGCGGCTTCGGGATCGATGGTCGCGCTGATCAAACGCTTGGCGCCGCGTTCCCGGCGCTCGCTAAGACCGCGAGTCGCGAATGGCGCGCCCGCTGCGTAGCGATCGACATCACGGACGGCGGGAACACGAATGGCAAGGCCGCGCGCCGAGCTGTCGATGTAGCGAACCGCGTAATGGAAGTTCTTGGCTCGGCAGTTGAGGGCGAAGTCGGCCTGACCGATAGCGGCCCCGCCGCGGTCGAACTTGTTGATAGCGCACTGCCAGATTCGAACATCGCGCTTAGCGCGAACGATGTTGTCGTTGTCAGCGGTGGCGCCCGCGGAGTGACCGCCGCGTCCGTCGTCGCCCTAGCCGAAGCCGCGCGCTGCAAGTTCGTCCTGCTCGGCCGCAGTCCGCTCGCCGATTCCGAACCGGCGTGGCTCGCCGAACTAAACGGGGAAGCCGATATCAAACGCGCCCTGTTCGAACGTCTGTCGAACGGCGCGCCTGCTACACCCGCCGAAGTGCAGCGCCGTTTCCGCGCGACCATGGCCGAGCGAGAAATTCGCGGCACGCTCGCCCGCATTCACGCCGCTGGTGGCGAGGCGGTTTATCTCGCAGTCGACACGCGCGACGCGGGCGCGGTCACTACAGCGCTCAGCGCAGCGCGGTCGCGATTCGGCCCGATCACGGCGCTTGTCCACGGCGCCGGCGTCATCGAAGACGCTCGCATCGCCGACAAGTCGCCGGATTCGTTCGATCGCGTTTTTGCGACCAAGGCGCTCGGCGCCGAATCGCTGCTCGCCGCGACGCGCGATGATCCGCTGCGCTTCTTGGCGTTCTTCTCGTCGGTCAGCGCCCGGTTCGGCAACGCCGGCCAGGTTGATTACGCGATGGCTAACGAGTACCTGAACAAACTCGCCCGCGCCGAGAAGTCGCGCCGGCCCAGCGCCCGCGTTGTTTCGATCAACTGGGGACCTTGGGACGGCGGCATGGTCGACGCTGCGCTACGTGGGCACTTTACGCGGCAGGGAGTCGAACTGATTTCGCTCGCCGGTGGAGCGGCGGCGTTTGTCGATGAACTTTCGGCACTCACGGACGATGTCGAAGTCGTCATCGGCGCCGGATTTGCGCCGGAGCTACCGGGTGAGCCCGGTCCGACGCGTCAGTCGATTCAGACGTCGGTCAAAGTCGCGCAGCCTGCCGCTGACATGTCGCTTGTGTTCTCGCGCGCAGTTTCGCTCGCCACGGATCGCTATCTGTCCGACCACCGGATTGATGGCGTGCCGATGATGCCCGTCGCCATGAGCGTTGAATGGCTCGCGCACGCCGCGCTGCTGCACGGAGCGGGCTTGCGGCTGTGTGCGCTGGCGCGATTGCGCGTGCATCGCGGCTTTGATGGGCGCGGCGCGGCGGAGCTGCGCGTGAACGCGAGCCGCCTCGAACGAGTCGATCGCGCGTTTCAAACGCGCCTGGAGCTGCGCGACGCGGACAACCACTTGTGCGTGTCCGCGATCGCGGACATGCGTGATGCCATCGCCGAAGCGCCGCTCGCGCCAGGCCCACTCGTCGGCGGGGCTTATCCGCGTTCAATCGCTGACGCGTATCGCGATGTGCTGTTCCATGGTCCACGATTCCAGGCGATCGCGCACCTTCGCGCGTTCAGTGAGGACGGCATCGCCGCGGACTTGCGAACGATTCCCGCGCCCGCCAACTGGCTGGAATCGCCGCCGCGCGCCGCGTGGGTGACGTGCCCGTTCGCGCTGGACGCCGCCCTGCAACTGGGCCTGCTCTGGTCGCATGAGCGTCAGGGCGCCATCGGGCTGCCAACCGGGTTCGGAGCCTATCAGCAGTTCGTCCCTGCGTTCCCATCGCGTGATGTGTCGATCGAGCTTCGCGTGCGGCATGCCGACCATATCAGCCTCAATGCCGACATCGATATCCTCGACGGCGACGGCGCGGTGATCGCGCGTCTGTCCGAGGTCACATGGATCGTGGATCGCCACGGCCGCGCGGTCGTCGCGCGACAGACCGCGTCGGCGTAGCGGAGCGGCGCCGTCGTGTTGAGTCGAGAGCCGATCGCGATTGTCGGAATTGGGGGCGTTTTCCCGGGCGCGCCGACGCCGACCGCATTGTGGCGCAACATTCTCGCGGGCCGCGACACTTGCGCCGAAACCGCGGCCGATCGCTGGATCGCGCCAGCGAGCGCCCTGCTGAACCCGACGCTGGCGCCGGACTCTGTCTACTCGACACGCGCATGCTTGTGCGAGGCGCTGGAGATCCCCACCGACTCCTACGACCTCGACCCACGGCTCGTCCAATCGCTCGATCCGGTCTTTCACTTTGCGCTCGAAGCGGGCAATCAGGCGTGGCGCGACGCGGGCGCCACGTCAACTGACAAGACGCGTTGCGGCGTCGCGCTGGCGGCGATCGCCTTGCCGACCGACGGCGCCTCGCGCCTGACGCGTCTGACACGCGCCGCGTCGAATGAGCTCGATCTGTTCCCGAATGGCGCCAACGCGCAAGAGCCGACGACACGGGAGTGGCTGAACGCTTACGCGGTCGGCGGGCCGGCCGCGCTGCTGGCCGCTTCGCTTGGCATCGGCGGAGGAGCGTTCACGCTCGACGCCGCCTGCGCGTCGTCGCTGCTCGCGGTGGAACAGGCCATCGACCAGCTGCGGAACGGCACCTCCGACGTGGCGCTCGCCGGAGCGATCCAACTCTCGACGCCGGGTCCCGTGTACTCGGGCTTCAGCCTGATCGGAGCGCTGAGCCCCTCGGGCACGCTCGCTCCCTTCTCCGAGGGCTCCGACGGCACCTTGCTCGGACAGGGCGCCGGCATGATCGTGCTCAAGCGCCTGGGCGACGCGGAGCGCGACGGCAACCGCATCTACGCGTTGATCAAGGACGTCGGCACCTCCTCCGACGGCAAGGGCGCCGGCCTGCTGGCTCCGCTGAGCCGCGGTCAGGCGAAGGCGATCCGGCGCGCCTACGAGAAGTCCGGCGTCGACCCGGACACGATCGAGCTCGTCGAGGCCCACGCCACGGGCATCCCCCTCGGGGACGCGACGGAGCTCCAGTCGCTCGACACCTGCCTGCCGGACCACGCTGGCGCTCCGCGCGTCGCGATCGGCAGCTGCAAGTCCAACATCGGTCACATGATCCCGGCCTCGGGCATGGCGTCGATCATGAAGACCGCCTTCGCGCTCTATCACCGCGTGCTGCCGCCGCAGGGCACGAGCGCGCCGCCGCGCGAGAAGCTCGGGCTCGAGCGCACGCGCTTCTACCTGAACACGGAGCTGCGCCCCTGGGTGCACGGCACCGCCGCGCCGCGCCGCGCCGCCATCGACTCCTTCGGATTCGGAGGGATCAACGCGCACGGGATCCTCGAGGAGTACCTGCCGCCGTCCGGCAGCGAGAGCGACCTCGAGCGCTTCCACCGCACCTGGCCGGTCGAGCTGGTGGTGCTCTCGGCGCCGGACCGCGCCTCCCTGGCGGCCAGCGTCGCCGCCCTCTCGAGCTGGATCGACGCGCTCCCCGCCGATGCCGAGCTCGAGCTGCTCGACGTGGCCGCCGCCTGCGCGCGTGTGGACGGCGCGTCGCGCGTCGCCATCGTCGCGAAGGACCTGGCGGAGCTGCGCCGCAAGCTCGACGTCGTCACGAAGCGCCTCGCCGAAGCCGACCGCGATCGCATCCAGGATCGCAGCGGCGTCTTCTGGTACGCGGAACCGCTCGCGGCCACGAGCAAGGTCGCGCTGGTGTTCCC
>JAGQOO010000240.1 GCA_020427345.1 Phycisphaerales bacterium | reverse complement strand
GCAGCGACTTGTTCGGAGCGCGGCAGGAAGCCCGCATGACGCGCGTGGCGGATACGGATCTGTTCTATCTCACGACCGAGGTCGAGCCGGACGCGCGCGTCAGCTACATGCTGCTCAGGGATTACGAGTGCATCGTCGACCCGCGCAACCCGCTGCGCGTGACCAGCATGATTTACGGCCCGGAGATGGAGGTCGGATCACAGCGCCCACCGGCGCCGTTCGAAATGTCCGAGTTGCGAATGCCGCGCTACAAGGCCGCCGACTTTCTGGAGCCGGTCGCCGAAGCCGCGCGCGGCACGATCGTTGAGCAGTCCGGCGCGCCGACCGGTATGACGCTGAAGGTGTATCTGCCGAACGGCTATGCCAATAGTGAAGAGCGTTATCCGGTTGTGTACTTCACCGGAGCGCGCCTGGCGCTCGACGCGGGACATTGGGATGTCGCGCTCGACAACCTCATCGCCGCAAAGCGCGTGGCGCCGATGCTGGTCGTATTCATCAACCCGCCGGACCAGACCTTCCCCACCGCTGTGGCGGACCTTGTCGCGGACTCAGTCGTGCCGCTGATCGACGCGAACTACCGAACGATCGCCGATCGGGACCACCGCGCGTGCGTGGCGACCGGATCCGCATCCGCCGTCGCCATTTCGACCGTCGCCAAGCGGGCAGACCTCTTCTCGCGACTGGGTGTGCAGTCAACGTTCATTCTGGACTTCATGCGCGAGCAGATTGACCCGCTCGTTAAAGCGACGGGCGATCCAAAGCTACGGGTCTACATCGAGTGGAGCCGCTACGACCTGCGCAACCCCCATGAGGCCTGGGACATGGGCGAAATCGCCCGAGAGTATGACCGGATGTTCCGCGACCGCGGCCACGAGGTCAGCGGCGGCGAATTCAACGACGGGGCCGGCTGGCCGAGTTGGCGCAGCCGGACGGATAGATTGCTTCAAGCGTTGTTTCCGGCGACAGTCGCCCCGTAGGCGCCTTAGTCCCGCGAGGCGACCGTGGTCAGCTCGGTGGCCGGGAGCAGAGGCGGCTCGGTGGCCGGCGGCAGGGCGGAACTCTCCGCAACCGCCGGCGCCTGTCGTTTCTGGACGCGCAACATCGACGGCTCGGCTTCGGCCCGCAGCGCGGCAGCGCGATACACCGGAACGACCAGCGTCCGCGTGCTGCCCGGCAAAATCGGGCCGGGCAGATCGTCATCCAGTGGCAGCGGCGTCGCGACGGGGAGCATGAAGTCGTGGACCGGAACGCCGGCCTCGTCGCGCAACAGCACCTGCAGCGTCAGCAGTGAGATCGTCTCGGCGCCGTGGTTCTGGATGGTGACCGCCATCCGCGGTCGGCGTTCGTCCTGGACGAACTCAAAACCCACATCAACGTTTGACCAATAGTCGTTCGCCGGGCGATCGTCGAGCGCGTCCACCAGTGCCGGTGGGAAGGTCTCGCGCCAGCCGGCCAACCCGCGCACGGCCGTCTCGGCGAAGCCAAACAACTGGGTGACGCGGCTGTCGAACACCCACATGGCGGCGACGCCGAGAATCGTGACGGCGAGCACGACGGTAATCAGGAAGCCGAAGAAACCGGTTACAAGGGCGGAAAAGAAACCGCCCTTTCGCACGACTACCGAGGGTCCTGGATTCATCTCAGTCGCTCCTTGCACGACGGTTCGGGGCCGACAGCGGGCCCCGCGAGGGCGCAAAACGCAGGCGCCAACCCGGAATTCGCAGCCGCAAACCGAATATTCACACCCAACTCAGGAATTTCGGAGCCGATACGAATGGCGAAAGTCTCGCCGGGACGCCGAGGGCCCGGATAAAATGGTTTCAGTCTGTTCACCCGGATCACGGGGAAGAAATGCGACCAGGACGCGACGAACAATGCCGAACAACGCGAAGGGCGCGGCTAAGGCGCATTGGCGGCTTGCTTCTGGCCCTTCTGCCATTCGGCGGGGTCGGGTGCCTGACCTTCCTCGCCCTGCCGGATTCGGACAGCGCCCTCGACGTGCTGGGCGACCTCGTTCTCGACCCGAAGATCGGCTGTGAAGCACTGGCGGTAGTCTTCGACGTGCAGGACTTTCCGATCGTGGACGACCCCGGCCAGGTCGGCATCCCTTTTGATGAGACGTTCATCCCGGCCGACGACGGTGTCGCGCTGAAGGTCTGGCGGCTGAAGTCGGATATCGACTATGGAACGATCGTGCTGTCGAACGGGGCGGTCGGCCAACTGCCCTGCTACCTGCTGGTCGCGCGCATTCTCTACAACGCTGGCTTTTCCGTCGTGATGTATGACTATCGCGGCTTCGGCGGCAGCGGCGGCGAGCCCTCGCTCAAGGCGCTGCACGGCGATCTCAACACCGTCGTGAACTGGGCCTTGGACGCGAGTGGCGAGTCGCAGGTCATCCTCGCGGGCGTATCGCTGGGCGCGATCCCATCCGTTTCAGTTGCCGCCGAACGGCCCGACGATGTGGCGCTCGTCGTGTTGGATTCGCCGGTCGCGCTAGGCGAGGAAATCAAGCGATTCGCGTTCTTCACCGGCGGGCGGCCGAGCGCCTTCGAGGCGCTGCTGCCCAAAGAGCTGATCACTGAAGATGAAATCAGCGAGCTGACGATGCCGTCGCTGTTGTTCCTGAACGAACTCGACGTTATCACGACACCGGGACAGACGCTGAAGCTGTTCGAATTGGCGGGAGGTTCGCCCGAGTTGGTGAAACTGCCGGGAATCGGACACGCCAGCGGGCCGTATCATCTGGAAGTCGTATACCGGTACTTCCTGAACGACTTCCTGGAACGCAACTACATCGTGCCCCGCTACGGTCGAATCCAGGAAACCTTCGGGCCCTCCGAAGAGCCGAACTTCGCCGATCTGCCCGGATAGGGTCGATTCGGGCCCATCCGACGGCGCGGCGCTCGGTTGTTCGAGCACCATCGGGTTGAGAAACACGAGCAGCATTGTTCTGGCGTTGAAAAGCGCGTGCGCCGTGACGCACGCCGTCAGCGATTGGTAGCGCACGCGAACCAAACCGAGCAGCAACCCGAGCACCATCAGCGGCGCGATGTCCTGCGGCTGGCCATGCACAGCCCCGAACGCGATCGCGGTCAGCGCAATCGCCGGCCACGGTTTGCGCAGGATGACGCTTAGCGCATCCTGCGTCAGTCCGCGAAAGAAGAGCTCCTCGGCAATCGGCGCGACCACCACCGCGAGACCGGCCATCAGCAGGAACCCGCCGCGCGACAGGCGCCCCTGCCGAATCGCCTCAAGCACGTCGTGAATGGGCGGCGTCGCGTTGAAGAGCGAGAAGTACACCCATTTCGCGGCGTACAGGACGGCGTCGGTCACGGGGAACGCGATCAACGCCGTCACCACGCCGATGAGCAATGCAGCTGGTAAGAATGTCCGCCCTTCGGCCGTTTCAGGCGCCGATGGGCTTGCGTCGCTCCCCTCTTCGGCGGCGATTGGACTGATCGGGATGCGACGCAAAGGCCGGGCTCTCAGGATGACGACGATCAGGATACAAAGCAGCAGTTTGACCGCGCCGTCGAAGACTGCCGCGTACATCCAATCCGGCCCACCGAGTTGATCGATTTTGGAGCGATCGAGCCCGGGCAGGAGCGGTAGGGCCTGCATCATCAGCACCGCGCCGGCAACGATGATCGGCACGAATATGAGTTCGGGGCCACTCGCAAACTCAACGCCGGCGAGCATGCGGCGGATCTTCGGAGCTTGCCAGATCAGCAGCGCAATACCGGGCAAGTACAAAGCAAACCCGATCGCATTTACCGTCGAGACGCTGACGAGCGGTTCCATCCGAACGACTAGTTCGAGTCAGAGGCGGGTGTCTTCGACTCATCGACCGCATCGGCGACGAACGCCGACGGCGCGGGTGATTCCACCGAGGCGTCGCCTGCGGGACCCGCCGCATCGCTGACCTGATCGGAGGCGGGAACACCCTCTTCCGCCGTCGTCGCCGATGTGTCCAACGTCTGATCGGCAGGGGCCGGATCACCGCCCTCCTCCGCCACAAACGCCGACGGAGCGGCTGGCGGCTTCGGGCCGGCCGCGCGTTCGGCGGCGGCGAGCTTGTCGGCCGCCTCTTTCTCTTCGAGGATGCGAATCGTCTCTTCGCCGGCGGCTTCGCAGATGCGTTCGGCGAGGTCCGCGTCGATCTCGAGCGCTTCGATGATCGGCTCGGGCCCAAGGTCGTCGATATCCTGCACTGACGCGGAGCCGAGCGCGATGATCTTGTCGATCAGCAACTCATCGACGCCTTCCACCGCCCGCAGGCAACTGGCGATCAACTCCAGCGCCTTCGTGTGCTGCTCCGGCGTCGTGATGTTGATATCCCAGCCCGTCAGCCGGGCGGCGAGGCGGACATTCTGGCCGCGCTTGCCGATCGCTAGTGATAGCTGATCTTCCTTGACGACGACCGTGGCCTTTCCGAGCTCAAGGCACAGCGAGATTTCGTCGACCTCGGCGGGCTTGAGCGCGTTCTGAATCAGAATCTGGCTGGATTCATTCCAGCGCACGATGTCGATCTTCTCGTTGTTGAGCTCGTCAACAATGTTTTTGATGCGGCTGCCGCGCACGCCGACACAGGCGCCGACGGCGTCGACCTTGGAGTCGATGCTGCTGACCGCGACTTTCGTGCGATAGCCGGGTTCGCGGGCCATGGCGCGGATTTCGATGACGCGCTCGGCGACTTCGGGCACTTCGATCTCGAACAGGCGCTGGATGAACTCCTCCTGCGCTCGCGACAATACGATCTTCACCTGATTTGGCAGTTCGCGCACTTCAAAGATCAGCGCGCGGATGCGGTCGCCGATCTGATGCGTTTCGCCGGGGATCTGCTCGCTGCGCGGGAGGAAGGCGTCGGTGCGGCCAATGTTGACGATCAGGT
>JAGQOO010000023.1 GCA_020427345.1 Phycisphaerales bacterium | reverse complement strand
GCCGGCTTTCTGTTTGTGGCCCGCGTCGTCACCCCGCGCGCACGCGGGGACCCATTCCTGTCCCGTCATCCCCGCGAAAGCGGGGACCCATTCCTGTCCCGTCATCCCCGCGAAAGCGGGGACCCATTCCCCTTCCTTGGATTCCCGCTTGTCGCGGGAATGACGACGCCGGGGTCGGATGCGCCGTCACTTTATGTAGTGGATTTCAAACTGGCGCCGGCCAACCGCCCAATGAACCCGCCGCCCCGTTTCGTTACAATCCGCCCAAAATTCTCCCGACGTCTATTCAGGAAGGGCGCCGCATGCCGTTGAGGGTTCAAAATACGCTGACACGTCAGCGTGAGACGTTCACGCCGCTGAATCCGCCGCGGGTCAATATGTACGTCTGCGGGCCGACCGTGTACGGCCACAGCCATCTCGGCCACGGTAAGAGCTACATCAGCTTTGACGCCATCGTGCGCTGGCTGCGGTTCAGCGGGTATCAGGTCAATTACGTTCAGAATATCACCGATGTCGGGCACCTGACCGACGATGCCGACTCCGGCGAGGACAAGGTGATTGTCGAGGCGCGGCGGCGCGGGCTGCACCCTATGGCGGTCGTCGAGATCTTCATCCGCAGCTATCTAGAGGACATGGACGCGCTCAACGTGCTGCGGCCGGACATCATGCCGCGCGCCACCGGCCACATTCCCGAGCAGATCGACGCGGCGCGAACGCTGATCGAGCGCGGCCACGCGTACGAGGTGAACGGTTCGGTCTACTTCGACGTGTCCTCGTTTCCGGATTACGGCAAGCTGAGCGGTCGCAAGGTCGAGGAACTCGAAGCCGGCGCGCGCGTCGCGGTCAGCGGCGAAAAACGCAACCCCGCGGACTTCGCGCTGTGGAAGCGGGCCGATGAAAGCCACATCATGCGCTGGCCCAGCCCATGGGGCGACGGCTTCCCCGGCTGGCACCTTGAATGCTCCGTGATGAGCCAGAAATACCTCGGCGAGACGTTCGATATTCACGGCGGCGGTGTCGAGAACAAATTCCCGCATCATGAATGCGAAATCGCCCAGGCCGAGTGCGTGACCGGCAAGCCGTTCGTCCGTTACTGGCTGCACAACAACATGTGCACAATCAACGGCCAGAAAATGGGCAAGAGCCTGGGCAATTCGGTGCTGCTGAAAGACGTTTTTCACATCACCGAGCCGCTGCGCGATCGCGACGGCAATACGCTGGTCGAACGCGCGTTCGAGCCGGTGGTGGTGCGGCATTTTGTGCTCACCAGCCACTACGGCGCGCCGCTCGATTTCTCGCAAGCGGCGTTGGAAGCGGCCGAGAGCGGCTCATTCCGCCTGCGCGACAGTCTTCGCGAATTGCAAAGCGCGATCGGTGATCAGCGCATCGCGGACGCGGCGGACGATCGCAGTGGGATCGAGCGCGTGGCGGCGCTGGCGGCCAGCGCGCCGCACGACGGCGTGAAAGCGAAACTGACCGAAACGGTGACGCGGTTCGTCGATGCGATGAACGAAGACTTCAACACCGCCGCCGCGATCGCGACACTGTTCGAACTCGCCAGGGCGACGGGTGAATGGCTTCGCGACGACGCGGCGCGTTCGTCGCTGCCGGCGGTTGAGGCCGTCATGCGAACGCTGGCCGGCGAAGCGCTCGGATTCGAATGGCGCGACAGCGCTGGTGGCGGCAAACAAGACGATCTCATTCAATTGCTCGCCGACCTGCGCGGCGAAGCCCGCAAGAGCAAGAACTTCGCCATGTCTGACCAGATTCGCGATCGACTCGCGGCGATCGGCATCGAGCTGCGCGACGGGCCGGAGGGAACGACTTGGAAGGTCGGCTAGTCGCGCTGGCGACGCCGATCGCCGAAGTCGCGGGCGGCGTTTTCGAGCGGGTCTGGCGGTTTCTGATCGATCCGATTCTCGCCACGCCGTGGGGCGATTGGTCGGGCTTTTGGGAGCGCGTTGTCTTTGACGATCGTCTGGTCGTCATCTATTTCCTGCCGCTTGTGCCCTTGTTGCTGCTTTTTCGCGGGGACGCGCTGCGCAAGGCGATCATCGCGACCAGCGCGGCTTTTCTAATCTACGTCTTTGGCGCGCTCTATGCGGCGTTTTGGCTCGTAACGTGCGTCGCGTTCTATTTCATCGGCGAGCGCTTCGCGATCGAGGCGAAACGCAAGGATGTGTTGCAGATCGGACCGCCGCTGTTCGCCGCCGCGACGCTGTTGGGTTGGTACTACGGTTCGGTCGCGCTGCTCGGGACGAATATCCCGACCGAGACGAACAACTGGCTGTTTGAGCACTTGCCGTGGGTGTTTCCGCTGCCGGTGCGATTGCATTGGCCGGTTGCATTCGGGCCGATGGGCCCGGCGCCGCTCTTCGCGACGATGTTCTACAACACGCATAACATCGGCATGGCGTACTTCCTGGTGCGCATGCTGCACTATTTTGCCGAGATCAAACGCGGCGGGATCGCGAAGGAAGAGCGCGGTCTGCTGCGTTTCGTCACATACGCGGCCTACGCGCCCGCGATGATTCAAGGGCCGATCGAGCGATATCCCGCCTTTCAGCAGCAGATCGAGACGTCCCACGAACGCCGCGGCTTCGGCGCCGTGCCGATCGCGTTTGCGCGGATCGGATGGGGTGTCGCGAAAGTGCTGATCGGCTATTGGTATTTGTTTCCGATCGCGCACGACGTGCTTGCCATCGATCGACCGAACCTGCTGGAACAGACGTATTACGCGCATCCCGAGCAAATCGAGAGCTTCTGGTGGCTGTACTTCGGCGTCTACGTGCAGATCTACATGCTCTATCTCGAATTCAGCGGATACTGCGATGTTTCAGCGGGCATGGCGCGGCTTATTGGCTATCGCCAGGTTGAGAATTTCGATTGGCCGTGGTTCGCGACGAGCCTGCGCGATTTCTGGCGCCGTTGGCATATCAGCCTGTCCGCGATGCTGCGCGACTATGTGTATATCGCGCTCGGCGGTAATCGACGCCACACGACGCTCAATCTCTGTCTCACATTCGGTTTGTGCGGTTTCTGGCACATTCCGAACATTTCGCCGTTCATGCGAATATGGGGTATCGCGCTTGTGATGTGGGGCGTGCTGATGGGCCTGATGCTCGCCGTGAATCAGTGGTGGGTGTCGTGGATGAAGCGCGTCGACGAGCGCCAAACCGGCGTGATGTACGCGATTCGACGCGGCGCCGCGCGGCTGTGGCCGTTGCCGCAGATATTGGCGTGGGCGATCACGATGCACTTTTTCGTGCATTCACTGCTGATCTTCTTTGCAGGGCCGATCGGCGCGCGTAACGTCTACTATGAAATGTTCCGCAGACTCTGGGGCGCCGGTTGAACGCGCGTGAGCAGGATATCACGGTCGTCGCGATCGCATACTCGCCATTTGCGCGGATCGGCATGATCGTCGCGGCTGTGGGCGCGCTGGCCGCGGCGATATTCATCAGCGCCGGCGATTGGCGATTGCCGCATGTGTGGGCGTATCTCGCGATCTACGCATTGATATTCGGATTCGGCATCATGCGCATGGATGGCGGCTTGTTGCGCGAGCGCCTGCGGCCCGGTATCGGCGCGGATCGGCAATTGATTCCGATCGGGCAGGCCCTGTTCAGCGCGCATGTGATATTCGCCGGTCTGGACATCGGGAGATTGCACTGGACGGATCGTGTGCCGCCGCCGCTGCGTATGGGCGGTCTCGCCGTCTTTGCGATCGGCTGTGTGATGATCGTCTGGCCGATGGTGGTGAATCCGTTCTTCTCGCCGGTCGTGCGACATCAGGCTGATCGCGGCCATCGGTTGATCGATACCGGGCCGTACGCGGTCGTGCGCCACCCTGGCTATACGGGCGTCGCGATTGTGTGCCTTAGTAGCGGGGTGGCGCTGGGGTCTTGGGGAGCCGGTTTGTTTACGGTCGCATTTCTCGCGCTGGTCATCCGGCGGATTCCGCTCGAAGAGCGCATGCTGCTTACAGACTTGCAGGGTTATGAGGATTACGCGCGACGCGTGCCGTATCGGCTGTTTCCGGGAATCTGGTAGGGGCCTATTGTTCGGCCATGCGCCAGCCGGCGCCGGCCCTCGGCCCGATCTGCAACGGCTCAATTGACGTGATGCGCCAACGATCGCCCTCTCGCGCGAGTGTAATGCGCCAGCGGCTCGGAATTGTCATCTGGTAGTCATGCGCCGTCACTTCCGCCAGATAGCTGAATTCGCACACGGTCTTTCCATGTTGCGATTCAAGTAGTTTGAACCCGGTGCGCTGGATCCAGTGCGGGTCGACGCGGTCGAGTTGCGCGCGAACGAAGCTCAGGAACGCGGCCCGATCCATGGCGGGACCGCCGGGTGTTGTCGGCGAGGTTTGAAACAAGTGGCTAATATTGTGGGCAATCGTCTCATCGTCGTTGCGCACAACCGCGCGTTCAACGTCTTCCATGACGCCGCGAGCCGATTCGGCGGGCGTTGTGACCAGCGCCTGCGCCGCGAACGCAAGCGCCCAGATGACAATCGCGACCAGAAACGGCTTATCGCTGCCGCCACGACGCCAGATCACCAATGTGATGAACGCGATGAACCCGAGGACGATCGCCTGTGCGATTGGGGACTCGAGGAAGAACCATCGCAGTAGCTCCATGCGAACTCCGAGCGCGGGGAGGAACGAGGCAGTGTTTTCTCAGGATGCGGATTCGCTGTTTTCGATCATCAGCACGTCGCCGACTTTGAACGATCCGCCTGCGTCGACGCGAGCGGTAACGCCGCCGCGCTGCTCAGGGACGAGTGCGCGGAGCAGCCCGGCCTGAGCGTGCTCCATCTGGTCGCAGGGCTTGGTTTCGCCGGTAATGTGGAGTGTCGCGGAGCCAAGGCGGGCCCGCTTGCCGATCAGCGGACCGAGACGATCTACTTCGACGAGCACGTTCGCGCGACGCGTGGTCCAGGGAACGTCCGCGTTAATCTCGGCGCAGGCGGCTTTCCACTGAGCGGCGGACATCAGCGTGACGCCGCGATCGACCGATGTTGGCGGGCCGCCCTCTAGCGTGCCCTGCGTCGCCACGTCCGCGGATTCGAGTTCGATCATCGGTCCGCCGACCGCGGATTTCCGCGCGATCGCGAGCACTCTTCCCACATGACTTTGCAAGCGCGTCTCCTGATCAGTGGACCTTCATCGGCGCTACAGATTGTACCCGGCGCCCGATTACCGGGCGCGGAGTCTCGCTTACTCACACCTGCGTCCGAAGTTGCTCAGCAGTTCGGCAAGGTCGGTGAGATCGACGATTCCGTCGGCATTGATGTCGGAGGCCCCACAGGCCCGAATGAGGGCGACATTCGCGGGTGGACTGGCGGCGTCAGCCGCCAAAGTACTAACTTGGACCCGGTAGTCTCCTTCCGTGGCGGATGACACAGGGTCGATTCGGAGCATGCTCGTATTCGCGCCCTGATATGGGCCGCCATCGGCGATCGGCTCTCCTCGGAACAGCCACTGATAACTGACGACGGCGGCCGCGTTGACATCGGCCAGCAACACAACTCCCGAGCCACGCTCGACGAGGTTCTTTTCCGGGGTAATCGTCGCGCGCAGCCCTGCCATACACTGGTTGGTCCACACGGTCGCGCGCTCCGGGAAACGACTGACGCTGACAAAGTCGAGCGCGCCGTCATGGTTCGCGTCGACGAGTGTCCCCGTCTTTCCCAAGTATGGATGTTCGTAATCAGCTTGTGGCGATAACGTGCCGTCCGGCCTCCCAAAACAAACCGCGATGGTTGAGCCGGAGTTCGCGGGAGCCGCCAGCAAGTCCGCGTAGGCGTCGTCGTTCAAGTCTGCGGCGTGGATTTCCGTGCCACCATAGAGGGCAAAGGACACCCCCGACGCGAAACCTCGGCCTTCTTGACCGAGTGAAACCGATACTTCCGTACCGGATGCGCCACGAACGGCTACATCGAGGTCGCCGTCGCGGTTGAAGTCGGCCACAACTGGCCGTCCAACCGGCGCGAACGGAAGCACCGCCGCGGAGGCGGTCTCCGGCAAGTAGCTCGGGCCATAACGGACTCGAACGACCGGCGGGAATAGGTCCGAGATCAGCAAGTCGTCGACACCGTCACGGTCGAGATCTTTGATAAGGACGGCGCGCGGGGCGAATATGCGAGCGGGTAGCGCGGTGGCGCTGCCAAACGTTCCGTCGCCCACTCCATAGGCCACGCTAACGCGGTTACGCTCCACAATCAGGAGGTCGGGGATGTCGTCGTCATTCAGTTGCCCGAGCGCCGCGTCTTCCGTGTCAGCAATCGCCCGCGGGTCCATGAGTTCGAAGTTACCCATGCCGTCGCCGAGCAGCGCGCGATAGATCGACGACTGGTTTCCGCTACGCACCAGCAGGTCAAGATGACCGTCTCGGTTGAGGTCCGCCGCGCCGACCAGGCGCGGGCGATAGGAGATGTCCACAAACAATGAAACGGGCGCCCCCAACTCCCCGTCGGCCAGGCCTGGAATGACGCTGATATAACCTGTGCTGAAGTCGTTCTCGGTAGCGAAATCGGAAAACCCATCCTCGTCGAAGTCGCCTGCCACAACGCTGACCGCGCCTGTGACGGACGCCAACCGGCTGAACGTCGGAATCAACAGGCCGTTGGCGTCGCACTGAGCGGCGGCAGGTTGGGGCGTCGTCGACAGAACGCCGCTGGTGATCACGGCAAGCGAGACGTTCTGTTTCGTTAGAAGGGACGGCGCGGTCAGGAATTTGCGCATCTTGTCGCCTCGTTGTCAGGGTTTCGCGCGGTGTCGGGGTCGGAGCGGGAGGCCGATTGTGCGCGAATGGCGCGGAGTGGCCCCGTTCCAATCTGCCCCATCGATCGCCGCGCAGGAAGAGTTGAGACGCAATAGTTGCGTCGGCAACATTCGCTCGAAGGGCGCAGGCTCGGCGCTGGAAGCGGGGCGACCCGCCACCCCGCGGTCGTTGCGGAATGAAGAACTTGACCCAGTAGCCGCCGCCTGCCATACTGTCTGGTCTCGCGCTATTCGCGAGGGCTATGCGGTTGTGGCGGAATTGGCAGACGCGCTAGGTTCAGGTCCTAGTCCGGGCAACCGGGTGGAGGTTCGAGTCCTCTCAACCGCATTCCCGCCTGTTGTGGCTTTGATATTGCTCTCTGATTCGAATCAGCGATAGAACGGTCCGGCGCTAGGCGCCGGAACGCAGAATATCCGTATCCGCGAACAGCGTTTCCGCGAAGTAACTGCTGCGCACAAACGGCCCGCTGGCCACCGCTGAAAAGCCGAGTTCGCGAGCGGCGTCTGCCAGCGCGTCGAATTCTTCCGGCGTGTAGTACTTCTCCACGGGCAGTTGAATGTCGCCAGGCCGCAGGTATTGGCCGATTGTGATCATTTCGCAGTCGTGCGCGCGAAGGTCGCGCATCGTCGCGATGATCTCGTCCGTCGTTTCGCCGAGCCCGACCATGATGCCACTTTTCGTCCGAATGCGCGGATCAAGTCGCTTGACCGTTCGCAGCACGCCGAGCGTGCGCTCGTAGCGCGCGGCGGGCCGCGCCTTTTTCTGCAGGCGCTCGACGGTCTCGATGTTGTGGTTGTACACTTCGGGTCGCGCATCGCACACAACCCGGATCAACTCTTCCCGCCCGTGAAAGTCCGGCACGAGCACTTCGATTGTCGCATGCGGCATGCGCTCGCGTACCGCGGCGATACAAGCGGCGAAATGCGCAGCGCCTTCGTCCGGCAGATCGTCCCGCGCAACCGACGTGATGACGACATGACGCAGTCCCAGCCGAGCCGCTGCATCCGCCATCCGCTGCGGCTCATCCGGCTCGGGCGGCAGCGGCTTTTTCGTACTGACGGCGCAAAAGTGGCAACGTCGCGTGCACTCATCACCCAGCACCATGAACGTTGCCGTCCCGCGCGACCAGCATTCGGTCAGATTCGGGCAGCGCGCCTCGACGCACACCGTGTTAAGTTGCAAGTCGTTGATCAGCTTGCGCGTGTCGAGCATTTCGCTCGTGGGCAGCGGGCGTTTCAGCCAAGGCGGCAAACGGCGCTTCGGCGCGGATTCGCCGGAGGCGCCGATGACTGGTAACGAATGACTACTCGACATCACAATCCCTAAACAACCGGCAAGGTCACCCTTCGCGGGCATCCGACTGCGCCGGCGCTCGGCGACGGCGCTTCGGTCGATGGTCCATGAACGCCGACACGCGCCCGCTACTATATTCTTCGCCCAATTCGCGGGCGAGAATTGCCCGGATTTCGCTCATCAGGGTTCGCCGCGAGATGTGCGTCAGCAGAATCCGCTCGTTTTCGAGCTTGGGCACAATTCGTCGCAAATCCTTAATGTGCAGATGATAACCGGCCCGGGCCCGATCGATGTGGTCCTCGTCCAGAAACGTGCATTCCAGCAGCAGAACGCGGGCCTTGCGGACGTAGTCCAGCTCCTGCCATTCGCCGGGCGCGGTATCGCCGGTATATGCCACGAGTGGGATCTCGACCGGACGCGTGATCGCGGTTCCGGCCTTTTTCAGCTTAACCAAATCCGGCCCCGGCAGGCCGTGATACTCGTCGATGAGCTTTTGTCGCGTCTCAATAGCAGCGTACCCCAAGGCCCCGATGACGCCGCCGTCCCGTTTGCGAAACGGGTGCCTGACCGCGAACGGCCGAATTGTGAGGTCGCGCCGCAGGGCGATGTCCCTGCCGGGCTCGGCAACGACGATGTTCGCATGGGGCAGATTGCCGTCGATTTCGCCCCAAAGGCCCAGCAATCGCCGGAACGGGTCTTCGAGCCCGGCCGGCAGGTAGAGCGTGCCGGGAGCGTTATCGATAAACATCCGCTGCGAAAAGTAGTAGGCCATGCCGGCGGCGTGGTCCATGTGGCCGTGGCTGAGAAAAATGTGGTCGACGGCGAGCAACTCCCGCGGGGCGCGTCCGAAGTCAAAGCCGATGTTGAGTTCGGGGAGCGCAAAGTACGTCTCCTCACCGGCTTGTGAGTATCCGAGGATGCGGATTCCGTCGTATTCGAACTCGGCGATGGGCTGAGCCATAGGGGTTTTATATCCCGCGCAAACCGCCCTGTCTTGCCGAATGGCCCAGATTTTCGTTGACATACCGTATCTAGTAGGGTAGGTTCGCTCAGTCGCAAGGCGTGGTGGATGGGGATAATCGCGAGTTGATTGGCATTCCCGGTTTGTGCGATGCCCGACGCAGGGACGCGACTTCGTTAGAGCGCCCGAATGCGATGCCCCTCCTGTAACGCTGACGACGACCGAGTGGTGGATTCCCGGTCGACCGAGAATGGCGGCTCGATCCGTAGACGTCGCGAGTGTTTGGCGTGCAAGCGGCGTTTTACGACGTATGAACGGATCGAAGATCGGGTTCGGTTGACGGTCATCAAGCGCGACGGCACGAGGACGCCGTACGACCGTTCGAAGATCGCCGAGGGTGTTCGGCAGGCCGCATATAAGCGGAAGTTCTCATCCGAGCGGGTGGAGCAGGTCGTAGACGAGGTCGAAGAGTACCTGCTTTCTCACTTTGAGCGAGAAGTATCGAGCCAGACGGTTGGCGAACGGGTGTGTGAAGCGCTGCGGCGAGTGGATCATGTCGCATATGTTCGCTACGCGAGCGTGTATCGCGACTTCGAAGATGTGGGCGAGTTCATCGACGAGGCGCGGAACGTTATCGAGCAGAGTGCCGCTGACATTCCAGGACAAAAATCGCTGTTCGAGGCTCCAGAAGCCGGAAAGGGCGAAAGCAAGTGACCAGCCTGGTGCAGAAGCGCGATGGAAGCCACGAGCGGTTCAGCCCTGAGAAGCTGTGGCGCTGCCTGACGCTGGGGGTGGAGGCGGTTCGATCCGAAATCGAACTGGCCGAAGTGGTGATCGAGGCGGCGGAAACGCGCATCGACAACTGGGAACACGAGTGTCCGCCGACGACGGGCGCGATATTCAGTGGTGTTTGTCGGGCGCTATGCGATCTTGACCTGATGGATGTCGCCGCGGCCTTGGGGTCGCATCGTCGTGAACGAGACGTGTTGCGTCGTCGGGTCACGGTTGTGGACGAACAAAAGAACCTGCGAACGCCGTGGGATAAGGCGCTGGTTGTCAACTCGCTGCGGAAGGACAACGGGCTTCGTTACACGACGGCCCGCCTGCTGGCGAGCGAGATCGAGCAACGCGTGTTGGACCTGCAGTATCGCGTGATCAATGCAAGTCTGCTGCGGGAGTTGGTAAAAAACGAAATGGCGCAATGGGGTCTCGATGGCTGGGACGCGGTTGCGATCGAAACGCTGGACAGGCAATAGGAAAAGGGGCTGACCGTCGATCAGCGTCCGCGAAGCGCCGCGCCACGGCTGGAACGGCGTTGAATCGACACTGTCGCAAGCAAAGGATTGGGCTCGTGATCCGATCACGGACGAAATGCTTCGTCGGCGCTCTATGTAGGGAAGGGCGAAGCCGGTCACGGGCCTGAATTCCTGAAAAACCTCCGTTCCCCTGATGAGGGCGAGTCGAGTCCCGCCAACGCCCAAACAACTCGGCTCGCCCATTTTTTGCGCTCACATGGAGGCGATCATGGGCTCCCGGATGCGAACGTGGCCCACTCTTCTGGTCCCGGCTGGCACTGGTGTCTCGCCCGGACGCGGCGCCCTTCCCGTAAGCTGTTCCCCGCTGAGACGATATAATCGAGGGCTCATCATCGGGCGCATGACGTTCGCCCGTTGTTTGCCGGAGTTGCTTGGAGATTGCTCGGATGAAGTTGCCAGCAGTGGATGAACCGGGCCGTTATCAGGGCCTGTACCTGTTCGATTTCGGCGAGTGGACCTCGCTCGGCTACACGGCGGATGAGATCGCCGTCTTGCTGGAGGATCCGGAGTACGCAGACGGGCGCGTGTACAAGGTGCACAACGCGACGCCGGACGGGCGTTTTGAGCTGCGCGGCGTTTCGCGCGAGCGGTTCAACGTAGAAAGCGGCATGTTGTTCTTCCGCGCCGAACGCGCGGCCGCGGAGGCTGACTACGAAGCCCTTGAGGCCCTCGCGGCTGAGTCGGGACCGCCTGCGCGGGCATTTGTGCATCTGGCCGATCGTGGCGAGGCGGCCGGGCCGTCACGCTATGCGGTCGCGCTGGTGTATCCCGCCGAACTCGATGACGAGTTCGGGCGCTGGCTCCTCGACGCCGACTACGGCGGGGGCGACTTTGTCGAGGGCGGGCCGAGCGTCGTTGCGAACTACTACGCGGAGCGGCCAACGGTCATGCGCCGCGCGCAGTTGTGGAGTCGGTTCGGCGAGCCGCGATCGGCGGATGAGATTCGTGAAACAGTGAGACGGGCGGCGCAGCGGTAATGTCGTCTTTCCGACGAGCGCTGTTCGCGATTCTGTACGCGGTGACGTCGTGGGTTCGCTCGCGCAAGCGACCGGCGCCTGACGCGCGAGCCGCCTCGCGGATCGACCACCGAACGCAAACCCGCGGCATGCGGCTGCTCGGGCAAAACCGGTTTATTGACCGCATGCGACGGCGCTGGCTGCGCGTGCGGGCATCCGACGACTAGCAACCCAAGGGCGGCGGTTCCATCATTTCCGAAGCCGATATCGCGCTGGCCCCCGAAAGGCTCGACGCACTCTCCTGGCCGGAGCTGTTTGGCCGGAATGCGCCGGTCGAACTCGAAATCGGAACCGGCAAGGCGGGGTTCCTGTTGCGGCGGGCGAAAGCCCATCCGGAGCGCGACTTCCTTGGCATCGAGTGGGCCAGCAAGATCTATCGCTACGCGGTCGATCGAATGCGGCGCTGGCAGATTCCGAATGTCCGTATGACACGCACGGACGCGTCGCGCTTCATCATCGAACAGTGTCCGCGTGATTCGCTGAGCGTCCTGCACATCTACCACCCCGATCCGTGGCCGAAGAAACGCCATCATCGCCGGCGTTTGATTCAAACCACGTTTGTTGACGCGGCCGCTTCGTGCCTGACAGTCGGCGGGCGACTGGCGATTCAGACCGATCACGCCGAGTATTTTGAGCATATCGCTGCGGTCACGACCGCGCAGCCTCACCTGCGCCAAGTTCCGTTTGACGATGCGGCGTTCGGCGTCGAACAGGCCCGCATCGCGACGAATTACGAGATCAAGTATCTGCGCGAAGGACGGGCGATATATCAGCTCGCGTTCGAGCGTGTGGACTAGCGGCGCCGTTCTGCCGGGCCAGCGCACTTGCTACAATCGCACCTAAAAAAGGGGACGGTATGGAAGTGGAACGCTGGTCGTCGGTGACACGACGGCTTCGCTCGATCGGACGCGTTGCGGTAGTCACTCACCAGCGCCCGGACGGCGATGCGCTGGGGTCGGCGGCGGGCGCGGTCGGCGGGCTGCGAAAACTGGGCGTTGAAGCGACCGTCACCCTCTTTGAGCCGCCGCCTGCCCGCTATGCGTTTCTGCTCGACAGTTGTGGCTGGCAGGCGTGGAGCGACTTTGACCCCAAGCGGTATGGCGCGATCGTCGTGCTCGATACGAACGCCCGCGGACAACTCGTGCCGATGGTGGAGACGCTCGATACGCTCCCGCCGATCACGGTTATCGATCATCACGTCTCGCCGCCCGACGTCGGCATGCGCGAGATCGACTTGTGCCTGATCGACGCGCAGGCCAGCGCCACCGCGCTGCTCATCGCCGAGTGGTTCGCCGCCGCAGATATCCCCTTAGACGCCCCAACTGCGACCGCGCTGTTCACCGGTCTGGCGACCGATACGGGCTGGTTTCGCTTTCCCAGCGTGGACGCGCGAACGCTCGCCGTCGCGACGCGTCTGGTCGAAGCCGGCGCGCAGCCGAGCGAGATCTTTGAACGCCTGTATCAACAGGAGCCAATCGAGCGATTGCGGCTCGTCGCGCGGATGTTGAATCGCCTGGAGCTGCGGGCGAACGGTCGGCTGGCTGTAATGACTCTGCGGCGTGAGGACTTTGAGCGCACCGGCGCGACCGGCGGCATGACCGAGGACCTCGTGAACGAAGCGGGGAAGCTCGCCGGCGTCGAGGCGACGGTGCTGTTGACCGAGAGCGACGATGGCGTGGTGCGCGTGAACTTCCGCAGTCGAGGACAGCTGGATGTCGCATCGCTGGCGGGGCAGTTCGGTGGCGGCGGCCACTTTCGCGCTTCCGGCGCGCGGGTCAGCGGTGACTTCGACGCCGTAACCGCGCGCGTGGTTGACGCGGCAGTGGCGGCGCTGGGCTAGCCACATCCGCACAACTCGCCGCCTAGATGAAATCCGCAATCACAGAATCCGCGACGAGTTGCCCCGCGCGTGTCAAGCGCACGGCGCCGGCGTCCACCTCCAGCAATCCCAATGACAGATGGCGGTTGATCGCGTCGCGGAACAACGCGGCGGGATCGGCGCCGAAACGGTCCGCGAAACGCCCGCGCGCGACGCCTTCGCGCAATCTAAGTTCGAGCATCATGGTTTCGCGGGAACGGGCGGCGGCGTCGAGGCGCTCTTCGCTGATGCGGGCCGACTGCCCCAACCGCGACGCGCGGACATATGCCGCCGTGTCGGGCACATTCTTGTATCGCACGCCATCGACAAACCCGGCGGCTGACGGTCCGATCCCGAGGTAAGGCTCGTTGCGCCAATAGCGCAGGTTGTGGCGGCACTCACGCCCGGGCTTTGCAAAATTACTGATCTCGTACTGATCGAAGCCGTGCGCCGCCAGCGTATCGATGGTCGCTTCGAACATCTCCGCTTCCAACTCGGACTCCACGCGTGTAACGACGCCGGTCGCGAGTTGATCAAACAGCGGCGTGCCACGCTCATAGGTCAGGCCGTAGCACGACAAATGATCCGGTTCAAGCGCCAGAGCGGCCTGGAGGTTACTCAGCCAAGCATTCATTGACTGACCCGGCACGCCGAATATCAGATCGAGACTGATCGCATCCACCCCGGCGGCGCGACACGTCGCGACGGTTTGCGCCACCTGCGGCGGATGGTGGATCCGTTCCAGCACGCGCAGCTCGGATTTGTCGAAAGACTGAGCGCCGATCGACACGCGGTTTACGCCCCCCGCGACCAGCGCATCCGCGATTTCGGGCGTCACGGTGGCGGGATTCGCTTCGCTCGTGAATTCGAGCGAAGCCTCCGAGTTGGCGCATTGCGCGAGACGCGTTAGCAGGCGCCGCAGTTCGACAGCCGGCAGCGTGGTCGGAGTGCCACCGCCGACGAAGATCGTGTCCGCGGCGATCGAGGTAGCGACGGCATAGGCGTCGAGCTCAGCGATGAGCGCATCGACGAGCGGCGTGACCGCGTTTCGATCGAGCACCTCGGAGTAGAAGTCGCAATAGCCGCAAATCGTGTGGCAGAAGGGCACATGCGCGTAGATGGATCGAACGATTTCCGACATTTGTCTTTCCCGGCGGCTTTGCTAGCATAGCCGCCAGAATCCCCCGCGGCGCAGCCCGGCGCCGCCCGCGGGCGCGATCCGGCGAACTCAGGACTTATCGACCGCTTCCCCCAACCCACCGGGCGGTCGAACCGGCGAGAGGTTGCGCATGGACGTCGTGCTGGTCATGTTCAAGGATAGCAAGCGGCGGGATTTCCCGGTAAAGAGCAAGATCACCACGATCGGCCGACGGCAGGACTGCGATCTCCGCATCCCGACGCACGATGTGTCGCGGCAGCATTGCCGGCTCGACCTCGGCGGCGAAAAGCCGATGGTCAAAGACCTGGGCAGTTCGAACGGGACATACGTCAACGGCCAGCAGGTCGCGGAAAAGGTGCTGAACCCCGGCGACGTGTTGACGATCGGCCCGGTGACCTTCCTTGTGCAAGTCGATGGGCGTCCGGCGAACATTTCGCCGGAGGATCTGGCGCCGCTCGATGACACGGGGCTGGGCATTCCGGGCGTCGCGGGCGGCGATGACGACGAAGAGCTCGACCTCGATGAACTCGAATTCGACGAGGACGATCTCGACATCGATATCTCGATGCTCGACGAAGACGACGACACGCGCAAGTCGTAGAGGAAAGCAATGGCGCGGGCCCGATTTCGACTGCGCTACCTTTTGCTCGTTCCGACCCTTACGATCGCGACCTGCCTCGTTGGCGTGTGGTTGGCGGCGACCTGCCGTCCGCCGTGGTATCAGCCCCGCGCGATTGACTACAACTTGCTGCCTGAGGACAAGCGCGAGTTGGCCCGTCTCGGTGAGTCGATCGGAACGGCGTTGCACGCGGGCGAGGGCGTGGAACTGGAGATCGACGAAGCCCAACTCAATCGCTGGATAACAGCGCGTGACGAGTTGTGGCCGGGTCGGCGCGTGGATCTCGGGCCGGCATCCGATCCGTGGATCGACTTTACTGAAGAGGGGTATGTGCGGCTGGCGATGACCGTGCGCCAGCCGATGCTGACGTCCGTAATCTCGATCGCCGCGCGCCCGGTTCCGCGCGATGACCATCTGATTCTGCGGATTACGGGCGCGCGCATGGGCGCCATCCCCGCGCCGACGGCACTGATCGATCGCCTCAAGCCGATGCTGGAATCCACAAGCGACGGCGCGACGCTCTCGGAAGGCGGAGTGCTGTCGTTGCTGAACGACTTCACCTGGCCAAACGGCGATGTGCGCTGCCGCGTGGCGACAGTCGAGATCGACGACCTAAAGATGAAACTGCGGCTCGAGCCGTTCTAGGTACGCCGCGCCCTATCTCGGCCCGGAGTTCAGCACGTCCAGCGCGACCGGCCCGGACGGGGCTGCGGCCGGCGGCGCATCAACCACCGGCGGCGTGAAGCGCGACCGCAGGTGCATCCGGAATGAGCGCAGCACCTTTTGCATCCGCTCCGAAGCGGGCGGCGTAAAACCGAAGTTCTCTGCGTCACGCGGGGCCTGCACACGCGCCATTCGCTTCCAACCCCGGTTCATGCCGAGCACAAATCCCGCCGTCGTCAGCGAGCGCGTGCGAACGAGTGTGCGGAACGCGCGTTTCCACACCCACGGTTCGCGGGCCGCGGCGTAGCGGAGTTCGTAGATCGCCTCGTCCAACTCACGGGCTGACATCTTCTGCGGGTGATAGACCGTCTCGGTAAACGTGTACCGTTCCCAATCGGACGGATACTCCGTCGCCAGCAGCCGCCCCGCCTCGGCGTAGCGGTCGAACATCTTCGTACCGGGCAGCGGTGTCAGGTTAGTGACCTGAATGATGTCGATGCCGAGTTCGACCGCCGTCCGGGCGGTTTCGGCGACCGATTCCGGCGTGTCCTCATCAGACCCGATGATGAACCCGCCGAAGACGGAAATGCCGGCGTGATGGAACCCATCGACGAGTTCCTGGTAACGATCAAGGTTCTTGCGGTTGATGCCTTTGGCGTATTGCCTCAGCGTGGCTTCGTTGAAGCTCTCAAAGCCGACGAGCATGCCGCGGCAACCGGCCTGGTAAGCGAGGCGCAGGCCCTCCTCATCTTCGCCCATGTTCAGTGTGGTCTGGCTGAACCACAAGCGCTTCTTGCCGCGTTTGATGATCTGGCGGAGCAGTTCCTTCGCCCAGATGGCGTGCTTTTCGCCAACGCCGAAGAAATTGTCATCTACGACGAAAATGAACTTCTTCGGCGTGCGGTTCCATTCGTCGATAATGTCGTCGATGCGGCGACGCCGGATCGGGGCGCCGTTGAAGCGCGTAACCGAGCAATACTCACACCCGACCGGGCAACCGCGCGAGGTCTGCAAGGCGGACACATCATAGCGCCCGTTGATCGGCGACAGCGTCTGATCCGCCATACCGAACCCGGTCGTTTCCAGATCGGACAGCTCGCCCTCATACCGTGGGGCGAGCCGGCCGGCGGCGGCGTCCTCGATGATCCGCGGCCAGATCTCGTCGCATTCGCCGATGGCGACCGAGTCGAAATGACCGGCGGCCTCGTCCGGACGCGCGGAGGCGTGCGGCCCGCCCATGATCGTGGCAATGCCCTTCGCTCGACAGATACCGGCGAGCTCGTACGCGCGTGTGGCGCCGCTCGTGTAGGCGGTGATGCCGACCAGATCGTATCCGCCAGTCAGCAGCAGCCGTTCGGTCTGATCGAGCCCGAAGCACTCGTCGATGATGTCGACCGTGTGCTGCGGCGGCGTCAGGCGCGCCAGCACCTGCAATCCCAGCTGTGGGATATAGCTGCCGACCGTGTGATAGCCCTGCGATCGGCGCGTAATGGGATTGACCAGCGCGATTTTCATTGGCAGCAAGTCCTGCGAATACTGGTGTGCGGCGCGCCTTCGCAGACCGCGTGCCCGATCGGCGCCTCCGACAGCGTCAATTGTAACCCACTTTTCAACGGAGGGCCGAAGTGTCTGCGATTTCGCGTTTTCTGACCGTCCGAGCCCCCGCCGTCCGTCCGCATCAGATGCGGCGCGGCGTTACAATGCCGCCGGGCGATGTACCAAAATCCTATTCACGGAGCACTGCTGAAATGATGAAATTTGCCTATCGGCTGATGGCCGTGGCGATGGCGGCGCTGTCGGCGGCGCCGATTGTGGCTGCTGACCGCCTGTTCGACTATCACGAAACGACGCTCGACAACGGGCTGCATGTGATCACGCTCGAGGACTTTTCGTGCCCGATCGTGAATGTGCAGTTGTGGTATCACGTCGGCTCGCGCGACGAAGACCCCGAGCGGCAGGGCTTTGCCCACATGTTCGAGCACATGATGTTCCGCGGCACCGACCGGCTCGGTCCGACGGATCACTTCGACCTGATTCGCGCAACCGGGGGCTCCTGCAACGCGTACACGGCGTTCGACCAAACCGTCTACCATGAAACCCTGCCCGCGAATCAGCTCCCGCTCGCCTTGTGGCTCGAAGCCGAGCGCATGGCGTTTCTAAAGATCGATCAGGACTCATTCGACACCGAGCGCAAAGTCGTGGAGGAAGAGCGGCGCATGGGTTTGAATCGCCCATACGGTCGGTTGATGGAGAAGGTCCTCGCCGCGCTGCACACGACCCATCCTTATCACTGGTCGCCGATCGGGAACATCGCCCACTTGCGGGCGGCGTCGACGCCCGAGCTTCGCGCTTTCTGGACGAAGTATTATGTGCCGAACAACGCCACGCTGGTCATCGCCGGCGCGGTGCATCATGACGTCGCTGAGCTGCTGGCCGAGCAGATGTTCGGCTGGATCCCGCAATACGGTAATCCCGATCGCGCGACGGAGCTCGACCCCATCCCGACACAACAACAGGACTTGATCCTGAAAGAAGACAACGCCCCTGCGCCGCTGTGCGGAATGTTGTTCCGCACGGTTCCGATGGGCCACCCTGATGAAGTCCCGCTGCAACTGCTCGGCATCATCCTCGGTGGCGGCGAAAGCAGCCGGATCTACCGCGACCTTGTAGCCGACAAGCAAATGGCCGCAATGGCAATGGCAGGCAGTTTCGACCTTCAGGAAGACGGTTTGTTCGGGGCGGCGGCGGTGCTGAGCCCGATGGGCGGCGACATCGACGCGGTGCTCAAGGAGTTGGAGACCCAGGTCGCGCGCCTGCGCGACGAACCGGTGACCGAGCGCGAGTTGGAAAAGGCGCGCAACCAGGTGCTCCGCAATCTGATCACGCAGAACCTCACGATCGAAAGCAAGGCGTCGGCGATCGGGCGCGCGGCGGCGCTGGAGGGCGACGCGGACGCGGCGAATCGTCAGATCGAGGAGATCCGCGAGGTCACGCCCGCGGACCTGCAGCGCGTCGCGCAAAAGTACCTCGACCCGCAGAAGGCGTTTGTGGGGCGCGTCGAGCGCAACCTCATGGGCAGCCTCGCGAGCTTTGCCGGCCTGAATAAAGACGAGGAGGAATCCGCCCCGATTACCGCCCAGCCCGACACCACCCCCCCGCCGCCGGGGCGCCCCGGCCTGACGCGGCCCGACAGCTTCCCGACCGAGCCGCCCAGCGCCGACATCCGGCCGACCGACATCACGCCCAAGTTCGAAGAACGGCGCTTGATGAACGACCTGAAGATCATCGTCGTCGAGAACCACGAAGTGCCGTTTGTCACCGTGCAACTCGGCCTGCGCGGCGGAGCGTGGTGCGAATCCAAACCCGGGGCGGCGGAAATGGCGCTCAGCATGCTGACGCGCGGGGCCGGCGCCTACTCGGAGGGCGACCTGGCTGACGAGTTGGAGACCTACGCGATCACGCTGAATGGCAACGCGGGGATGGACACGAGTTCCATCACACTGACGTGCCTGACCGAACATCTCGATCGCGGCATGAAACTGCTCTCCACATGCGTACGCGAGCCGACTTTCTCGCCCGAAGAATTCAACAAACTGCGCTCGCAAACGCTGACGGGTATGGCCATACAGGCGAATTCGCCGGACTACCTCGCCGATCGCGAACTGCGGCGACAACTGTATGGCGACCACCCCTACGCGCGCAGCGCCCCCGGCGAGATTGCGGACGTCGAAGCGTTGACGATCAATGACTTGCAGGCCTGGTGGGGCACATTCGCTCGTCCGGACATGGCGGCGCTGATCTTCGCGGGGGACATCGACGCTGATAAGGCCGTGGAGTTGGCCAAGGAGTACCTGGGCCCGTGGCAACACAACTACCCGGCCCCGCGCACCGAAATCGCCGCTGCCCCGGCGGCGCAGCCAACTCACATTTATCTCGTCGATCACCCCGGCGTACAGACGCAGATTCGCGTCGGCCAGCGCAGCCTGACGCGCAAGGATGACGGATACTTCACGAGCCGCGTGGTCAGCGGGTATTTCGGCGGCGCGTTCAACAGCCGACTCAACGACGTGATTCGCGTGCAAAAGGGGCTGACGTACGGCGCGCGGGGCGGCTACACGGCTATGAAACGCGACGGGCGTTTTGTCGTCAGCACGTTCACCAAGAACGAAACCGTCGGGGAGACCGTGCAGGCGATCTTCACCGAAATCGACCGGCTGCGCAGCGAACCACCAACCGACAAGGAACTGAACGACACCAAGTCGTACATGCTCGGCAGCTTCCCGGGCGAGCGCGAAACACCGCAAGCCGTCGCGGGCGATTTGTGGCTGATCGAATCGGAGAGCCTGCCGGCCAACTACTTCGAGCGCCTGCTGTCGGCCGTCGCGACGACGACAGCTGATGACTGCGCAAAGCTGGCGCAAACCACGCTTGATCCGAAACAGATGGTGGTTGTCGTGTGCGGACCGGCCGCGCAGATTCGCGATCAACTGGAGACAATCGCGCCAGTGACTGTCATCACCGGCGATTCCGAGCCGGCGCATCAGTAAGGGAGAGGCGATGCGGATTTTCGTCGCGGGTGGAGCGGGGTACGTCGGAAGTCATACGGTCAAGGCGCTGGTCGCCGCCGGCCACGAAGTGACGGTCTTTGATTCGCTGGTCGCCGGTCACCGCGACGCGGTTGACCCGGCGGCAGCGTTCATCCGCGGCGATCTGGCGGACGGCCGGGCCCTCGCCGACGTGCTGAAACAGGGTCGTTTCGACGGCGTGATCCACTTCGCGGCGTTCTTGAACGTGGGCGAGTCGGTCGAAAAGCCCTTGATGTACTATCGCAACAACGTGACGAACACACTGAACCTGCTCGAGGCGATGGAGGCCGCGGACGTGCGCCGGATCGTCTTCAGCAGCACCTGCGCGGTCTATGGCGAGCCAGATCGTCTGCCCATCACAGAAGACTTGCCCAAAGCCCCCATCAACCCGTATGGCGCCACGAAACTCGCGGTCGAGGGAATGCTGCGGGACTCAGCCGGGGCGTGGGGGCTGGCGGCGGTCGCGCTGCGCTACTTCAACGCCGCCGGCGCGGCGGCGGACGGCTCGATCGGTGAGGACCACTCTCCGGAGCTGCACCTGATCCCGCTCGTCCTGCAGGTGGCGCTAGGGCAGCGCGAGAACATTAAGATCTTCGGAACCGACTATCCGACACCCGACGGCACTTGCATCCGGGACTACATCCACGTCGACGATCTGGCTTCGGCTCATGTGCGGGCAATCGAAGGGGCCAAGCCGGGCGAACTGGAAGCATTCAACGTCGGCACCGGGCGCGGGAACTCGGTTCGGGAGATCATCGAGGCCTGTCGCTCCGTCACCGGGCACGCGATCCCCGCCATCGAGCAGGCCCGGCGCCCGGGCGACCCGCCGTCTTTGTACGCCGACGCTTCGAAGATCAAGGCGCGCTTCGGCTGGTCGGCGCGTTATGTGGACGTGCGCGAGACGATCGAGTCGGCGTGGCGATGGCACTCGGCTCATCCGGCAGGCTACGCGAATTAGATCGCACGAATAGCCTCTGGCTATCGATACTGGCGACGATTGCCGCATTTTTTTGCGGATTTTCCGGCGAACGGGCTTGCCGCCGACACTTGGGAGGCGGTAAATTGTGGATGGTTCACGGCGGCGGAGTTATATATCTATTCCGCACTATTCGCTCGGATACGAACGTCAATCATACTGTTCGTCATACGACACCCGCCCCGAAGCCACCGACAATCAGCCTGCAAACCCGCATTCCGCTGGGGTTCGGTCGCTCGGACGCGACATTGTGATGCGTCTGCGCTGACTTCACGCCCTATGCCGGGGTGCTTTGTGCCCTTTTTCCCGCGACAGCACGATTTGGCGTAGCGACTGCGGTCGGGCCTCCGGGGTTTTTCCCGGCGACCTCACTGGGGTTCGATACCCAAAGGCCATCAGCCACCTACGATCTTCGCGATCGGGTGGCGTGATCACGCCTGACGTTCTGACGCAGGACCAACCTCAGCCCGAATGGGCTTCGATTTCCAAAGGGAGTAGTGGCCGATGTGGGCAGCGTTGTTCGGTGGCAAGAAGAAGAAACCAGGAAACACCCGCTCGGGGACGACCCCCACGACACAGGAAGCCTTTGGCCCGCCGCTGACGGACGAAGAGCTGAATGCAAACCTGTCCGTGCTGGAGCGGAGGCTGAATCAGGAAATGGTTTGCCCGGCCGGCAAGAACCAGGTGTATCTGCGGTCGCTGATGACCGGTCGGTCGACGACGAAGCCGAGAATCGTATTGAAGTGCCACCTGCGGAAGGATATTGACCAGCCGCAGGATGTGTTTTTCGAAGAGATTCGATCCCTGTGCTGCGGGGATCCGAACAACTGTGAGGCGTACCGGGCGTTCCAAGAACGCCTGGGCAGGTAGCGGCGGCAGCCTGGAGGCGGGCGGTCGCCGAAGGAGAGGATGGGGTCGAGATTCGACCTCGCAGGCCGTAGTTGCGAGCACGGGCCGGTCGACCGCAGTTGCGAGGCTGTTCGGAAGGCGCAAAAGCCCGTGATCCGCAGACTGTGACGTATGGGGGCGAGCGCCACAGTCTGTTTTTTGGGGAGCCCGGCGGCTTTGGCGTGACTTGGAGGCGAGTCACGCCGGGCCGCCGCATTTTTTTGATACCCACTTCGAAGATCGCGCCCTGCCTGCAGTTGACATCAGCCCGCCACAATAAGTGCAACTCTTCGCCTGCGCGCAAGTAGGATGTTGCGCGTGCCCTGAATCCATGGCCGCATACCGGGAATGACTCGTGATCAATGGACGCCGGATTCTGATTTCGGCCGGGCTGCTCATTTCCAGCGCGGCGCTTGCGCTACCGCTCCTGCCGATCCCGACCGCCTCGGCCGATCATGTTGGCCCGCGCCAATTTGACGGTTCGCTCGGGGTGACGTGGTCGACCACGTCACGGATCGGTGGAGTCATCAGTGTCGCTGTCGTTTTTCCCGGCGGTCAGTTGGCCGGCAATCGCGTGCTTCTGGGCGACATTCCGCTTCTCGGGGACCTCGCGCCCAACCATGTCGCTCACCGCGTTGGCGCCCTGCCTGTCGGGTTGGCCCATGCGATTCGCGCGTTTCGGCCCACATCGCCAGTGACGCTGGTTCGAATCGGGTTCTGGTGGGCGCCACTCGCGATCGCGATAGTGGCCGCATTCGTTCTTCCCCGTCGCGCTCGTCCGGGGCATTGCGTATGCGGATACAACCTCTTCGGGCTGACGGCGGCGCGGTGTCCCAAATGCGGTCGCGTGATAAGCCATGGGAGCAGTGCGAAAGACGGTCGCCCAGCGGCTTTCTAGACCAATTCTATAGATATAAGATGCCTCAATGAGCCAGAAAGCCGTCGTCAATATCGGCCCGCACACTGTCGGCCCCGGTCGGCCGTTGCTGCTGATCGCCGGGCCGTGCGTGATCGAGTCGCGCGACCACACGCTGCGCCTCGCCGAACGCGTCGCCGCAATCACGCGCGGACTCGAGTTGCAACTCGTCTTCAAAGCCAGTTTCGACAAAGCCAATCGATCGAGCTTGTCCAGCTTTCGCGGCCCCGGATTGGAAGCCGGCTTACGAGTCCTGGCTGAAGTCCGCGATGCGATCGGCGTGCCGGTGCTGTCCGACATTCACGAGCCCGCGCAAGCCGCGCCCGCCGCCGAAGCGCTGGACGTGCTGCAGATCCCGGCGTTCTTGTGTCGCCAGACTGACCTGCTCGTCGCCGCCGGCAAGACCGGCAAATGTGTGAACATAAAAAAGGGGCAGTTCCTCGCGGCGGAGAAAATGGAACTGGCGGCTGAAAAGGTGCGCGAAGCCGGCAGCGAAGACGTATTGCTGACCGATCGCGGCACGTTCTTCGGCTACGAGCGCCTCGTCAATGATATGACTGGGCTGGCGACGATGCGGCAGTACGCGCCGGTCATATTCGACGCCACGCACTCCGTGCAACACCCTGGCGGCGGGCGCGTCACCGGCGGCGCCCGCGAGCATATCCCCCTGCTGACCCGCGCCGCGATGGCCGTCGGCGTCGACG
>JAGQOO010000239.1 GCA_020427345.1 Phycisphaerales bacterium | reverse complement strand
CGGCGCGGCATGCTTTCGCCGAAGGCGTAAGCATGTGCCGCGCAAGAGCGCTGGCATGCGCGGCGCAAACTACCGGTTCAATATCCGCAACATCGCGTAGCACCCCGCCACCTGTGTCCGTTCGTCCGGCTCGTTTTCCACGAGCGATTGCAGCGCAGGCAAGGCTTTCGAGTCGCGGATCGCGCCGAGGGCCATCGCTGCCAGTGATCGCATCTGCATGTTCTCGGTTTCCGCCTCGAACGCGTCCGACTGCTTGGATCGAAACTGCAGATTCGACATGGCGAGTTGATACCCTTCTTTCGAACCTAACTCACCCAGCCCGCGGGCCGCGATTAGTCGCAACGGGTCCATGCCGGCGGGGGCGCCGCGCAGCGTTACCTCGAATGCGTCTTTGGCGCGCGGATCGCGCAACTCAACAAGCCCCTGTAGCGCCACGGTCCGGCTGACGACTTCACCCTGCGTCAACTGAATCAGCCGATCGAGCGCCGTTGTGTCGCCCAACTCCGCCATGGCCACGAACAACTGCGTCAGGACTTTGCGCGACTTCTCGCGCGACGCCATCAGGCGCATTCGCTCGAGCGCCTGGCGCTCATTCAAGCGGCCAAGTAGAAATGCGGCGTCGGCGCGGCTGTTTTCGTCCGGATCGCTGGTCAGCACACCGAGCAGGTCGGAGATGTGACCCTGCTCCCCGCAGCGATACGCCGCGAAAATCGCCGCCAGGCGTACGCGTCCGCGTTCGCGCCGAACGGCGGTGCGAATCTGCTCAATGGCGGCGCGGTCGCGCATTTCGCCCAGCGCGACAAAAGCCGCGAATCGCTTGATCATCGACGGCGAGTTGACGGCTTCGCGAATCGCGGGAGCGCCCTCTTTCGGCGCGACCTGGGCAAGCGCTTCGATCGCGTTCGCGGCGACGATGTCCTGCTCATCCTCGGCGGCGGCCAGCAGAAGGCGCAGCGCCCGGTCGCGCAGATCGCCGGGATCCGCTCGTCCGTTGGTCGTGGGAGCTGCGCCACCGCCGGAACCCGGCGCTTCGCAGCCGCTCAGGCCGATCAGCGCGATCAACACGACGGAGGATTCAACGACGCGCCGCCCGCCCTTCCAGATCAGCCTTCGCATGCGGCGAAGCAGCGCCGCGACCCAGCGGCTGATGACGGCGCCGCCCCACAGGATGCACGACACGATCAGACATGCGCCGGCGAACCAGTCGCCCCAGGCGCCGTACAGGCTGGAGCGGTTGTCGAGCATGAGGCGACCCTGGGCATAACCCGCGATGCCGGGACCAAGCGCGCGACCGTCTTTCATCACGAGATTCGACACCTCGCCATTCGGGTTGATGAATCCACTGAAGCCGGTGTTGACTGAACGGGCGATGCTCACGCGATTCTCCACGGCTCGAAATACGCAAATGGCCAGATGCTGCGGCAGTTCCGCGCTGTGCAGGAACCAGCCGTCGTTGCTGATATTGACGAGGAAGTCGGCGCGGCGCCGCGAGCCGTCCCACACCTGTCCGCGGCAAACGTAGGGAATCACGTCCTCATAGCAAATCGGCGTGCCGAAACGGGCCCGCTTGCCGTCAAACTCGAGCTGAAAAGTGGTCGGCGCGGCGCCAGAGAAGAGCGAATATTCGTACTTCCCGCCAAAACTAAACGGGCTCAGGCTGTTCAGCCAGCGATACAGCCAATGCAGATCGAATCCCAGCCAGCGCGCCTGGCGGAACGGCACAACCTCGCCGAACGGCACGAGGTGCATCTTGTCGTAACGCTCACGGCGCTGCGAACCGTCGGGGTTGTAGATGAGTGCTGAGTTGTATCGCTTGTGCGGCGGATAAGTCGCGGCTTCGGGCGCTTCGAACGCCATGGCGCCGACCAGCAGCGTGACGGGCGTGGCGTTGTCGATGCCGGGCAGGCGCGGCAGTTTTCCATCGGGCAGCGCGGCGCGATCCTCGTCGCGCATGGAGCGCTCGAGGGCGGCCAGTTGGGCGTTGACGGTCTTGTAGTCGCCCCGGGCGAACGCCGCCGTCGCCGCGTGATACAGGCGCCCGTAGCGCCGATACGCGTCGAGCAGGGGCTCCACGCGGTGCGTGCTTTCAATGAAGTCGGCGTTCTGCGCCATGCTCCACGGTGTCTCCGGCAAAACCAGCAGATCGGGATGACCCTTCGCGGCTTCGGCGGCGAGGCCGAGGTAGCGAGCGAAGATCAACTCGGCCGGGGCGTTCTTTGCCGGATCGCTGTAGAGCGGGAAATCCTCCTGCACGACGGCAACTGTCGGGCCGGGGTCCAACACAGCGTGACGCATGCGCTGCGCGCCATACCACACGTTGGCGACAAGCAACGCGACTACCAGCACGGCGCCGAAAGTGATCTGACGGCGAGCCGGCCGCGTGGTCGCCTGGCGTGATCGCGTCAGCGGCCATGTCGCGATCGCACCGTTGCACATCGCGAGCAGGAATGTCACGCCGTATGCGCCGGTGATGTCGCTGACTTGAATGAACGCCGGTTGGGCGGCCATCGAATGCGCGAGGAAAAGCCATGGAAAGCCGGTCATCAGCGTGCCGCGCAGATACTCAGTCGCCACCCAGACAAAAGGCAGCGTCCAAACCGGAGCGATTCGCAGCCGCCAGGCCGTGCGGAGCGCCCACGCCGCCAACGGCCAGAACACGGCGAGATACAAACACAGAGCGACATAGCCCTCAAACGTGACGGGCGAGAGCCAACTGAGATTGATCAGGAAGAACACGACGCCGGCGAGGTAGCTGGCCCAGTGCGCGATCCAGGCGCGCTCGATGCGACAAACGACAAACGCCCATGGCGCAAGACAGAAAAACGCCAGTGGCCAGAACGCAAGCGGCTGGAATATCAGCGTCATTAGCAATGCCGACGCGAAGCTGCCGCCGATCGCCCAAGCGGTTTCGCGTCCCCGTGACCAGAGGGGGGGGCGCGTCACTGTCGTGTTGCCGACTTGCCCTATCAAAACGGAGTCCCCACGATGATCGCTTCGGCCATTTCTCCCTCCCAGACGGCTGGAGCATGTGCGTCGCGATACATCAGCGCATTTGCGGTGGACATACCGAACGGGTCACCGGAGCCGCGCCAGTCGATTGGCTCCAAGCATGGCTGTCCTTCGGCGTCGATCCACCAGCGGGCCGGATGGAACATCGGGCGGGCGCCGTTCGCGGGAACGCGTTGTCTGACGGCACAGCGCAGCTTCGCCGGCGGCCGCGACGCGACGCCGTGCAGGCCGTCAATCACCATTCTGGCAAACAACAGGAAGCATACGGCGCAGCTCACCGGATTGCCCGGAAGTCCGAACACCCACCCGCCGGCAGGCGATCGGCCGATCCGCATCGGCTTGCCCGGTTTCAGATCGAGGCTTCGGACGATCCAGCGAACCCCCAGCGCCTCAAGCGCCGCAGGCACGAGGTCGTGCGAGCCTTTCGACATGCCGCCTGCCACAATGACGACTTCGGCCTCAAGAGCGCTGATCAGCGTTTGGTCAAGCAATCGCGGATCGTCATCACAGTGTCCAACGCCCGCGATGTCGGCTCCAGCCGCGATACAAAGTTCACGGAGCATCACGCCATTGCTGTCGTAGATTTGGCCGTGCGTCAGGTCTGCCCCCGGCCGGGCGAGCTCGTCGCCAGTGGTCAGAATTCGCACTTGCGCCCGGCGATGAACGCGGACCGTCGTTTGGCCGGCGGCCGCGATAGTGGCCAGCGCGCCGGGGGTGATTCGAGCGCCGCGATCCAGTACGACCTCGCCGCCGCCGCGAATCGCGCCCTTTCGCTCAATATGCTGGCCGCGTTTCGGCTCATCGGTCAGGCGCACGCCTGCTGGCGTTTCCTGCGCATGCTCGACCATGACAACCGCCTCGGCGCCGCGCGGAATCGGAGCGCCGGTGTTGATGCGGGCGCAAGTCGGCTCGCCGGCCCGCAGTTCGATCGCGGGCTCACCTGCATCGGCCCGGATCAGACCCAGATCGCGCAGCGTAGCGGCGCCGCCTCGAAACGTGTCGAGCCGAACGGCGTAGCCGTCCATCATGGCGCGGTCGAACGGCGGAAAGTCGTGGCGGGTGACCACAGGTTCGGCGAGCACGCCGTTCAGCGCGTCATTCGCCGATACATGACTGGGGGGCAGCGGCGCGATCAGGCCGGCCAGGGCAGCCCACACGCGCTCCGCGCGGGCGGCGTCGAGCGGCTCAGTGATTTGCGCCTCGCTCATGCCGCGATTGTCAAAGCGGCTCGCGCCAGCGTCAAGCAACGCCGGCGCGAGCCGATGTGTAATGCCTGAGGCCGACTCGGATTATTGCGGCGGCGCCAGCTTCTTTCCTTCCAGCAACTGCTTCAGCTCGCCTTCGAGTTGTGAGCCGAGGTCGTCGGAAAAGCCCCGGTGAATCGCCTGCACCACTCCGTCCTTGTCGATGACGATGCTCAGCGGAATGCGGTTCGCGCCGTAGGCCTGACCGGTTTCGCCCTTGTCGAGGGCCACGGTCACTTTCAGATCCTGCGTCTCGAGGAACTTCGAGATGCGTTCGACATCTTCACGCAGGTTGACGGCGTACATCTTCACATTCTCGAACTTACCGCAGGCGCTCGCGATAACCGGCAGCGCACGCCGGCAAGGGCCGCACCAGGTCGCCCAGAAGTCGAGGACGACAATGTCCTTTCCCTTGTGCGCGGCCAAGTCGGCTTTGCCGCCGCCGAGCACGTCGAGCGAAAAACCGGGGGCCGGCTTGCCCACGAGGCCTTCAGCGCCGGCGGCGGGTGTGGGTTTCGGGCCGCCCTTGGCGTGCGGATTGAAGGTGTCGACCTTTTCGACGCCGTCCGGCGGCGTGAAGTCAAACGCGGACGCCTCGACGCCCTTGTCGAGCTTCCAATCGACGAAGTCGAGCTTGACCTCGTATGAGACGCCGGCGAGGCCCTGG